>JAUNLY010000007.1:4036-31801 GCA_030532025.1 Eubacteriales bacterium
ACATTAAGGTAATCCACAATTTCGGGTATGCTGCAACATATAGCAAGCGATATATCTTTAGGCAAAAACATGAGTTTGCTTGCCGTTAAATAAATCCTGTCGCCGTTTAAAACACGTGGTTTTCGCATAGTCGTCATAAGACGGCTTATTCTTATTTTAGGCCCCGGTACTTCCATACTTACGCGACAGTTTCTGCCGTACTTTACAGACGCTTTTCGTACGTTTGTTATCATCATCTCCCATATGGGTTCGCTGTCGTGGGAGCAATTTATGCGGGCAATTTCCATGCCTTTTGCTACAAGATTGTCTACTATTGATGGGTCGTATGCGGCTTCTGTAGGCAGAGTAACCATAATACGGGTATAACGTTTGTCGGGTTCAGGTCCTAAAACTTCTTCCGTGTTTTCGCAAAGTATTTCTTCGCCGTTTAAAAAGTCCGCGCTTTCGTGGTATTCCGTAGTAATTTCCTTGCCTGCTATGCGTTCGCAGGAGGATACGACAGAATCCAGCGTAGGCATAACGCGCGCTTCCAAGCGGCCTAATGAAGAAAGACCCAAGGGTATAAGTTTCCATTGTAACTCCCGCAGGTCGTACTTTCTTAAGGCAAGGTATTCCGCAAGGTTTCTTGCGCTTTTCTTAAAACCTTCTCTGTATATGGTGTTTTTCCAACGATTATATAAGATTTCCCCGTCTTGTTGAACAGCCGAACTTAATTTGATTAATTCGTCAAGCACTTCGTGTACGTTTTCTTTCTTCATAAGCAACCTCCGCTCGACATAAATTATATGTATATCTTAACATTTTGACGGACATTTCTCAAGAAAAGTATTTAAAATCTATGTAAAGTTTTGATAAGCCGCTCAAATAAGCCTTTGTAACATTTCTTCTATGGCGCTTACCGGTCTTTTATGCAGTTTGGATATGCTGTCTATGCTCATTTTTTGAGCTTTTTCTACCCTCAAACGCAATATTTCCTGATCGCTCCAAGGCTTTAAATTGTTAAATATAAGAGCTGCCGTTTCCTGCATTTCCTTAACAGAAAACTTTTCTCCACTCGAAATAATATTTTTTACTTGTTTTATAAGTGATATAAAAACTTCTCCGTACTCTTTAACTTTTTTCTCGCCTACACCGGAGACTTTTGAAAAACCCTCTAAATCAAGCGGCATTTTTTCTGCCATGTCTCTCAATGTCCTGTCGTGAAATATGATATATGCTGGTATTTGGTTTTCTATTGCTATAAGGTTTCTTAAATGCCGTAAAGCCGCAAACACGAGTTCTAAATCGTTCTCTATGCATTGAGTTGTCTTTTTTAACGACGGCAACACCTGTAGACCAGTACAGGAAGAACAGTGGCCACATTTCTCGTAAGTCTTTTCCCCAAAATACCGCAGTATAAAGCTGCGTAGACAGTATGGCGTGGTAGCATAAAACGTCATCTGCTTTAAACGCTCTTCTTGGTTTTTTATAAGCTCATTTTGTTGAGCTATTGAAGTGCTTTCGCTCTGCTTACAGTTTTGAATAAGAAACTTCGCTATATGTACGTCCTGCTTGCTGTAAAGCAATATACAGTCTGCTGGCTCTCCATCTCGGCCTGCACGCCCTGCCTCTTGGTAATAGCTTTCAAGGTCCTTTGGCATATTATAGTGTACCACAAAGTGTACGTTTGATTTATCTATCCCCATACCAAAAGCATTTGTAGCCACCATTATGGGAGCGCGGTCAAACTGAAAATCTTCCTGTGCTATTTTGCGCTCATCATCAGAAAGTCCAGCATGATACCTTGCAGCCTTAATGCCGTTATTTCTAAGCAAATCGCAAACCTTGTCTACATTTTTCCTTGTGGCGCAATATATAATCCCGCTGTTGCCATCCCATTTTTTTAATATGCGCATAAGCTCTTCGTCTTTGTCTTTAGGCTTGCGGACTTCAAAATATAGGTTGGGTCTATCAAAACCTGTAGTCAAAACAAAAGGACATTGAAGTCCTAAAAAAGTTATAATGTCTTGTTTTACAATAGATGTAGCAGTTGCTGTAAAAGCCGCTAAAACCGGTCTTTGTTTAAAAGAACTTATAAAAGATTTTATTTTTAGGTAGCTCGGCCTAAAATCCTGCCCCCATTGGGAAACGCAATGCCCCTCGTCTACAGCTACAAAGGATATGTTAACCTTTGAACAAAGCTGTAAAAACGAAGGAGCAAACAGCCTTTCAGGCGCGACATATATAATCTTATATCTGTACAGCTGCGCACGGCGCAGGGCTTCTGCGGTTTGCTTAGGACTAAGGGTGCTGTTTATATAAGCTGCAGGTATACCCGCTTGGTTTAACGCCATTACCTGATCGTGCATTAAAGAAATAAGCGGGGATATAACAAGCGTTATACCCTCAAATATTACTGCTGGTATTTGGTAGCACAGGGATTTACCCGCACCTGTCGGCAAAACGCCGAGCACGTCCCTTTTGGCAAGTATGTTTTCTATTATATCTTTTTGGCCTTCCCTAAATGAGGAAAAGCCAAAATACTTTTTTAGTACGGCAAGGCTGTCCAATTTAGTCTATGCTGCGTATCTTATTAAACGGGTAAATAACCCATTTTGCGTGCCCTACTATCATATCTTCGGTTATGGTGCCGACATCGTATGAGCGGCTGTCGTGGCTGTTGGCACGGTTATCACCCATGACGAAATATTCGTTTCTGCCCAACACCCTCCTTGGGTAGCTTTGCGTTGAGGTGTGCGTTACATAGTCTTCCTGAACTGGCTTATCGTTAATATAAAGCTGACCTTCTATTATAGCTATACTGTCACCTGGGAGCGCTATAAGCCTTTTCATAAATGCCGTGTCCACTTTTAAAGTAAGAGTCGCACCTATGCGGAATGTGTGTTCGTTGCGGTTTGGGAAATGACATATTACAACATCGCCACGCTCTAATTTGCCTATAAGCAATTTAGGCTTTGTTGCTATTACGATCTCCTTGTTCATAAGCGTATCGTTCATGCTGTTTCCATCAACACGCACGGGTTCCCCTAAAAAACCTCTTAATGCGCCCGCTAATATAAGCGCAAAGCATATTACGCCTATCCAGCTAAAAAAACTGTTCCAACGCTTATCACTTCTTTCTTTTTTCTGTTTTTTTATTTCTTCTTTGCTTAGTGGCTTTTGTTCGTCCGGTGTTTCTTTTACTGTTTTGTCTTTATTTAAATTATCCGAATTTGTTTCACCTGTATCGTGCGTGTTTTGCTCAAATACAGTTTCTTCGGTTGCTTGATTTTTGTCTGTAATATTATCGTTATTCATCTTTGCTTTCTCCTTCCATATATGGAACTTTAATTCCTAAAGAAATTTCTGCAGGAACGGGTCCTTGCACGAGCGTCTTTTTTCTGCGGCGCAGAAAATCCCTACGGTCCAGCATAACAACGCGTCCACAAGTGTTGCAGCGCATTTTAATATCCGCACCGATGCGGGTAACAGTCCACTCGTAAGAGCCGCAAGGGTGTTTTTTCTTCATCTGTACGACGTCTTGCAGCCTTATTTCTTCATTCAAATTAAAATCCTCCCAAGAGCGAATTATAGCCTGTTTTATTTTTGTTTACAAGTCTAACGCACAAGGCGTATAAAATCCGCAATCCATTCCATATTTAAAATATCATAGGGACGCAAGTCTGCCTGTGAACTTATGACGAAATCGCCTTCGCTGTCCTTTACCGGCCCGTGATAAGGGTTAAAGCGTGCAAGAGCTATGCTGCTGCGCAGATAATGAATGAGGTTTTCTGCGGCGGGATCCAAAAAATCCCCCAAGCGGAGTTTAAGAACGCCCGTACCAAAGCCCCACCAAAGACCGGTTACTGAATTATCTTGCGCTTTTATATCCTGTAGGTAATCTAAGCTGTTGTTTAAGAAAGATTTTACGATTTCCGTATAGAACCTGCCCCAGTCCCACGCAGGAGAAGCTAAAAAGCTTTCCGCCATACCCGTGTCGTCTATCGAAAAAACAGCACTAAAAGCGTCCTTAGGAACGTTTTTTAAGTCAATATCACTTGTCAGCGGAGACATAACAACATCTACACCAAGTGCCGCCGCATGCTTTATGCCGGAAATACAGGTGTCTGGTCTATCAGGGAGGACATCCTTGCTTACTACATATACATCTGCAAAGGGTGAAACGGTTCTAACGCCCAAAGCAAAGGCATTGATATCCGTAGTATGTCTGTTTTTAAGTGCCGGCGTAATGTACGCCACTTTGCGGTTTTTGCTCGCAAAACCTGCAGCTAAACCGCACAGGAACACAGCTTCATAGTAACGGCCGTAATAAGTTACAAGGTTAGCGTTTTCTCTTACTCTTGAATACACGAGCACAAGTAGATTCGGGTTTTCCAGTTGGAAGCGAAGTGCCGCATTCATAAGCCTTGTGGAAGTTACAATAACCAAGTCGCAATTTTTTGCGTTTTGGTCAAGCGCATCGTAGCAGTTAAGCTCGTTTAGGTCGTCTAAAATAAATGTTTCTACTTGGGAAGCAAGGGCTTCTTGCATTATTCGTCTTCCTTTTTCATGTGCGCCTATCCAGTTGCTGTCCGTGCGCCCTTCTTCGTATGCAAACATAACCTTTGCAGTGCGTTTTATATTGAACAGACGCTGCATAAGGCCCGCCGGTTGATCCTGCTCTTTTTCGAGCAATATGTTTGTTTCTATCTGAGGAAGGCTTATAAGTTTAAGCTGGGGCTCCATATCGAGTATGCGGCTTTTTATTTCAGACAAGACGGTATCTCTTGGCATACCGTAAAGCTGTAAATATTGCAGTATTACATCGCCTACCGGCAAGTCTATTTCAAGCTGCTCAAGGGCAGTTATAAACTGTAAGTATATGCCGTTTAGGTGCTTTGGCTGCTCTTCTTCTTCGCTTAGCTCAATACCCTGTTCTATTTCTGCAAGGGTATCATAGTTTTCCGCACGGCTCATTTTAACGCCTTTAAAAAAACCTTTTTTATCATATTTTAAAGAGGCATAATAAAGCTTTATATTAGGATCTTCATCGTTGTACTGCGGTATAACCCTTGTTATATTTGCCCTTATAGTAGGCGCGCCGAAATATTTAAGCACGCTTACACGCTTGTTGCCTTCTATTACATAGTATTGCCACATATACTCGTATACTTCTATCGCATCTCTTATGCCCTCGTTTATGTGGGCAGCGCAAAGCGAAATCCATTTGCTGGCAAATTCAGATTTTTCTACATGCAGCGGCATAAAGTTTCCACTGAAAGAGCGTGCTCGCCCTGAAGTATAGGTGCCTACCACCGAGGAAAGCGGAATTTCTTTTATGGGTTGCTTAACATATGCTATAATTTTGTTTTGTTCAAGCACTTCGCTTAAGGCTTTAAGTGTGCCTTTTTTACCTTCAGCCTGTAGAGCTGCATAGTTTTTTCGCGCAAGCTTATAGGCTTCGTTGTAGGTAGCTTTAGCTTCGCGTTCATAATTCGGCTGCATAGTTTTTCCCCCAATCATAGCGCATTTTAATATAGGACAAGCGTTTACGCTTTACTACGGGTACGGATATATCTATTATTTGATAGCCGTAGGCGTTTATTATCTGTGTGTTGCCATATGTTATAGTACGGTTTTTAACGCCGTAATTTAAGTGCTGATGACCGTGGAAGTGATATGTCGGGTTGAATTGGTTTAGTAATGTACGATAGCTGCTGAAGCCTTGGTGGAAACTGTCTTCCCCATCTCCAAGCCCCGCCGCAGGTGTATGGGTTACTAATACATCAAAACCGCCAAAAGTAGAAATTTGCGGGAATTTTTTGACTATTTTTTTGGCTTTTTCTGCTTCCGTATAATGAAAAGGCTTTGGACTTCTGGATTTACAGCCGCCAAAACCTAAAAAGCGTATGCCTTTTACTTCTATCATTCTGTCTTCTAAATTAGTGCAGCCTTCTGGCGGAGTCCTTAAATAATGCCCGTCGTGGTTGCCATGCACATAATAAAGCGGCGCTGCCACCATAGTAGTTAAAAACGAAAGATAGCTCGCCTTTAAATCCCCGCAGGAGATAATAAGGTCCACTCCCTCAAAGCGGGATTTGTCAAAATGATCCCAAATATAGTTGCTTTCCTTGTCTGCGACGACCAATAATCGCAGTTGTGGCATAGATTTTCCTCCCAATAAATAAAATGCAAGGATTTTTAACTCTCATACGTTATATATGTGTGAGGTGATTTTAAATGCAGAAACCCGAGAAAAAATTACAAGGAACTGTTATTACTCTGCAATCAGACGAGTTATCCGTAAAGGTAAACCACAAGACGATAGCTCTTACGCAACAGGAGTACCTGCTGCTTGAAACGCTTGCGACAAACCCAGGCGAAATTTTTTCAAGAGACAGGCTCATGCTCCTTGCATGGCATTCCTGCCCGCTTGAAACGCGCACAATAGATATGCACGTTGCAAGGCTCAGAAAAAAACTCGGTAAAGAAACAGTGAAAACTATACGCGGAGAAGGCTACTGCCTACGCGAAGCAGCCTGTGCGATAAGTTAATCCTCCTCTAATATGCGATGCACTTGCCTGTATATGGTTTCCAGTTCGTCACGTGTTTTGTAGGCAATTACGATGCGGCCGGATTCTAAACCGCCTTTTAGACGTGTTCTTACGCCAAAGGCACGGTGCAGTTCTTCCTGAAACTCTGCCATTTCGGGTGGTAGTGCTTTTGCGGGCCTTTCCTCTTTTTGCGGTCTTGCGGCAATGGCTTCAAGCTGTCTTACGCTTAGGTTTTCGTTTAAGACACGCTCTGCCAGCTCGCGTTTTTTTGCAACCGTTCCAACTCCCGCAAGGACTCTGCCGTGGCCAGCACTTAGGCGGCCTTCCTTTATAAGCTGTCGTATATCCTCCGGAAGATTTAGAAGCCTTAAAAGGTTTGCAACGCTTGGGCGGGATTTGCCTATCCTTTTAGCAACCGCCTCCTGCGTATAGCGGAAGTTTTCCATAAGCAGTTTTATGGCTTCGGCTTCTTCAATTGGGTTTAGATCCTCCCTCTGAAGGTTTTCTATAAGGGCTATTTCAAGCTGTTCCTGCTCGCTAAAATCTCGCACGATTGCGGGTATAACATTTAGCCCTGCCATTTGTGTAGCACGGAAACGCCTTTCCCCTGCCACAAGCTGAAACCTGTCTTGGCTGCGTTTTACAAGTATGGGTTGTATAACGCCAAGCTCCTTAATGCTGTCCGCCAGCTCCTTGAGCATTTCTTCGTCAAAGCTCTTACGAGGCTGGTAAGGGTTTGCGTCTATGTCGGCTACGGATAACTGTATTACGCTGTCTTTTTCCGTTTCCGCCTGGGGAAAAAGAGCGTCAAGGCCTCTGCCCAATGCTTTTTTTGCCATTTTATTTTCCTTTGTTAGAAGACTTGAATATTTCTTTTGCAAGCTGCCTATAGGCTTCGGCGCCAGTACTGCGAGAATCGTAACGCTGTATAGGCAAACCGAAGCTTGGTGCTTCCCCAAGGCGCACCGTTCTTGGGATAATACTACTGAACACCTTGCCGTGGAAGTGCTTTTTTACTTCCTGCGCAACCTGTAAAGATAAATTGGTCCTGCCGTCGTACATAGTAAGCAGTATCCCCTCTATTTCAAGCTGTGGGTTTACAGTCTGCCGAACTCTTTTTATTGTGTTAAGCAGCTGTGTAACACCTTCCAGCGCATAATACTCGCACTGTATGGGAATAAGCACGCTGTCCGCAGAAGATAGTGCATTTATCGTAAGCAGCCCCAAGGACGGCGGACAGTCTATAATAATGGTATGATACTCGTCCTTTACCTCGTTTAATGCATTTTTAAAATAAAACTCGCGGTTTTCTAAGCCTACAAGCTCCACTTCCGCAGCAGCAAGGCGTATATCAGATGGCAGAATTTTTAAGCCCTCTACATTTGTATTTAAAATACATTGCTTTATGGGCAGTTGAGCTATTAAAGCTTCGTAACTCGTCTTGTCTTTTGCTTTTACGCCAAGGCCGCTTGTAGCGTTGCCCTGCGGATCCAAATCGCAAAGAAGAACGCCTTTTTTTATATCCGCAAGACCTGCGGCAAGATTAACCGCCGTTGTGGTTTTTCCAACGCCGCCTTTTTGGTTTGCAACCGCGATTATTTTTCCCATGGAACCTTCTTTCTAATTATCCAGCCACCAACGCCAGCGGGCCTTGTCAAAGCAAGATGTAATTACCTTTTTTAATGTCTGCTTTTCTTCCTCTGTCTGAAAGGAGTCGAAATGTAGATATAGCGCGCGAAGAGAAGCAAGAGAATTATGCTTTATGGAATAGTCCTGCAAAGCTATGTAGTGATTACGAGTTTTAGGCAACACCGCAAAAAGTAGGTAGAGCAAATCGTCCGTCATGACATAAAAATCTTCCATTCTTATGCGGTAGCTTTGCCCAGAACCCATCTTAAGCACCATTTTGCCTTTTGTAAAGGAGCGTACAGCAAAAAACAGCATATCGTCTATATTTCCTGCTATATTTTCAAAGCTGTCTCTGCCTAAAACAAAGGTATTAAGCTTGATAGCAATGCTGTTGACAATTCCTTCGTGCTGCGAAAGAAAGCGGTCGCCAAGCCAAGGAGATAGAGCACAGACAACCTGCGATACAGCAATCATAGCTTCACCCCCAAGCCCTTTCGTCCGTTTCCTTTAAGCAAAATTATCATATCATTATTTACAGCTATTGTCCATAGCGCTTAAAAGACTTAGGCAGTTGCATTAAGTACGCCTTTTATAGATTCCATGTGAAAAATATTTTCTTAAAACGCTTGACATAAAGCCTTGCAAGTTTTATCATATGAGCAGTTACACATATGAATGTATGTACACATGAATGGAGGTATATATGCGGCATAGCCACGATGAACTGCTTAAAAAAGTGCGGGACGATCTACCAAAGGATGAACTTTTGAGCGATTTGGCGGATTTGTACAAAGTTTTTGGCGACTCTACCCGTGTAAAAATACTTTTTGCACTTTTGGAATCTGATATGTGCGTTTGCGCAATAGCAGAGCTTTTAAATATGACGCAGTCCGCCATATCCCACCAACTTAAAACTCTTAGAGACGCAAACCTTGTCGCCGGTAAAAGGGACGGCAAGATGATAGTATATTCGCTTGCTGACGAACATGTACGCACTATAATCGGGGAAGGTTTCCACCACTTAATTGAAGAAAGAACAGATTTGCAAGGGAGAAAATAATATGAAATACAGTTTTAAGCTTAAAAACCTTGGCTGTGCAGCCTGCGCTGCGCGCATGGAGAGCAAAATTAATAAAATCCCAAATGTTTCCAACGCTAAGATAAACTTTATAATGGGAAAGCTTTCCTTTGAATCGGACGAAAAGGATATCTCTGCCTTAGTTCAACAAATACAAAAGACAATAAGCGGCATAGAAAGCGCCTGCAAAATAACGGATTGAGTATGAAAATTAAACTTGAGCAATCACAAAAATATATTATATTAAGGCTTGCACTCTCGCTTGTTATATTTATTACAGCCTTAATATTACCATTTGATAAAACAGCCCGTTTTTTTGCTATATTCATAGCATATATTATTATAGGTTACGATATTTTATATGCTGCTGTTAACAACACACTGCACGGTCAATGGCTTGACGAACAATTTTTGATGAGCCTTGCAAGCTTGGGCGCATTTTTTATAGACCAATCTCCCGAAGCCTTTGCCGTTATGTTTTTCTACCAACTTGGAGAGCTTTTTCAAGATATAGCCGTAGGTAAAAGCAGAAAATCCATAGAAGAACTTTTAAACATAGTTCCTGAAACCGCAGTTAAGGTTGTAGACGGAAAAGAAATCGCATTATCCCCTGAAGAAATAGAGCTTTCCGATACCTTGCTTGTAAAACCCGGCGAACGTGTACCCGTTGACGGTACCGTTATAAAAGGCTTCGGCGCGCTTGATGTTGCCGCCCTTACCGGAGAGAGTATCCCAAAAGACATAGCTCCCAATGATAAAATATACTCCGGCTCCATAAACCTGTCCGGTAGCATTTTATTACGCGCCGACAGCCTATATAAGGACAGCACTGTGTCAAGGATTATGGACTTAATCGAAAATTCATTCGATAAAAAGGCACGCAGCGAAAAATTTATAACACGTTTTTCAAGGTATTATACGCCTGTTGTAGTTTTATCAGCATTGGCCTTGGCTTTTATTCCTCCTATTTTTATAGGCGAAGCTTTTAGCAAATGGATTGAAAGAGCGCTTATATTCCTTGTGGCGTCCTGCCCCTGTGCACTTCTTGTAAGTGTGCCCTTGTCTTTTGTTGGAGGACTTGGTTCCGCTTCAAAAAACGGTATTTTAATAAAAAGTGCAGGTGATTTGGAGGCACTCTCCAAAACAGATACTTTCGTTTTTGATAAGACCGGCACAATCACCGAGGGCAGCTTTGAGGTTTCGGGTGTCCATTCTCCTACTGAGCAAGACGCAAACGAAGAACACAAAAAATATATGTTGGACATTTCTGCAACGCTTGAAAGCCAATCGCTGCACCCCATCGCCGTCTCTATAAAAAAAGCCCACGGCAAGGAAATAGATTTAAATAGAATAGACAAAGTGCATGAGCACGCCGGCAAAGGCGTAAGCGCAATGGTTGATGGGGATAACTTCGCCCTTGGCAATGCAACGCTGATGGAAGATACCGGCGTAAAATATAGTGAGTGCACACACCCCGGCACCGTGGTGCATTTAAGCCGAGACAAAGAATACTTAGGGCATATACTAATAAGCGATAAAATAAAAAAAGACGCTAAAGAAACCATCGCTAGGCTTTTAGAGCTTAACATAAAGCGCTGTATTATGCTTTCAGGAGACCGTGAAAACGTAGTTAAAAATGTCGCTAAAGAAATAGGCATTGATGAATACTACGCTGAACTTATGCCTGAAGACAAAGTAAAAAAGGTAGAGCAGTTTTTAAACGAGGGCCATAAGACCGCCTTTGTCGGAGACGGGATTAACGACGCACCTGTGCTTATGCGTGCAGACGTTGGCATAGCTATGGGAGCCTTAGGAAGTGACGCCGCAATTGAATCTGCGGACATAGTCCTTATGGACGATAAGCTCATAAAGCTTCCAAAAGCCTTAAAGATTTCCAAAAAAACCATGAGAATAGTAAGGCAGAACATTGTAATATCTTTATTTATCAAATTCTTGGTTTTAATATTGGGTGCCCTTGGCAAGGCTCCCATATGGGCTGCCGTTTTTGCCGATGTAGGCGTTATGATACTCGCAGTATTTAACTCCCTAAGGACAATGTACATAAAATAAGAGTTAACAAGCTGTGAATATTCAAGGAGGGAAAACCCTCCTTTTTAAATCTTAAAACAAAATATAAGGGTTAAGCTTCCCAATAATTTTATTGTTAATCCCTGTCACATAATAAAAATTAACCCTTTTTTAATTTGCAATAAACATCATTCGTGTTAAAATAACTACAAAGGGAGTGGTTTTGTTGGCAGATTCGCTTATACATTCAGAAGATCTTAAAGCTGTTTTTTATAAATTTTCTCAAATCGGAATGGAGCTTGGTTTAGAGCTTTCCAAGCTTTCATATTCGCTTGATATGTCAGACTGGATAGAAGACGGCTGGTTCGATATTTCTATCAAAATACGCAATAAAATATACGGCGGTATAGCTTCTTTTGAAGAAAAAAACAGATTACGCAGCGCATTTTATAATACGCTTGTGCCAAAAATCGCCAAGGCTTCCTCCGATAATATAATTACAGCAGGCAAACAGCTAAGCACACTTATAGATGACCCGTACAGCACCGAGCGAGGACGTTCTGTTGTGCTTGTTAAAAGGCTTTCTTCAAAAAAATATGTTATAGCGATAGGTTTTGCTGGCACAGGTAAAAATTTTCTAAGCTGGCTTTCAAACTTCGGCTTTGAGCATGATGACGGACTACATGCGGGCTTCAACAGAATTGCAGAGGAATTTATAGCTGACGCCGAAAGCATAAATTTCTCCACAGTTGCAAAGGAGCTGGGTCTAAAAAAAATCAGCTTAAAAGATATATTTATAAGCATAAAAAGCCCCGACAGCCCTTTCAAGGTTTTTTTAGCAGGACACAGTCAAGGTGCGGCTGTACTGCAAATAATGGCACTTAAGCTTACACTTGAAGGGGCATATCACAAAAACATAACGGCATACGGCTTTGCTCCCCCAAGCACCGCTTTGAACTCATTTTCCGTTCCGCAAATTCCGGTTTATCTTGTAGCAAACCAAGACGATGTCTTCGCCAAAACCGGGCTTGAAAAACACATAGGTAACTATTATCTTTATAAAAACAGCAAAGAAATGCGCGAGCAATGCTATGGAGAAAGATTAAACAACCCTCTTTTTAAGAATATTATAGATAATCTTAACTCCATACAAACCACAGACGAAGCACTGCTTTTGTTTATCGCTTTTATGTACGCCTTAAGCTATCTACCCAAGGAGGAATTAAACCGCGCATCTGACGAAATGGGTGGCATATGGAAGCTTCCTTTTTTGCCGGACGAAACGCCATTTAACAGCACGTTGCTTATGCGTTCGTTTTTCCGTAATAGATATAAGGTTTTAACAGGACAAGAGCCTGATACAAAAAAACTGCTACCTTTGGCGTTAGAGGAATATAAAATAATAAAACGCCACGGAGCAGTAAATGTATTTAACACAGCCGTCGCCGCAATAAGAGCAACACACAGCCTGCATGTAAAAAGCGAAGAAAAGCTTTTGTCATGCTATGCTTATATATTAAAATCAGGCTTTAATGAGCTTATACAGGTAAAAATTAAATCAATATGATTGTTTGTTCGCCTGTGGCTTTACAGGGAACACTACAGTCATCGTAGTACCGACCCCAAGATCACTTTCAACATTAAGTTTAGCTTTATGGTGTTCCACCGCATGTTTAACTATTGAAAGCCCAAGACCCGTACCACCCGTTTCTTTAGAGCGACTACTGTCCGTGCGATAAAAGCGTTCAAATATTTTATCTTGGTGCTCTTTTGCTATGCCTATACCGTTATCTCGCACGGTTAAAACGCTTTGTTCACCCTGACTACGCACATGCACATGTACGCTTCCACCAGTCTTATTATACTTTATGGCATTGTCCATAAGATTAAACACTATTTCTCCGACCAGCGTTTCATCACCATATATGAAGGCAGCATCACCGGAAAACTTTATATCCACCTGTTTTTTTTCTGCAACAGGCCTTAATGACTCGGCACAGCTTTTAACTACGTCCATTAGTTTAATATATTCGTGTTTGTCCGAAATATTACCCTCGTCCATCTTGCTAAGGCGCATTATATCTTCAACCAGATGCAGCATGCGTTTGGCTTCTTTATTTATGCGCTCCAAAAATACAGCTTGGTCAGCACTTTTTACCATACCGCTCGTAAGCATTTCCGTATAGCCCGATATAGTAGTAAGCGGGGTGCGCAGCTCATGCGAAACATTGGCAGTGAAACGCTTACGCATATTTTCGGCTTCAAGTTTATCTGTCAAATCCGTAAACAAGAGCACAGCGCCTCTTTCCCCCTCAGTTACTATACTTGCAGCAACACGGTACATGCTGTTTTTAATATGCGCTACTACAAAGCTGCTGTCCTGTCTTTCCAAATTATTCAAAAGCTGCATAATCTCTTTTTGGCGAGTTATGGCTACAAGCGGCCTTCCCTGTGCAAAGTCTATATCCACACCTAAAATTGCACCCGCACTTTTGTTTATTGATACTATGTTTAAATTCCCATCAAGTATCACAAAGCCTTCTCCCATGCCGTTTATAATGGCTTCTGTTTGCCGGTGATGGCTTTTTATCTCTTCTATTTTGTTTAAGTACTCGTTTTTCCACGTATTCATTTCGCGGGTAAAAGGCAAAAGCTCTTCGTAGACACATGTGTCCACAGGATTGTCGAAGCTAATTTTTTCTATATTTTTGGCTATTATCTCGGTTATATATTTAGAGGAAAAAGACGAGATTAAAACAATTATAATATAAACAACTATAAAATATAATATCAGGTTACTGCGTATTTTTTCGAGTCCTGTATCGCTTCTGCTTATACGCAATATATTGCCGTCCACAAGTCTCCTTGCGTTATAATAGATGTCGGCTCCCGTCTTTGTGTCTTTCCTGACGCTTTTTCCCATACCTTTAGAGCTGGCATCAATAATCTCCGGCAAGTCGGAAAAGTTTTCGTTTGTGCTAAGCGGCGCTTTATTATCAAAAAGCAATTCGCCATCTCTATTTATAAGGACTACTCTTTCATCCGTAACGGCATTTTTTAAAACCAAAATATCGTTATCAGAACTGTTTAGCTTTGCCGCAAGCTGAAGTGTTTTGATGCTTTGCGAAAAATGTATCTCATTTTCAAGCTCGTTAAAAACAGTATGCTCTATAAGCACAATAAGCAATAAAGTTAAAAAGAGCGAGATTAAAACCCCGCCCCAAAAAACACGCCGTTTCAAAGGTCTTTTTCCTTTCCGGCGGAGCCAATTTTATAGCCCACACCGCGTACGGTTTCTATAAGGTATGCATTGTCTCCAAGCTTTTGCCTAAGAGAGCGTATATGCGCGTCAACGGTTCTCGTATCGCCGTAATAGGCAATATCCCAAACGGTGTCTAGCAGTTTTTCTCTGGTAAAAACTATCTCAGGCGTTGTAAGCATACAGCGCAGTAAATCAAACTCTTTATTTGTAAGATTTAGCGTTTCCCCGTTTGAAGAAACAAAATGCCTTTCAACGTCCATATCTATTCCGGCATAGCTGAATTTTCCGGATTTTTGCTTTGGCTCGGTACGGCGCAAAACCGCCTTTATCCTGCTTAACAGTTCCATAACACCAAAGGGCTTTACTATATAGTCGTCCGCACCGTGGTCAAGCGCACGCACCTTATCCATCTCTTCCCCTTTTGCCGTTACCATAATTACAGGTAGTTGCTTTGTTTTAGGGTTTGCGCGTATGTTTTTTAAAAGCGTTTCGCCGTCAACACCGGGAAGCATTTGGTCAAGCAACACAAGGTCAGGTATCTGAGTTTCAAGTGCCTGCTGAAAAGACTCTCCCTCCGGAAAGCCTTTTACTTCATAGCCCGATTGTTCAAGCGCATAAATAACAAGCTCACGAATGCTTTGATCATCTTCTACGGTAAATATAATCAAAGAGGTTCACCTTTATATAGGCCTGTTACCGCATATTCAACCCATTCTGCAATGTTTACTGCATGGTCTGCGATGCGTTCAAAATATTTAGCAATCATCAAGGTGTCGAGCAACTGTATGCTCACATCGCCACTCTTTGATATTTGGCTTAATATCTCGTCCTTTACCTGAATAAATAGTTTGTCCACTATATCGTCTGACTCTATTACTTCGCCGGCAAGCTGTAAATCGCGGCTTACATAGGCATCTACGGCTTTATGTACCATGCGTGTAGCAGAATCCCCCATGGTTAATAGATGCGGGGGCTTTTCAAGCAACTCGCCCTGAACAGGCATTGTTATAATTTCTGCAATATCGCTCGCTTGATCGCCTATGCGCTCCATATCGGTTATGATTTTCATAGCAGAGGATACAAGCCTAAGGTCAGAAGCAACGGGTTGTTGGGTTAGTATAAGGCGCAGACAGAGCGTTTCTATTTCCCGTTCTTTGCGGTCTATCTCGGCATCGCCCTTTACCAAGGTTTTTGCTTTTTCAACATCGTGCACACGCAGCACATCGCAGACACGCTCTATCGCCTGCTCTACCATGCTGCCCATCTGTATGATTTCACGGTTGAGTTGATTTAGTTGTTCATTAAATTTATTACGCATCAACCAAACCTCCCTGTAATATAATTTTCTGTACGCTTATCATGCGGGTTGCCAAAAAGCTCCGCAGTTGCCGACATTTCTATCATATCGCCTAACAGGAAAAATGCTGTTATGTCGGATATGCGGGTGGCCTGCTGCATATTATGCGTTACAATAATTATAGTATACTTCTTTTTTAATTCAAGTACAAGATCTTCAATGCGAGAAGTGGATATAGGGTCCAATGCACTTGTAGGTTCGTCCATCAAAATAACATCGGGCTCTATTGCTAAGCACCTTGCTATGCAAAGCCTTTGTTGCTGACCGCCGGATATTGCCATGGCGCTCTTTTTAAGGTCATCCTTTACTTCGTCAAAAAGAGCGGCGTCGCGGAGCGATTTTTCGACTATTTCGTCAAGCTTTGCACGGCTTCTTATGCCGTGTGTACGGGGGCCATAGGCTATATTATCGTATATGGACATAGGAAAGGGGTTAGGTTTTTGGAAAACCATACCGACACGTTTCCTAAGCAAATTTACATCTGTATTAGGGCTATAAATATCTTGATCCTCAAGAAGCACCTTACCCGTTATTTTGCAACCCGGCACAAGGTCGTTCATGCGGTTTAAGGATTTAAGCAGCGTGGATTTACCACAGCCTGAAGGCCCTATAAGCGCAGTTACCTTATTGTCCGGTATTTCCATGTTTATGCCTTTAAGCGCATGAAAATCTCCGTAGTACAAATGCATATCAGAAATATTGAATTTAATTTTTTGAGATGGATCCACATGGAAAGTTTCGGAGCTTGTGTTCCCAGTTTCTTTCATTAAATCTACGTTCATATGTTCAATCCTTTGCTGAGAATTTTTGGGCGACTTTACTTGAAATGGAATTCATTATTATTACCACAATCAACAGCACCACAGCAACCGCAAATGCTTCGCCAAGGTGCAAGCCCTCTTGCTGTAGCTGATATAGGTGTACCGCCAATGTTCTGCCGGACTCCATAGGAGACAGGCAAGTTTTCGCCACTATGCCGGAAGTATATATAAGCGCCGCCGTTTCGCCGACAATACGGCCTATTGACAGCAGCACACCCGCTAAAATACCGGGCATTGCAACAGGCAACACTATACGCATTGTTGTGCGCAATTTGCCGGCACCAAGTGCCAAACTACCTTCACGATAGCTACGGGGTACTGATAAGAGCGATTCCTCCGTCTGCCGTAATATTACGGGCAGAACCATTATAGCAAGCGTAAATGCACCTGCAAGCAGAGAAAAGCTCCAGCCTAGTGCATTTACAAAAAACAACATACCGAACAGACCGTATATAATGGACGGAAGTCCCGCAAGCGTTTCTGAAGTAATGCGCACTACTTTAACAAGCTTTGAATTCGCCGGAGCATATTCTGCAAGGTATATGCCTCCAAACACACCAAGAGGTACCGATATAAGCAGCGAAAGGAAGGTCATGTACAATGTGTTTATTATCGCATGGAACATAGACACGTTATCGGTGGTGTATTTTATTGCAAACAAGCTTGATTTAAAGCGAAGGGCATTGTTTTCGTCTCGGAAGAAGAAATTAGGTATGCCGTTTGCGAATATATATGCCACTATAGAAGCAAGAGACAGCACCGTAAGGAAGGTACAAAGGTACGTTAATATTTTAAACAGTACACTCTTCACATGCGGAGGTGCGCTTCCTTTTGTTATGGAATTTGAATTTACAGGCTGTCGCATTACTGTATTACCCTCCTTCTGTTTATGTAGGAGAACACAGCGTTGATGCAAAGAACTATTACAAACAGTACAACGCCCGTCGCTATAAGCGAATCCTTATGCATATCAGCAGCATAGCCCATCTCCATAAGTATGTTGACGGTAAGGGTACGTATACCTTTTAGTATACCTTTTGGCATACGTGCTTGGTTTCCGGCAACCATTATAACCGCTGTAGTTTCGCCAACTGCTCTTGCAACACCAAGCACTACGCCCGACAGTATACCAGGACGCGCAGCGGGAAGCATTATGTTAAACACAGAATATTCATGCGTAGCTCCAAGAGCTAAGCTTCCCTCGTAATAGTTTTTAGGTACGGCACTCAGTGCTGCGGACGAAGTCTGTATTATAGTAGGGAGTATCATTATACCTAACAGCACCGATGCCACCAAAATGCTTTTACCCGAAGACAGGTTTAAAAGCTCTTTCGTCATGGGTACCAGCAGCATCATACCAAAGAAGCCGTATACAACCGATGGTATACCTGCAAGCAAAGCTACAGCCGGACGCAGAAAACGGTTTATTTTTGAGTTTGAAAAATAGGTTACAAACGCAGCGGTCAGAATACCTATCGGCGAGGCGAGCAACACTGCACCGATTGTTATTATGAAAGAGCCTACTATCATAGGCATTATGCCGAATATATTCCTAAGTGGCGCCCAAGTCGTACCGGTTAGAAAATCCCAAAGATTATATTCTTGGAAAAACGGAAGACCGTTCGCAAAGAGGAATATACATATCATAGCGACCGCTATAATACAAACAGATGCGGAGAATAAGAATACTCCCCGCATGATGTTTTCGGAAAGATATTTCCGATTATTTTTCATGGTTTATTATTTGTTAAGGTCAGACCAGTTGAGTATTTCACCCACGAAGATCTGGCGGAGCTGCTCGAGGCTCAACTCTTCGGTGGTGTTGGCGGGGTTGACTATAACGGCGATACCGTCCATGGCGATTGCTGTGCCTAATGCGCCTTTTTCGATTTCGGATGCTTTGATTGCGCGGGAAGCCATGCCAAGGTCGAATGTGCCTTCAAGTGCTTGGTTTACGCCTGTGCTGGAGCCGCCGCCCTGTACTTGGATATCAGCCTTGGGGTTGAGGGCTTTGTAAGCTTCTGCTAATTTTTCCATGATGGGGCCTACGGAAGTGGAGCCGCCGACAACTACTTTGCCTTCGATTTCTTTTACTTCGAATGCGGGGGCGTTTGCATCTACTGCGATTGCGTCGTTTTCGCTTATGACCTTCTGGCCTTCGGCGCTCATGATGAAGTCAAAGAAGTTCTGTGCGATTTCGGAAAGCTGGCCGTCTTTTTTGGTTACTACGTTGAAGGGGCGGGCAACTTTGTATTCGCCTGATACGATGTTCTCGACAGTGGCTTCTACGCCGTCGATTTTAAGGGCCTTAACGGTTTCGTTAAGAGCTGCTAAGGAAACATAGCCTATTGCCAATTCGTTTTCAGCAACGGATACAAGTACTTGGCTGGTTGCGTTCTGAACCTCGGCTTCGGGGGTGGTGTAGTCCACTTCGTTGCCGTCTGCATCTTTGGCTAATACGCCGGTGATTTCTACGAAAGCTCCGCGGGTGCCGCTGCCTTCTTCACGGGAAACAACAACGACTTCGTTGTTGGCGTCAAAAGCAAATACTGCTGTTGCGGTGAGCATCATGGCTACTGCCATAAAAAGTGCTGTCAATTTTTTCATTAAAACTTACCTCCTTTATTGGTACGCCCCTATAATACAGCCTCCATGTAAAAACACGTCGCTCTTATTGTAAAGTTTGTGTAAAGTTTTGAGATGGTGAACGAATAATGACAATTGTCTATTTCCTACGGCTGTGTTAATATTGTTGCGATTACTTGTTGTGGGAGGCAGCATTTGACTATTGGGTTTACAACATACGTTTTTGTTTGCGTATTGGTGTTTCTTGCCGGTTTTATAGATGCCGCAGCAGGTGGCGGTGGGCTTATATCTCTACCCGCATACTATGCCGCAGGCCTTCCGCCGGCACTTGCAGCAGGTACAAACAAATTAAGTGCATTTGCAGGCACCTTTACTGCAACTGTAAAATACGCTCACAAAAAACATATGCCTTGGAAAATGGCGCTTGCAGCTATGGCCGGTTCCTTTCCCGGCAGTTTTTTAGGGGCGGAGCTTTTTAAAGCGATACCTGAAAGCACCGTACGCATTATAGTGCTTGTGGTGCTCCCGCTTATGGCACTTGTAATGCTTAATAAGGATAAGCATTACACTAAAAAAGCCACTGCTACACAACCAACACTGCTTACAGCATTTATTCTGGGTCTTGTTGCAGGTGTTTACGATGGGCTTATAGGGCCTGGGACAGGTACTATATTGCAGTTGCTTTTTGCTGCTGTATTAGGACTTCCTGCATTAAGAGCCTCTGCTGCTTCAAGGCTTGTAAACTTGGGTAGCAATATAGGGGCACTTATAAGCTTTGTGCTTCAAGGCAAGGTGCTTTATATGCTGGGTCTTCCCGCAGCTGTTTTTGGAATAATGGGTAACTGGCTCGGCGCAAATACCGCCATTAAAAAAGGCGAAAAATTTATACATATGCTAATGCTTGTCGTTATGGCAATGCTTATAGGCAAAACCATTTATGATATAATTATCGGAGGCAAATAAATTGAGAACAAAACACGATTTTAAAAACCCCTTGATAGATACACTGGTTAAAATAAAGGGCAACCAACGTGTTGCGCTTTTTACAGAACCTTTGTACGGCATACCCTTTAACCTTTACACGCCTTTTGTTTCTATATATATGGCAGCACTTGGCCTATCCCCCGTACAGATAGGTGTTATATCCATGATTACGCTATTATCCCAGATGGTATCTTCCGTTTTTGCAGGCGTAGTTACAGATAAGCTCGGGCGGCGCAAAGCTCTTTTTTATTGCGACCTTATCGGCTGGGTAATACCTTTCCTGCTTTGGACTACGGCACAGAGCTTTACGGCCTTCGTTATAGCGGCAAGCTTAAACGGTTTGTGGCGCATTTCCAACTTAAGCTATACACTGCTTATGGTTGAAGACGCCGAAGAAAAGCGCATACCATTTCTTTTTGGACTTATAAATTTAGCTTCGTTGGTAGCTGGCTTTGTTTCTCCTTTGGCATATGTTTTCGTCCGCAAGTACAGCTTAGTGCCTACTATGCGTGTACTCTATCTTACAGCCATGGTGCTTATGATTATTAAAAACTTCTTCCTGTATTTTGGCACATACGACACAGACATAGCAAAGCGCCGCATGGCGGACTCGAAAAACACAGGGATTTTTTCTAAACTGATAAAGAGCAAGGATCTGTTTTATTCTATTTTAAAAAACCGCCAAGCGCTTATGGCTGTAGGGCTTATGACGGCATACCTTATTATAAAAACCGTAAACGACAGCTTTTGGCCCCTATACGCAACAGACCGTATAGGTATAGAGGACGAAGCGCTATCTATATACAACACAATACGCTCCCTTGTAATGCTTTTAAGCACAATTTTCATCTACCCCAAGATAAGCGTTACACGTTTTAAATTCCCCCTGTTTGCTTCTTTTTCAGTATATATAGCAGTAGGCATTATGTACTCTCTTTTGCCTGTTAAAGCTTATACAGGACTTATATTGGGCACTCTGCTTGAAGCTTTTGCATTAAGCGTAATTATACCCATGACAAATACATTGCTTACCGCCACAATAGAACAAGAAGAGCGTTCAATGTTGCTAGGCTTTGCTCTTATGATAAGCCTTTTAGTGTCCGCACCTTTTGGTTTGATAGCCGGCTGGCTCAGCAAGCTAAACCGCATATTGCCTTTAATTATGAGCGCTGTTATAGCTTGCATCGCATGTGTTAACACCCTACATTTAGACAATCTTATTAAGAAAGAAGGTATAAATAATTGAGATTTATCTCTTGGAACGTAAACGGCTTCCGCGCTGTACTTGGAAAAAACTTTGAAGAAGTTTTTAAAACACTCGATGCGGATTTCTTCTGCCTGCAAGAAATTAAAATGCAGGAAGGTCAGGCGGATTTTTCTCCCGAAGGCTACCGCTGCATATATAACAGCGCCGAAAGAAAAGGCTATTCCGGTACTGCAATATTTACAAAAGCAGAACCCGAGGAAATACGCCTTGGCATAGGCGACAAACATTTAGACGAAGGGCGTGTGATAACCCTTAGCTTCCCCAATTTTTACCTTGTAAACTGCTATGTTCCAAACGCACAACCCGGCCTTAAAAGGCTTGACTATAGAATGGAATTTGAAGACGATATGCGCCGCTATTTGGTGGATTTAAGCAAACAAAAACCCCTCATCTACTGCGGCGACTTAAACGTAGCACACGAGGAGATAGATCTTAAAAACGCCAAAAGCAATATAGGAAACCCCGGCTTTTCATATGAGGAGCGCGGCAAAATGACCGAACTTTTAAATGCGGGTTTTATAGATTCCTTCCGCAACCAAAACCCCGATACCATCAAATATTCATGGTGGTCTTACAGGGGCAACGCACGCAAAAACAACACAGGCTGGCGTATAGACTATTTTATACTGTCACAAAGCTTAAAAGGTACGCCTTATAAAGCCAATATATATGACGATATTTTAGGCAGCGACCATTGCCCCGTAGGGCTTGATATAGGGCTTTAATACTAATCCAAATCGTTAATGCAAAGAGAAACGCAGGATTTTTTCTTTTTTGCAAAGCCGAATGAAGGAGGCGTAGCGGCGCTACGCTGACTGAATGAGACAAAGCAAAAATGGAAAAAGACAAGTTTATCGAAGCATTAAGGTGCGGGATTAGTATAATTACAGCTCTATAATTTTTACAGTGTTATCCCTTGTGTTTTCAAGTACGGCACAGTTCCATAGACACGACACCTTATCGGTAAAGCAATCTCTATGGTGATGCCCAAAATACCATTTGCCATAAAAATCAAACTGCTTGTAAACGGTATCGAGCGCAATACCTGCATGGCGACGGCTATTTATTGTTTGCCGCATTTTTGACCAATATAGCAAAGGCGGTGGCTGTATAGGGAAGCCGAAGTGCTCTTTAATAAAGCTCACCGGCCCGTCATGGGATACAATATAATCTACATTTTTTCTTTTAAGGAGCCTTTTTATAATTCTATCCGATAATTCATTTTCAAGCAGCTCTTCCTTGAATATGTTTTGCCCCAATGTGCGCAGACTAAAGTCTACCGAAAAAGCACCGGTATAAAACCAAAGCTTTTTCCCGCCGAGCCTTGCCGTTTGACCGGGCAATGGCGCAAATATATTATTAGACAAATTAAAGCCACGGCAACCGTATTTAGTTACGGTGCCGTGGCTTTTTATTACCTCATACTGCTCGTGGTTGCCTAAGCACACCAACACTTTATAAGGCAGACGGCTCCAGAAATTATATGCTTCTTCCCCCGCCCCATTAAAGAACACACCTATATCTCCAAGGTGGATTATAGCGTCGTTTTTGCTAAGCTCAGCTTTTTCTAAGAATGCCGGTATCTTGTCTAAATCCTGCGTGGCATGCGTATCGCCCACAAACAAAAGTTTCATTTTATATCAGTCTTCTTTTTCAAGAAGCTTGCGACATTTTTCCATATTTTCTCTCTGTTCTTCGGGAAATTCAGGAAACTGCGGATCCATTTCCTTTAACTTTTCCAAAAGTATTTCCGAGATAAGGTATCTTGTAAACCACTTGTTGTCCGCCGGCAGCACATACCAAGGCGCAACATCTGTACTGGTGTTTTCAAGCATCGCTTCGTATGCGTTCATGTAAAGATCCCAATACTCCCGTTCTCTAACATCTCCTGCTGAAAACTTCCAGTTTTTGTCAGGGTTTTCTATCCTTTCTAACAGGCGTTCCTTTTGTTCTTCCTTGGATAGATGCAGATAGAACTTAACAACCATCGTGCCGTTTTCGTATAGGTAGCGTTCGTAATCCCTTATTTGGCGGTAACGCTTTTTAAAGATATCTTCCGTCTGCAGTTCAGGTGGGAGCTGCGAGCTTTCTATAAGGTTATGCACCTTGGAAACTATGACATCTTCATAGTGAGAGCGGTTGAAAATGCCTATTTCCCCGCGCCTTGGAACTTCCTTGTGTATGCGCCAAAGGTAGTCGTGGTCATTCTCTTCACTTGATGGCACCTTAAACGAGGCCACTTTAACGCCTTGCGGGTTAAAGCCTTTCATAACGTGTTTTATAGAGCTGTCCTTGCCGGCGGCATCCATAGCCTGGAAAACTATAAGCAGTGAGGATGTATTTTCGGCATACAGCTTTTCCTGCAGCTCCGCCATTTGGCGTATGTTGTCCGGCATTAATGTGCGTTCAACAACTTCACGCTTAAGCTTTTCGTCCCGTTTTGTGGAAAAGTCTTTTAAATCTACTTTCTGTCCTTCTTTTACAAGGTATTTTTCGGTATTCACAGCATTCCCTCCTATTGTTTAATGGTTTGGATAAAACCTTAATAATTTTCAAGCTTTTTCTTGCCTGATTTTTTCTATAAGCTCTTCAAAGCTCATGGGTTCTTTAATGCGCATATTCTTTGCGGACAACACCGGATCTCGCCTGCAAATGCCCGAATATTCGCAGTAATCGCAAGGACCGTTTCCGTATTTGTTGACATAAGGGGAAGCGGATATCTTGCCCGACTTAATTTGCATTGCCAGTTCTCGGGCTTTATCAAGGGCAAAATCCATAAGTAACTGCATTTCTTCTCTTGAAGCAAGCATTTTGCCTTTTGCAGGGCTACCGTCCTTGTTGAACAGTTTTCCCAAAGATAGGGGTGGTTCACCTGCGTCCATAAGCAAAAACACTTCCTGTTCCTTTAAGGATATGCCAGTCATGGTAAAAGTAGAGTCTATATCGCGCTGCAAAATTTCGGGCTCTATGTATTTTTCGGTTTCGTCTATAAGCGGGGTTCTTACCCTTTGGTAAAACACACCCGCGGGAACTGCATCGCTTTCGTCCGAAACAGCTTTCAAATAGATGAGAAGCTGCAGTTGAAGCCCCGCAAATATGTCTTCCGGGCTTAGACGTGTATCACCGCTTTTATAGTCTATAATGCGTACATAGTTTTCCAAATCGCTTTTATATCCGTCTAAACGGTCTATCTTACCCGTCAAGTAAAGCGTACGCCCGTCTGCTAATTTTATCATAACAGGGGACACACCGCCAACATTTCCGAACTCCAATTCCACTTTTAATATTACAAAGGAAGAATTTTGTAGGCCTCGTGTAAGCGTCCATGCCGTTTTTTTACAGTCCCTAATAAAGCTTCGTGTTTTAGCTTTACTTCTAAAACTGTCTGCAAGTGGCAAGTCTTTAATAGAGTTTATTATATCTGTACCGGCCTGCTCCATTATATAATCACTTTCCGCACGGCTTATATTAGGGTATTTTTCATATTCATGCGCCTTTTTTGAAAAAGCTTCCAGTGCCGCATGGTAGAAATTACCACGGTCTTTAGATTCTATCTTCCATTCCTTTTTTTCTGCCGGACGTAGCCCAGACTGCACAAAATGCCTGAAAGGGCATGCAGCAAAGTTTTGCAGTCTCGAAACGCTCATGTTGGAGAGGTTATAAAGGCGCTCCGCCCTCCCCTTTGATATTTTTTGCACCGTTTGCTTGCCTTTTAAAAGCGCAAACAGTTGCTCTGCTCTGTCTTTGTATTCTTCGTCCGTGCGTAAAAAATTTAACGCTTCAAGCCAGTTATCGTCTAATTTTCCATCTCTTAGCTTATTGGGCATAGCTTTAAGTGCGGGCATTGCGGCAATTGGCGGGTACATTTCCTCAACAGAAGCAAGAACACCACCTTCCTCCACAAGGTATGGAAAAAGCTTTTTTATTGAAGTAATTTGCGTTAAAGGTTCAAGCGCCTCTCCAGTTTCCTGCGATAAAGCATATGATACGAAAAGCTTTTGAGAGGGTGAACTTAAAGCATTATAAAGGCTTATTAGATTTTGCTGCTCGTAATCGCCCAAAATGGTGCCGGCTTCTGCGCCCAAGGCGTTTTCTGTTAATGTTAAATCCATATCCGATATAATAGAAGTTTCTAAATCCGACAGCACACCGTCGTTAAGCCCCATAACAAATGTAACCTTGGGAGATGACGGCAAAATCTTCCCAAGCTCCCCTACCTGCACGCAACCTATTTTAGGCGGCAGAGAAGAAAGGCTGAAACTTTCAAAAGATGAACGTAAAAGAAAAACAAAACTTTTTATGGACAGCTTTTCTTCCCCCAGCAAAAGCTGCATTTGGTCAAAATTGTCCAAAAGTTTTTGCCAAATCTGCTTATCGGTGTCCGCCGCTGTATAAAGCTTGGCGTCTAACATAAGTTGTTCGTGTTCTTCAAGTTTTTCAAACACACCGGTTTCGTGTAAAAACATAAGTTCTGCCTCTATTGAAGCGTATGCGTTTTCTGCACTTGACAGATTTTCTTTAAGCTTAACTAATGGTGTGATGAGCTTTTTACGTATATCCTCGTTTATTACCCTTTGTTGCTCATCCCCTCGTTCAAAAGCTTTAAGCCACATGTTACCATTTATGCCGTAAGCCTCAGCATAGTTTATTATTTGCCATCCTTCGTGTTTTGAAAGCATACTATAGCCTGTTGTAATGTACGCTTTTACGTCTTCTGTTCTAAAGCCGTCTGTAATTATATCAAAGGACAACAACACCGCCTTAACGGCGTTATGGCTTGTAAAAGGTGTTTTTTCGGATATGTAAAAAGGCACATCAAAAGCAGTAAGAAGATTATATAAGATTGCAGAATACCTTGAAAGGTTACCACATACAAGCAATATATCCTGCGGGTCAATACCATCAAGCAGTTGTTTTTTTACCATATAGGCAACAAACTCCGCTTCTTTATAGGGCGTTTGCCCAAGGTATAGACGTATTGAAGCGGGCATTTTAGGATAGGTTTTTCTTCTGAGCGACAAAAAATATTTTTCCAAATGCTGTATGTCGGGCTCTGCTTTTAACGGCGCATCATAAAAAGAAAACTCTGTTTCTATATTATTTTTTTGCATATCAAACATAAGTTGCTGTGCACTTTTTAAAGAAGCCGAAAACGCATCGCCATCTTCAGCCTGAGCTTTATCCGCAACTAAAGTAACAAGCAGCTTATCCGCTTCTTTTGCGATTGAAACGAGTATACCATTTAACTTCTGGCTTATTGAATCAAAACCATATACAAGGCAACTTGCATTTTGCATAATTCCACTTGATTTAAGCCTTCTAATCATGTCCAAATCGCTATCAAGTGCATCATAAAAACCCTGATGTGATATAAAATCTTCGTATGTTTTGTAAATAAGGCTAAGGTCTTTAAGCTTTTTTGAAAGGGAGTTTTTTGGCGTATTTTCCGCTGCGGTGCTTAAATCCTGCGGGCTAATATCCCTTTCTTTTATCTGCATAAGCCATTTTGTAACAGCATCTATAAATCCCGGTTTATCCGCAGCCTTTTTATAAAAAACCAGTTTTTTACGGCAGTTTTCTATCGCCCGTGCAAAGGCGATGCGCTGCCCCTGTTCTTCAAGACTTACGCTTTGGTCGCTACCGGCACGTTCAAAAACCTTATATTTAAGGCGCGAGGGCGAAAAAACCTGCACTTTAAGCAAGCCCGGAAGATTTAAATCTCTTATTAAATCGCGTTCCGCCTGCAAAGTATAAAGCTCCGGCACAATCAAAACACAAGGCTTGTTTTCGTCCAAAGAAGCCTTTACCTGTTTTAATATTACATCCCACAGCCTACCTGTGCGTCCAACCACTATATTAACCATAAACCCTCCGGCTTTATTTTAACACAGGCAGCATAGCTTGGCAAAGACGCAGATTTTATTTTAATATATTTTTAATTAAACGACGGTGTATATATACCATAGCCCCGATAATAAGCAGCAAATACACCGGCAGTATGCCTAAACCTAAGAGCTTTGAAACTCCACCAAAAAGCGGCGGCATAAGGCTTATGCCCGTATATGCGCTTGCCATCTGAACTCCAATCAAAGCTTGGGACTGTTCTTTTCCAAAGCGTAAGGGTGTTGCGTGTATCATACATGGATATATGGGTGCACAACCAAGCCCCAACAGCAAAAGTCCTAAAAACGCAATAAAGCTTCCAAACCATAAAAGCAC
>JAUNLY010000118.1 GCA_030532025.1 Eubacteriales bacterium
TCCCGCACCTTAATGCTTCGATAAACTTGTCTTTTTCCATTTTTGCTTCACCTCACTCAGTCAGCGTAGCGCCGCTACGCCTCCTTCATTCGGCTTTGCAAAAAAGAAAAAATCCTGCGTTTCTCTTTGCATTAACGATTTGGATTAGTATAGTGAGCTGTCTGTTACATAAAAGTAACAATTCGATTATACACATTTCCTGCGATATGTTCAAATTATGCAAAAGGCAGTTTGTAAAGGGGGCTGCTACATGTTATAATCCATGCGTGTTATCGTCGGCGTTAGGAGGTAATATATGGCATCCTTTGTGGACAGAGCAAACGTAACATTTAAAGCCGGCAACGGCGGAGACGGAGGGGTTTCCTTCCATAGAGAAAAATTTGTTGTAAACGGCGGGCCCGACGGCGGAGACGGTGGCCGTGGTGGCGATATAGTGCTGGTTGCGGATTCCAATCTGCATACGCTGCTGGACTTCAGCTACAAAGCCCATTACAGGGCAGAAAACGGAGCACCCGGCTCAAGCAACAACCGCACGGGCAAATCCGGTCAGGATATGCTTATACCGGTACCCGTAGGTACTGTTATAATAGATAAGCAGACTAATAAAATAGTGGCGGATATGTCAGAGAAAGGCAAGCGCAAGGTGCTTTTGCAAGGCGGGCGTGGAGGCTTTGGCAATGCACGCTTTGCGACCCCCACAAGGCAAGCCCCCAATTTTGCAAAGCCCGGCATTAAAACGCAGGAGCGGGAATTTATTTTAGAGCTTAAAACCATTGCGGACGTCGGCTTGGTGGGTTTCCCAAATGTTGGCAAAAGCAGCATATTGTCGGTAGTAACAAGGGCAAGGCCCAAGGTCGCTTCGTACCATTTTACTACGCTAAGCCCAAACCTTGGTATATGTTCTTACGCAGGCGTTAGCTTTGTTATGGCGGATATACCGGGCCTTATAGAAAATGCGAGCGAGGGTGCCGGCCTTGGCTTTAACTTCCTAAGGCATATAGAGCGCACAAGGCTTATAATACATGTGGTGGACGTGTCAGGCGTTGAAGGGCGTGACCCTGTGGAAGACTACCGCCTTATAAATAAAGAGCTTGAAAAATACGGCGGGCTTGATAAACGTGCGATGATTATAGCCGCCAACAAAATGGATCTTCCGAGTGCTCAAGAGAACCTGCCACGCCTTATAGAAGAAGCCAATGGCGTACCCGTGTTCCCTGTAAGCGCTGCGACAAACCAAGGCTTTGACGCACTGCTCGGCAAAACCGTGGAGCTGTTATCTAAACTTGAACCCATAAAGGAATTTGCGGAGGAAATAGTGCTTGACGATGAGCCTTTACGCGGTTTTGAAGTCGAGAGAATCGCAGAGAACGTATACAGGGTATCAGGCCCTTCCGCCGAGAGCCTTATAGCCTCCGTAAACTTTTCGGATTACGAATCCATGCAGTGGTTCCAAAAAACGCTGCGCACGAGTGGCATAATAGATGCGCTTAAAGAAGCCGGTTGCCAAGAGGGCGACAGCGTGCAGATGGGTAGCGTATCGTTTGACTTTATAGAATAGGGGAATTATATGGAATTAAATTCAAAAAACAGAGCCAAATTAAGGGCTATGGCAAACGGGCTTCCTGTGGTACTCTACATAGGAAAAGACGGCATTACGGACGCTACCATAAAAGAAGTGTACGACCTTTTAAACGCAAGGGAGCTTATTAAGTGCTCTGTACAGCAGAATGCGCCGCTTACGGCACGTGAAGCATGCACCGTACTTTGCGAAAAACAGAATGCCCAACCCGTACAGGTTATAGGCTCTAAATTTGTAATATACAGACGCAACGACAAAGAGCCAAAAATACAACTATAATCAACATTTTTAACCGAAAAAACGCCTTTTAGGGGCGTTTTTTGTTGCCGTTGCATACTATATATAGTGGGGAGGGACGCTAAAAATACAATATTTTGTGTTTTTGCTATTGACAACTGCGGGAGGTATATATATAATCAGCCGGCATAAATAATTAGGAGGTCCCCAAATGGTAGTTAGCTTTATAGTTAAGCGCGACGGGCGCCAAGTGCCCTTTAATAAAGAAAAAATAGAAAAGGCTATAGAAAAGGCCTTTTTAGCGTCGGAAGATAAGAACGCAAAAGAAAATGCCGTAAAATTAACAGAGCTTGTAGTTAAAACAATAAACGAAAACGAGAGGGCTACTCTGCCCCCAAGCGTTGAAGAAATACAGGATATAGTAGAAAAAACGCTCATACAAGAGGGTTTTGCAGATACCGCTAAAAGGTACATACTCTACCGTGCCGATAGGAATCGCGCAAGGGAGATGAACAGTCGCCTTATGAAAACCTATGAGGATATAGTTTTCAAAGAAGCGGCAGACGCAGACGTCAAGCGTGAAAACGCCAACATAAACGGGGACAGCGCCATGGGCGCTATGCTAAAGTTCGGATCAGAAGGCGCCAAGCATTTTTACGAACTATACATGCTAAAGCCGGAGCATGCCAAGGCGCATGCACAGGGTGATATACATATACACGATTTGGATTTTTATTCCCTAACAACAACCTGCTGCCAGATAGATGTAAACAAGCTTTTTAAAAACGGCTTTTCAACAGGCCACGGCGTTTTAAGAGAACCCCAAAGCATACAAAGCTATGCAGCGCTTGCTGCAATCGCCATACAGGCAAACCAAAACGACCAGCATGGCGGGCAGGCTATACCGGCGTTTGACTATGGCATGGCTCCCGGCGTGCGCAAGAGCTACGCCAAATTTTACAGGGATAACCTTGTGCGCTTTTTAGACGTGGAGTACGGCGCGGAAGACGCAGAAAACAAGGTTAAAAATGCGCTTCAGGAAGTCGAAAAAACAACAGGTCTTATACCGCAGATGCAGGAGAACCCTGAATTCCGCATGGCTTTAATTGAACAATTAAAAGGCCTTGCCACACAGGGCGAACTTAATGAGTTGCTTGATAATGTTAAAAAATATTCCGACAAGGAAATCGTGCGTGCCACCTATCAAGCTATGGAAGCCATAATACATAACCTAAACACCATGAACAGCCGTGCCGGCGCACAGGTTCCGTTTTCTTCAATAAATTATGGCACAGATACATCACCCGAGGGGCGCCTTGTAATGCAGCAACTTCTGTTAGCTACGGAAGCGGGGCTTGGCAACGGCGAAACTCCAATATTCCCGATACAGATATTTAAAGTAAAAGAGGGCGTCAATTACAATCCGGAAGACCCCAATTACGACCTGTTCCGCCTTGCTATACGCTGCTCTGCAAAAAGGCTTTTCCCTAACTTTTCGTTTTTAGATGCACCCTTTAACCTGCAGTATTACAAAGAAGGCCACCCCGAAACCGAAACCACATACATGGGTTGCAGAACAAGGGTTATGGGCAATGTGTACGACAAAAGCCGCGAAATAGCCTACGGTAGGGGTAATTTATCTTTTACTTCAATAAATCTGCCGCGCTTGGCACTGCTGTCAAATGGAGATGTGGATAAGTTCTTTACGTTGCTTGACGAAAGAATGAAGCTTGTAAAAGAACAGCTTCTCGAACGCTTTGAAGTTGTCGCACGGAAAAAAGTATATAACTTCCCCTTCCTTATGGGTCAAGGCATATGGCTTGATTCTGACAAACTAAATTGGGACGATGAAGTGCGGGAAGTATTAAAGCACGGCACGCTTTCCATGGGCTTTATAGGCCTTGCGGAAACCCTTAAACGGCTTTTAGGCGTTCACCATGGGCAGAGCGAAAAGGCTCAGGAGTTGGGGCTTAAAATCATACGCCATATGCGTGAGTTTAACGATATGGCTTCTCAGGAAACGGGGCTTAACTTTTCTCTTCTTGCAACACCTGCAGAAAGCCTTTCCGGTCGCTTCGTTCGTATAGATAAAGAGAAGTTTGGCGTTATAGCGGAAATCACCGACAGGGACTATTATACAAACTCCTTCCATGTGCCGGTATATTTCCCGATAAGTGCATACGACAAAATACGCACTGAAGCTCCATATCACGAGTATACAAACGCAGGCCATATAACATATATAGAGATGGATGGCGATCCGAGCAAAAACCTTGAAGCCTTTGAAAGCGTAATTCGATGCATGCACGATGCAAATGTAGGCTATGGCTCTATAAACCACCCTGTGGATAGGGACCCTGTTTGCGGATATAACGGCATCATAAACGACCGTTGCCCCAAATGTGGCAGGACGGAAGATGAGCATAAGTTTGAGCGCATACGCAGAATTACGGGTTACCTTGTCGGCACATTGGATA
>JAUNLY010000119.1 GCA_030532025.1 Eubacteriales bacterium
TGCAGCGCCATAGTATTCGAGCTTATCGCCGGTGAACAGGCTATCGCCAAGACCCAAAACGTCTTGCACGTCCTTTATTCCAAACACGCCCTGATATTGCAGGTTGTGTATTGTCATAACGGTTTTGATGCCGCTGTATGCAGGCAAATGTGCGTACTGAATGCTGAGCAATGCCGGTATCATACCCGCTTGCCAGTCGTGTGCGTGGATAATATCCGGTTTAAAGTTTATAAGCTGAAGAGAGTTTAAAACGCCACGGCTGAAGAAAGCGAAGCGCTCGTATTCGTCCCCGCCCATGCCGTAGGTGTAGTTCCTGCCAAAGTAATAACGGTTATCCACAAAATAGTAGGTTACTCCGCTTTGCTTAAGCTCTTCTATACCGCAATACTGCTTTCGCCAACCGAGCTCCACTTCAAAATCGACCAAGTGAGTCATTTTGTTTGAATACTCTTCCGGTATAGATGTATATTTAGGAATCATAACGCGTACGTCGTGACCCTGCTCTGCCAAGACAACAGAAAGTGAACCGACAACATCTGCCAGCCCGCCGGTCTTAATGAACGGAACACATTCGGACGCTGCGAAAAGAATTTTCATGTGTTAACACTCCTCTCAAAACATTACAGATTAAGCCGTAAAACGGAACAACAGAAAATACTTTAGCATAAAAGAAATTAGATTGTCAAATTCTTAGGCACTACAAAGGGGTACCCTGGCGTTGCTGTAAGCTTAGAATTTTCGCGCACAGTGGTCTGTTTATCGAGTATACAGTTTTCTATTTGAGCGCCTTTTTCTATAAGGGAATCCTGCATTATAATACATCCCTTGATTTTAGTACCCGGCTGTACCCTAACGCCCCTGAACAAAATGGAATCTTCTACTTCGCCCTCTATTACGCAGCCGTCTGCAACAAGGGAATTTGAAACCTTGGCATCCTTTGAATACTGCGAGGGCATTTCGTCGCGCAGCTTAGTCCATACCGGACGCCTTAAATCAAACAGGTCCTTGCGATTTTCTTGGCTAAGCAAAGCCATATTTGTATTGTAGTATGCTTCAACAGAATCTATATTAAATGGTTTGGTAGGCAGTTCATAGCCCACAAGTTTTAGTTGACCTTCTGCTAAAATTTTAATTAGCATTTCGCGCATGAAATGGTGGAAGCCCTGGGAAGTCGCCATGTCCACAAGGTTTATAAGGAGTTCTCTCCTCATAAGGAATACGCCGATATATGTGTTTTCGTACCTTGGAATTGCGGGGTCTACCTCTATATGGTTAATTTGGTTATTTTCGTCCACACCTAAGTAACGGCCTATACCGTTGCGCCTTGCATCTCTATCTTTTGTGTATACGAGTGTTATATCCGCCTCGTTTTTAAGGTGGAAGTCCAACAACTCTTCATAACGTAGAGAATAAAGGAACCCGCTTTCGGTAGTAGCTATATAGCGCTCCGTGTTTCTGCGCAGAAAGTTCATATTGCTTTTTAAGGCATCAAGAAGCCCCGTATAGCTGTTGTCGGAATCCGTTGTGGCAAACGGAGGCAAAAGCATCATGCCGCTGCGTTTGCCGTGTAAGTCCCACTCTCTACCTGAACCCAGTTGATCCAAAAGGCTCTGGTAGTTACTCTGCATCATAACGCCTACATTTTGCACGCCGCTGTTTACCATATTGCTCAAAAGGAAGTCTATAAGGCGATAACGTCCCAGCAAAGGGAGTGCGGCAAGGGAGCGCCTGCTGGTCAATTCGCGCAGACGTTCGGTTTTTTCACCTGTATATATTAAACCTACAATGCTTGTTTTCATAATAGCCTCCTATTCTCCTACCTGTTCGCCGGCGGCTACTCTTGCGCCTTCCCCAACGAAGGTGTTGTTGCCTACAACAGCAATCTTGCCCTCTTTTTCGCCTATGTGGGCGTTTGCCCCTATAACGCTGTTTTCACCTATTATTGACCTATATACAACAGAGCCTGCTTGTATTTTTGCCCCTGGCATTATGACGCTGTCGTAAACACGTACATTGTCTTCTATAATTACAGAACCTGATATTACAGAGTTTTCCACATAGCCGTTTATTTCCCCACCCTCGGTAACAAGGCTATTTATAACTACGGCGTTTTCACCTATATAGCTTGGTGGCCTACCGACATTGCGGGCGTAAATACGCCACTCCTTATCGTGCAGGTCTATAGGCGGCGGGGATTCAAGCAAGTCCATATTGGCTTCCCAAAGGCTTTCTATTGTACCAACGTCTTTCCAGTAACCGGCGAACGTATAGGCAACCAATTTTTCGCCCTCTGCTAACATTTTGGGTATTATGTTCTTACCAAAGTCGTTGCTTGATTTGGGGTCTCTCTCGTCCTCGGTTAACTGCTTGCGGAGCTTTTCCCAAGTAAATATATACACGCCCATGCTTGCATTGTTGCTCTTGGCATTGGCGGGTTTTTCTTCAAATTCGGTAATAATACCGTTTTCGTCGGTGTTCATAATGCCAAAACGGTGCGTCTCTTCCCACGGAACTTGGCGCACAGCTATGGTTACCGCAGCTTCTTGTTTTATATGGTATTCAAGCATCGCGGCATAGTCCATCTTGTAGATATGATCCCCCGATAAAACGAGCACATAATCCGGATTATATTGTTCTATAAATGTAATATTTTGGTATATGGAGTTTGCGGTGCCTTTGTACCACTCACCGTCCTTGCCGGTGGAGTACGGAGGAAGCACAAATATACCTCCGCAATTTTTGTCAAGATCCCACGGAGCGCCAGAGCCTATATAGGCATTAAGCTCAAGCGGTCTGTACTGGGTCAGCACGCCTACAACATCAATACCGCTGTTGGTACAGTTGCTGACAGGGAAATCGATAATTCGGTACTTGCCACCGAAGGGTATAGCGGGTTTTGCCGTGTGCTTAGTAAGTATACCGAGCCTGCTGCCCTGCCCGCCCGCAAGTAACATGGCAACACATTCTTTTTTTTGAAGCATACGTCTTCCTCCTCTTAGTTTGGGTTTTGTTAGTAATTTATTAGGATAATTCCGCTTCTATATCTTTTTCTGCTTTCTCCGGAAGCTCCGGTATTTTGTCATAGGCAAAATAAACCGTGGCAAGCGGAGGCACGCAGATTTTAACCGAATACTTTTTACCGTTCCAAGGCATTTTTTCCACTTCTATAACACCGTGGTTTTGCTTGTCCGAACCACCGTATTCGCTTAAATCTGTATTAAAGACTTCTCTTATTGTGCCTTGGTTAGGCACACCGAAGCGGTATTCTTCTATATATTGAGGGGTAAAGTTTGATATACATATAAGCGTTTTATCATTTTTGTCCATACGCATAAATATTGTTATGCTGTTGTTACTATCGTCGGCTACGAGCCATTCAAAGCCGTCCCAGCTGTCTTCTACTTCCCAAAGCATTCTATGCCTGCGGTAGAAATGGTTTAGGTGTTTTATGCAACGGTGAAGCTCTGGATGGCGTTCGTATACAAGCAGAAACCAATCTAACGGGCGTTTTTCGTCCCACTCTATAAATTGACCAAATTCTCCACCCATAAAAAGCAGCTTCTTGCCGGGGTGCGCCATTTGGTAGCCCATAAGCGTTCTTAGACCCGCAAACTTGCGCCACAAATCCCCCGGTTGTTTATCCAGCATACTCTTTTTGCCGTGAACGACTTCGTCATGCGAGAAAGGAAGTACATAGTTTTCGCTGAAGGCATAGAACAATGAAAATGTAAGCTTATCGTGATGCCATTTGCGGTATATGTGGTCAAGCTCTATATAGCTTAGCATATCGTTCATCCAGCCCATATTCCATTTAAAGCCAAAGCCAAGTCCACCCAAGAATGTGGGCCTTGTTACCATAGGATAGGCAGAAGACTCCTCGGCTATGGTTAAAGCGCCTGGGAAATCATGGTATATGGTTTCGTTTAGTCGTCGCAAAAATGCAATTGCTTCTATGTTTATATTGTTGCCATATTGGTTTGGCAGCCATTCACCTTCGTTGCGACAAAAATCGTGGTATAGCATACTGCTTACCGCATCGCAACGCACGCCGTCTATATGGTAAAACTCAAACCAGAAGCAGGCGTTTGAAAGCAGAAATGAGCATACTTCTCCACGACCAAAGTCAAACATCATGGTGCCCCACTGCTTCATTTCGGCACGGCGCCAATCGTTGTGTTCGTAGCAGGGAGTGCCGTCAAATTGGCGAAGCCCTACCTCATCCCTTGGGAAATGTAGGGCTTCGCCAATTT
>JAUNLY010000008.1:0-16895 GCA_030532025.1 Eubacteriales bacterium
TCCATGGGTTAAACAAAGCTAATATTAACGTGTCCAGTTTTTGGGGTACACATCATTATTAGGAACAGCTTTTTTATAATGTATCATTTTTTAGACAAATGCTTGTATAGGCCTTCCTGTGCCATGCCTATACGGGAACTGTCTTTGCATATTTCGTGTATAACATCGTGTATTGAGTCGTTGCCGTTGGCATGGGCAAATTCGGACCTTTCCTTGAGTTTATGTGCCAGAGAATGCTCAGAAGCAACGCGCAATTCTATGTTATTTTTGGTGTCTTTTGATGCTACTTCGCCGAGTAACTCCGCTATAAGCGAAGCATGCCTTGCTTTTTCCTGCGCTATATCCTTTTGCATAAGTGCAACACTGGGCAAGCCTTCTCTTTGTGCGGCTCTTGCCATGGCAAGATATGTGCCTACGCTTTCGCTAAGCTCTGTGTACAAAGCACGCAAGGCTTTTAAGCTGTCTTGGTCTATGCCTCTTGCTATGCCTAACTGATGGCTGTCGGGCCAAGAAAGCTCGTTGCTGTAGGGCTCAAACTGTTCTTTGCCTACTTTACATACGGGGCATATTTCCGGCGGCTCCGCGCCCTCGTATATATATCCGCAAACCTTACAAATCCATTTCATTAAAACAATCCTCCTGTCGTTATATTATGGTATACCACGAATATATCCATATAAAACAAAGGGTGCTGTATTGGCACCCTTAAAAATTAATGTAATTTTCTTAAATAGCTTTAGTACTGTTTTGCCTTAGATGAAATATTTTTTGATATAGTCAGGTGCCTCGGAATCGTCACAGCTGACGGACAACACGAATTCGACATCGTGTTTTTCGGCTAACTGTTCTAAATGTTTAAAGAACCAAGCTGTTTCGTTGGGCTGGGCATTTGCAAGGCGCAGGAATGCGTCTATAAAAATGCTGCTGATATCGGAGTTCTGGGATAATATACCGCACAGGAAGCCGTAGAACATTTCGGGGCTTACCATGCCGTACTCGCCGGCGTTGACAAAGCGTACTTCATGGCGCAGGTCAAACATATAGCGGTTATCGTCGTCTATAAATATTACATCGCCGTGTTGGTTATCAAAAGCCGCATTGGTCATATCGATTATGCGCTTTGTCTTGCCGGAACCTTTTTTTCCGTGAATCACCTTAATCATTTTTAATTCCCCCTTTTGTTTGTTTTCTACATTATACAATAACCGGAGGATAATATCCAGTATCGCACAATATAATTTTTGTTTTTTTGTACGTGATAGAAATTTTTAATAATATTGTATTAGGCGTTTATGGTGCCCGCTTGTTCTTCGCGCATAGCGACTGTTAGTGCGTCTATTATCTCGTCAAGGTCGCCGTCGGTTACATCGTCAATTTTGTACAGCGTTAAATTAATGCGATGGTCTGTAACACGTCCTTGCGGGAAGTTATATGTGCGTATGCGCTCGGAGCGATCGCCCGTGCCAAGCTGTCCACGCCTTTGTGCTGCATATTTTTCATCTCGTTCGGAGCGTTTTATATCGTAAAGTCTGCTTGCAAGCACTTTTAAGGCCGTTTCTTTGTTTTTAAGCTGGCTTTTTTCGTTTTGGCAGGTGACCACTAAACCTGTGGGGAGGTGGGTTATTCGTACAGCGGAGTCTGTCGTGTTAACGGATTGACCTCCGTGGCCGCTTGAGCGGTATACATCTACACGCAAATCGTTCTGGTTTATTTCAACGTCCACTTCGTCCATCTCAGGGAGCACCGCAACCGTTGCAGTACTTGTATGTATTCTTCCTTGCGATTCCGTTGCGGGCACACGCTGTACACGGTGCACACCGCTCTCAAATTTAAGTCGGCTAAATGCGCCCACGCCTTTTATCGTTAAAACCGCTTCTTTTATACCGCCTACGGTATTGTCCGTTACGGCGTTTATATCAACGGTGAAGCCTTTTCTATCGGCGTAGCGGGTATACATTCTTAAAAGTATGCCTGCAAAAAGTCCAGCCTCGTCACCGCCCGCGCCTGGGCGTATCTCTATAATTACGTTGCGCTTGTCGTCAGGATCCTGCGGTATCAGGTATTCCTTTAATTTTTTGTGTAGGTTCTCTTCTTCCTTGCTTAAGGTATTTATTTCTTCTTCTGCAAGTTCTTCCATGGCAGGGTCGGAAAGAAGCTCTTTAGCTTGCGATAGGGAATCCTCAATCCCTTTATATTTTTCCCAAACCGCAAGCGGCTCCTCAAGCTCTTTCATTTCCATAATGGTTTTTTGGTAAAGAGCTATATCTTTTAAGGTGTCTGGCTGAGCGGACGCTGTCAAAAGCTCCTGATAGCGTGCGCGCATATTTTCAAAATGCTCTTTAAGCAAGTGTTTTCTCCTTTAGTTGGGCGATCAAAGCCCTGGGGATATTGTTTAAGTCCTTTTTTATATCGAGTACGGAAAATCCGTTGTTATAAGCGATTTTTGCCACGTCTTTATCCTGATCGAAGCCAAGCTCGCATACTATATAGCCGTTTTGCTTAAGATGGTTTTTGCCCTCATTAAAAAGTCGCCTGTAGAATATAAGCCCGTCCTCTCCTGCAACAAGTGCGGATACCGGTTCTTGCTTTACTTCTTTTGATAAAAGTTGCATATCTGCTTCCTTTATGTAAGGGGGATTGCAGATAATTGTGTCAAAGCTGCCGTTTATATTTTCAAACATATCGCTTTTTAAAAAAGCTATATTAGCGTTGTGCCTTTCTGCGTTGTATCTTGCAACGCTAAGTGCGCCTGTGGAAATATCTGCAGCAGTTACTTTTAAGTCGCTCCGCAAATGCTTTATGGATATAGCTATTGCACCGCTACCTGTGCACATATCAAGCAGCGTTGTAGAGGGTTTAACAATTTCAAGGCAAGCTGACACCACGGTTTCTGTGTCAAAACGGGGGATAAGCACACGGCTATCAACGCAGAACATAAGCCCCATGAAGGCTGTTTCGCCTATTATGTATTGTAATGGTTCACCATTTTTCCGCCTAAGCAAGATTTTGAGGTATAAGGCTTCTTGTTCCTCGGCTATGGGTGTATCTGCAGCCTTAGCTAAAAGCATGTCGCTACCTATAACGTGTGCAAGCAACTTTTGCGCATCGTATTGAGCATTTTCAATGCCTTGAATTTCCTGCGCACCTAATTTAGAAAGAGCTCTAAAATTCATACCGCCTTTTGCTGAATGTTTTCAGAGTCGTGCGATTTTTCTTCATCTTTTTTAGGTTCTTCGTCTTTATTCTTTTTGATTACAACCCAGCCTTCGGCAGTAATTTCGCCCTCTGGCAAATCGTAAAGCGCGGCTTTCATGGAGGTTATAGCAATTTCACACATGCTGTCGTCGGGCTGCCTTGTTGTAAGGCGTTGAAGCTGCATACCGGGCCAGCGCAGTGCGCGTGTAAGAGGCGTATTTGCATGTGCAAGTCCTTTCAAAAGCTCATAGCTTATGCCTGCTACAACTGGGAGTAAAAGCAACCTGCTTAAAACACGCACGCCATAGTTTGTGCCTAAGTCGTAGCCTGATATGGAGAATATAAGCTGATCTAAAACAGAATAAAATATAATTGAGGATATAAAAGTAAGCAATAAAAAGCTTGTGCCACAGCGGGGGTGTAGAGTAGAAAACTTCTGCACGTTTTCGACCGTTAAAGGCAGGCCGTTTTCGTGGCAATATACCGTTTTATGCTCGCTACCGTGGTATTGGAATGTGCGGCGCAAGTCCTTTTGGAAACCGCAAGCCCACAGATAAACTATTAAAATAAGCGTTCTTATAAGGCCGCTTAAAAGGTTTACGCTAAGCAGCGACCAGCCGTTTGCACGCAGTGCTTTAACGGGTAGGTTTGGCAAAAGCACAAAAAGTCCCATGCTCAAAATGAATGCCAAAACCATGGCGAATGCTATAAACAGTTTTTCAGCTTTTTTACCGAGTTTATCTGTAAGCCACTTTTCAAAGCGGCCGGGTTCTTCGTCAAGGACACCTAGCATTTCTGTACTGTCTTGCATTACGCCCATGCCGAGTTTCATCATTAAAACAAGGTTTACCGCACCCCTTATAAAGGGCCAGCCCATCCACTTGTGTTTTTCGCTTGGGGCTGTGTTTTTGCTGCGTTTAACTACTATATCGCCGTTTTCACGCCTTACGGCTATTGCCATATATTCCGGAGAGCGCATCATAACGCCTTCCAATACTGCTTGCCCGCCTATGTCGGGGTTGCATTGTTTGTTTTCCTTCATAATTCCTCCTTCTATAAAGATAAAAGGCAGGCAGACACAATAAAAGCGGTCTGCCTGCCCTTGTAAAACATCGGATTATTTCAAGCCGAAGCGCTTCTTGAAGCGGTCGACACGTCCGCCCGAGTCCACCAGCTTTTGCTTGCCGGTATAGAACGGGTGGCATTTTGAGCAAATTTCAACACGGATATCTTTCTTTGTGGAGCCTGTTTCAAAGGTTTCTCCGCAAACGCAACGCACGGTTGCCTTGCCGTAATTAGGATGTATATCTTTCTTCACAGTTTTCACCTCTTTTGCGCTTAAGTTCGGGTTCATGGTGCGCATAGCCATGATCCGTAAGCATAAGTATAACACGGTGAAGCCTTTATTGCAAGTTTTTATTTTTTTATGTACGGGGTTAAAAAAGCACAAAATTGTGCAATGTTTATGGTCCTCATACAGCATACATAAATGTAGCCTGTAATTGACTATTTTAGCCTTAAGTGTTATATTTTTGTACGTGAGGGAGTAGTTCGCGCGTGCGTTGAAACCGCCAACAACACCGGGGAAACCTGTGGCATTTCTTTAGAGCAAGACTCATGTGCTTTTAGCGCATGATTTTTTTTATGGAAGGACATGGAGGGACAATGAAAGAATATCTTACGGATACGCAAGAGGTGCTTAAAAATTTAGGTAGCTCCTACGACATGGGTTTAAGCCAAGCGGAGGCACAAAAACGCTTGGAAGAAAATGGCAAAAATAAGCTTAACGAAGCAGAGAAAGAAACGGTTTTACAGCGCTTTATAAAAGAACTTAAAGACCCTATGCTTATAGTGCTTATGTGTGCTGCCTTAGTAAGCGCTGTTACAAGCCTTATTAAAGGCGAAACGCCGACGGACGCCATTGTTATAGTGCTTGTTGTGCTTTTAAACGCAGTACTTGGCGTTTACCAAGAAAGTAAGGCGGAAAAAGCCATAGAAGCTTTGCAGGAAATGTCTGCCGCAATGAGCAAGGTTGTAAGAAACGGCCATGCGGAGGAAATAAAAACCGAAGACATAGTTGTAGGCGATATAGTTTTATTGGAAGCCGGCATGGCTGTGCCGTGCGATATGCGCATTATTGAGCAAGCTTCACTGCAATGCGAAGAAGCAGCATTGACGGGTGAATCACTGCCTGTATATAAAACGAGCGAAACCCTTAATTTGCCGGCAGACGCTAAAGATGTACCTTTAGGCGACCGCAAAAACATGGCGTACGCAGGCTCTACCGTTGTGTACGGCAGAGGAAGAGCGGTGGCAACGGCTACCGGCATGGATACAGAAATGGGCAAAATTGCGGACGCCATAAGCAAAACCACCGATGGACAAACTCCGCTACAGATTAAGCTTACACAGCTTAGCATGGTGCTTACAAAGCTTGTTCTGGCTATCAGCGTGTTTATATTCGTTTTTAGCCTTGTGCGCAGCGGAAGCTGGGAGCTTGAAAACATATTAGAGGTGTTTTTAATCGCGGTAAGCCTTGCGGTTGCAGCTATTCCAGAAGGACTTGCAACGGTGGTTACCATAGTGCTTAGCATTGGTGTTACCAATATGTCAAAGCGAAATGCCGTTATACGCAAGCTCACTGCCGTTGAAACCTTAGGATCAACGCAGATAATATGCTCTGATAAAACGGGCACCCTTACACAAAACAAAATGACGGTAATAAAACGCTCTTCTAAGGACGAAACGCTTCTTTCAAGGGCTATGGCGCTATGCTCTGATTCTCAATGGGTGGACGGCAACGCAGTTGGAGAGCCTACCGAAAATGCCCTTGTAATGGATGCCGCCAACATGGGCATGAATAAAGATGATCTTGATAAGCAATACCCAAGAATTGCCGAAGCGCCGTTTGACTCCCTGCGAAAGATGATGAGCGTATTTGTTAAAGAAAACGGCGAAATACGCCAGTACACCAAGGGGGCACCCGATGTTGTTATAAAACTTTGCGATAGCTTTTGGGATGGCGAAAAAGTTTTGCCTATGACAGAAGAAACACGCAGCGAAATATTGGCGCAAAACCACGACATGGCGCAGGAAGCCTTGCGCGTGCTGTCTTGCGCTATGCGCACTTATAAAGAGCTTCCGAGCGACATAAGCCCCGAAAATGTAGAAAATAATATGTGTTTTATAGGCATGGTAGGTATGCTTGACCCTGTACGCCCTGAAGTAATCCCCGCCGTTGATATGTGCCGCACCGCAGGCATTCACCCGATTATGATTACGGGCGACCATAGGGACACCGCCTCCGCTATAGCCAAACAACTCGGCATGATACAGAGTATAGACGAGAGCATTACGGGTAGCGAGCTTGATAATTTAAGCGATGAAGATCTTCTTAACAACGTAGAAAAATACAGCGTATATGCCCGTGTGCAGCCCGAACACAAAGTGCGTATAGTGGAAGCTTGGCAGAAAAAAGGCATGGTCACCGCTATGACGGGCGATGGTGTAAACGATGCACCGTCCATCAAAAAAGCGGATATTGGTGTAGGCATGGGCATTACAGGTACCGATGTTACCAAAAACGTTGCCGATATGGTCTTGGCGGACGATAACTTTGCTACGATAGTTTCTGCCGTGGAAGAAGGCAGGCGCATATACGACAATATAAGAAAAGCCTTGCAATTCCTTATAGGTTCTAACTTAAGCGAAGTGGTTTCCATATTTGCAGCAACAATGATAGGTTTTGTAATATTAAAACCGGCTCATCTTTTGTGGATTAACCTTATAACGGATACTTTCCCCGCGCTGGCTCTTGGTATGGAAGCTCCTGATAAAAACGTTATGCAACGGCCACCGCGCCCAAAAAACGAGGGTATTTTTGCTGGAGGTCTGGGCTTTGACGCGCTATACCAAGGCGTTATGGTTTCAATACTTACAATAGGCTCTTACTTGGTTGGGCATTTTATGGAATCAGGTCGATTAGAGTTTGTAAACTCGCCGGACGGTATGACAATGGCATTCCTTACCATGAGCTTGGCGGAAGTGTTCCATTCCTTTAATATGCGTTCCCAAAGGCAGAGCGTGTTTTCGCTTAAATCGCACAACTTGTACCTATATGGTGCTATGCTTTTGTCCTTACTGCTTACCGCAACGGTAATATTTATACCGTTTTTAAGCAATGCTTTTGGTTTTGAACATATATCTTTTGTGGAATACCTTGTCGCCATGGCTTTTGCTATATCCGTAATACCCATTGTAGAAACGGTTAAGTTCTTCCAACGCAGATTTTCAAAGCAAAAATAACACTATAAAGTATAAATAAAAACATTATAACAAAGGGCTGCGCTTATACGGCACAGCTCTTTTTGTTTTTGCATACTATTAACTTCACTCTTTAATGCTTTCAATTAGTATAAACATAAAAACTTATTTCCAAGCTATGAAGAAATGTTGAAATATACTTGCATTTTCTTTTGCTTTTGGTGTACAATGGTTATAGAAATTAACGCCTGCTGGGTGCATTGCGTGAAAGGATGGTCTCTTTGGCAACTAAGATATTACTCGTAGACGACGAACCTTTGATTATCAAAGGCTTGAAATACACGCTTGAAAACGACGGCTATGAAACAGCTGTCGCATACGATGGAGAACAAGCACTCAATATTTTCGAAAAGGAAGATATAGACTTGGTTCTGCTTGATGTGATGCTCCCCAAAATGGACGGCATTACCGTATGCCAGCGCATTCGTGAAACGAGCAACGTACCTATTATAATGCTTACCGCAAAAGGCGAAGACATGGACAAAATTTTGGGCCTTGAATATGGTGCGGACGACTATATGACTAAGCCTTTTAATATTCTTGAAGTTAAAATGCGAATTAAAACCATTTTACGCCGTACGCAGCAGTTCGCCCCCACGGACGATGCTAATATATACCGCGCGGGAGAGCTTGAAGTAAACGTCATGAACCGCTCAGTTATATTAGCCGGCAAGGAAATACGCCTTACCGCTAAAGAGTTTGATTTAGTTTTGATGTTTATATCAAACCCCGGCCGTGTATACACTCGCGAAGAAATATTGGACTCCGTTTGGAAAAACGACTATTCCGGAGACGCAAGAACGGTTGACGTGCATATACGCCGTCTGCGCGAAAAGATAGAGCAGAATCCTGCCCAGCCGGAATATATATTCACAAAGTGGGGTGTGGGTTACTATTTCACCAACAGGGATAACTAAGCCATTAAGCAGCATTAAAACCAGAATTTTGCTTGCCTTTTTCCTTATAATAGGCATATCCTTTTTGGCTATGGCGGCTATGCTTACAAATATGCTTGGGGATTATATGTTCAAGCAGAGAATAGGGCAGGACAGAATAGGTTTGGAAAAGTGGGCTGTGCAGACAGCCCCTTATTTATATGCGGCGGATACAAAAGAGCTTCTAAAACAAACAAAAACCGCAGGGCATGAGCTTTCGGGTAGGGTGCTTATACTCGATACTGACGGAAAAATACAGGTAGATTCTCATAACGAGCTAAACGGCCTGCGCTTTAACTACCCTGAAGCTGCACAGGTTTTGATAAACGGCCACGCAACCGCATACGGTGTGCACGAGCTGGAAAACCAAGCAAACGATATTATAGAAAACAGCATAGTAAGCTTTTTTCCTGAGAGCTGGGTAAGCATCAGCACCGCAAGCCTTGTGCAGTCCTCGGAAGTTATAGGCGTAATAACGCTTATATCCTCCGTAAACGAGATGATGCAAAGCCTGCGTATACTACAAAACAGTATGCTTATGCTCTTTATTATAGTGGCGGCCGTTGCCATTGCTGCGGGAATGCTGTTTTCAAACGTGCTTACAAACCCTTTAAAAGAGCTTACACGTGGCATTCAGCGCATGGGCAGGGGAGATTTTTCGGTCCGTGTGCCTGAAAAAGGCAGAGGAGAGCTTTTTCAATTAGCCCAAGCTTTCAACAGCATGACGGAACGCATAGAAACGCTGGATAACTCACGTAGTCAGTTCGTGTCGGACGCAAGCCACGAGCTTAAAACGCCGCTTGCCACTATGAAAATTATGATAGAATCCTTGATATATCAGCCGGATATGCAAGAAGAGCTGCGTACAGAATTTTTAAGCGACGTAAATAAAGAAATAGACAGGCTTAGCAATATAGTGTCGGATCTTTTGACGCTCGTGCATGCGGACGCACATACCATGGTACTAAGTCGGGACAAGATGAGCCTTGCTGTCGTAGTTAAGGAAGCAGCCCACAGGCTTGAACCGTTGGCTGCAAAAAAACAGCAGGAGCTTTTGCTTTCGCTTATGGATAGCGGCGATATGTATGCGGATAAAGGCAAATTAGGTCAGGTTGTATACAATATTATGGAAAATGCCGTAAAATATACACAAGAAAACAGTAAAATAAACGTTGTTCTTGAAAAGAACGGTAAAAGTGCCGTACTCAGTATAGAGGACAACGGTCCGGGCATGTCCCAGGATAATATAAAGCATATATTCGAGCGTTTCTATAGAGTAGATAAAGCCCGCAGCCGCGAAACGGGCGGTACGGGCTTGGGGCTTTCAATAGCCAAACAAATTGTAACTCTGCACTCCGGCACCATAAAGGTTGAAAGCCACGAAGGTAAGGGGAGCAAGTTTATTATAACCTTGCCTCTGTCAAACGGGTAAATTAGCAAGAAGTATTTTAAAATAAGGCATATTTAAATTGTGATTTACTGAAGGTTAATCTGCAATAATTGCGGGGTTATACAAAAATTCTCCGGGCAAATATAAAGAACCTGAAAAGCTTTCGGGCTGGTTTCCGGCTATAAAAAAACGGACATGCCTTATCCCTCGCACGGAGCACATTGTGTTTACTATGCTGTATACTGCAATTTGCTCCTGCATAAAGGAAAGCCCCTTTAAGCGATCTAAGAAATTGCTTGAAAAATTAAGCAACAATGTATCTTTATCTATGGTATAGCCTATCAAATCCGCCCCACTAAGCCCGCTAGGTAAAGGACGGCTAAGACCTTGTGACAACATAAACTGGTTACTGTCCTGAGTCAATATATCAAAAATATATCTTATGTTTTGGCTCTCATAAAAAGGCGTTGTAACGAGGGCGTTTTTTAAGCGTTCTCCGAAACCATAAAAAACAGGGACTTGACTCGCTATAAACGGCACAAAATCCTTTCTTTTTAAAAGGCCATTTTCAAAGCTTAGCTTTATAGGCCCGCTTGCAAGGCTTGTTGGAGCAAGTGCGCTTATAAGTTCTTCGCCTATATAGATCGTAACACCTGCAATGTTTGGTAAAAATGTGCATAGTGTAAGGGTTATGGAAGCCGCCATTATAGAGCGCGGAATGCCGGAATTTATAAACGCATCGTTTGCTTCCTGTAAGAACCTTAGCGTTATAATTTGACCGCCTCCTGAAGCTGCGGGGCTTACTAAAATTTCTTTTTCAAGCAGCTGCTCAAGGCTAGGGAATGGGGAAGCCTGTATTCCTCCCGAGGGTTCTGCACTCAGGGCCGTCAAAAGCCCTTCTGTCATTTTTTCTATCGTGTTGTCCGCAAACGCAACGGAACGAGTTTCCGGCAAAACGCCTTTGCCAAGGAGTGCCGGGTAATAAAGTGTAGCATTTAAGCTAAAGCGGCCTTCCTGTGGGAGTTGCTCCCACACGGGTTCTTCGTTTTTAACAGCCATAAGGCTGCCCATAGGCATACGTCCTGCAATGTCAGTACCTGTCTGTTTGTCGGCTACCAGTATGTTTACAAACTGTATATCGCCGGGGGCACACAGCGTATTTGTAATAGAGCGGCACAGCAAAGCCATTTCTGTAGTGTTTAGGGCGAGGGTTGCGGCGTTTAAGTTTACCGTGGCGGTTTTGCCGGATACTTCTACGGCTCTGCCTGAATACAGAGCTATATCATGATCTGCAAAAAGCGCATTGTATTGTTCGTTGCCGGAAAAACCGAGCAGGTTGTTTAACACGGTTTCGGCCTGGTGCCTGTTTGGCGGTAGGGATAAATTTGTTTTAAACGCCGATAATTGCTTCGTTGTTTTCTCCGGTAAAAAAAGCTTAACGGTTTCAACCCTTTTGCGTTGTTCATCGCCACCAGGTGCTTGGTATACAGCAGGCGCTGGTGCTAGTGTAATATTCGGTTGTTTTACCTTCTGTATTTTTGGCGAACATGCCGATAAAAAAACAGCACAAGCGAGCGTGATTACTAAAAGAGCGTTTTTTTTCATATGGATTCCTCAAGTATATTCGCTATGGATTTATAATCTATTTTCCATATGCCGTTTATATTTTTAAGGCGTATAGGAAGGCTCGAAACTTCTTTTACAATGCCATCGGTATTCTGAAGTGCGGCGTCAAACAATACGATAGCCTGTGCGCCGTCAAAAGAAACCGTGCCGTGGCTTAATGTGTATTCTGCTACTACGGGCAATTTTAATGCGTTAAAATCAGGTATCAAAGCGGAGGGGGCAAGCCAATCTGTTGCTTCAGAAAAATCCCCACGGTCAAGTGCTTTAATAAAAAATTCTACAGAATTTTTAGCTTGCATTATGTAGCTTTCATCCCTTGCTATCGGGGGGACAAGGTTAGCACTGTCCTGCAAAAAATAACTTTCTGACAGGCGCATTGATGTATTAGCGCCCACATCGCCTTGTATAAGCACCTGCACATAAGAAAATGAAGTGTTTTCGGTTACTGTGCAGGCGAGTGAAGCCATGGCAAGCCTGCGCCTTAAATTGCCCTCGTGCGACTTGTATTGTTCATCAAAGCGGACTATTTCATCGCTATATCTATCTAACAATTTATCGTTAAAAGTAACGAAAAGAACATCTTTATTCCCCCATGTGTTTATAACCTGCGTGTTATCAGGGAAAAGAGGGGAAAAATACGGTAATACACTTGAAGGCCCTTCTATAAGAGTTTTAATAAGTTCCGTCTCAAAAGAGCTGTCTGCCGGCACAAATATTTTTCTTTCTTCAGCGCCTAAAAGAGCGCTGTTTTTAAAACGGAAATAAAGCGTGCAGTGTTCATACCTATCTGCGTGAGATGTAAAAACAAAAAAAGGCAAAAGAAGTAAAAGAATTATAAAAAACAATAAAAAGTTTTTTTTATGGGAAGGCATATTATTTTTCCTTTCCCCAAAAGGCTTCGCCTATAGTTTTGCCGGATAAGAAGTTAATACAGCGTTCCAGCGCATCTCTGCTGTTTTTCCAAGGGGCATCTTGGTTTCTATAGTCAAACTTTTGCGTGAACCAGTCTATATCTTCCTTTATAACTTTTAGCTGTTCAAGGGTTTGCTGTTTTAACTCTTCGCAAATCTGTTTGTAAAGCTTAGCTGGGTAGTGCTTCTCCGCCATATTTATAACAAGTCGCACATGTGGAAGGCAAAGTCCACGCGAAAAAAGAAATTCCTTTTTAAAACTTTCATCTGTTTTGTAGAGATGTAAAATTGAATAGCAGTAACGCTGCATATTGTCGTCAAGGTCATCGCATATTATGCAGCTGTCTGTAAACTCTAAAAAGCTGTCGTTTGCGGATTGTGTGTTTTTAAAAAAAATGCCTTTTTTCTGATTGTTGTGTGCATCATTAAAAGCATTTTCGAGCTTTTTGTTTATTTCTGACAAGTGGGATTGCATAAGCAGGGCGTGGCCTAACTTGTTCTCCTGTTTAAAAAGCATGTTTTGATGTTTCTGGCAAAAACCTCTGTCGTTTACCCGTATCCTCGTTGCAGGCTCCATAACAGAAGCACCAAGGTATCTGTCTGTAAGAGTATTTTCGGTTTTCTCGTGCAGGGCGCAGAAAAGACAGCCTTTTTTGAGCCTAAGTGCATCCCAAATTGGTATAGTGTCTATGTGATAGCGCATAATATTATTCCTTACTTGGGGCACCGCAGGTTCCGCAGGGAACAAGCTTTGCGAAACTGGGGTTGGATTTAATGTCTCTATAATAGAACGAGGCAGTAAGCGGTAGGTACTTTTCGCTTACGCTTGGGCAACGGTCGTTTATATGGTAGAACATACCGCCATCTGCGTTGTAGTAAAGCAGTGTATCGGGGGAAGGAGTTGCGGTAGGCACTATTGTCGTTATGGTGCGTGCTGCGATGTCTTCCTCGCTTTCTATAATACCAAGCGATGTTAAGGAGCGGGGGTCAACATACCAGTTGTCGTTGCTGCGTACCATAAGTACCTGAAAACGATTTGTCTGCGGCGGGTTTCCATTGCTCTTATCTATAAGGGCGTTCATGTTTATGGTTCTCGTTTGATCCATATCGTTGCCTGTTACTTCTAATATTTCATAAGAAACTATGGTACGGTTGGCGCGTAAATGGAACATGGCGGTTTCTGGGTTTCCTTGACTTGCGATCCAAGAGGGAAGACAGTAGTTTGCCATATCAGTATAATCCATACGGCTCCATGCACTTAAAAATTCTTCAAGGCGTTGCTGGGCAAAGGAAGCATGTCCAAAGTTTGGAGTAGCTGTCGGGCCTGCTTGTGCTTGCTGATTTTCCATCATGGTAAGCATGCTCGCAGAAAGCAAGGAATCTTTTGTGGTTTGTGCCTTTAGAGGGTCTTGTGTATTATCTGCGGGTATATCAGGCGGGCTTAAAAGTACAGCAAACAGCGATACAACAACCAAGGCTATATGTATTATTGTTAGCGTAGCCCTTGCGTTTGGGGCGAATGCAGAAACAAGCCATGTTATAAACAAGGCTATTACGGAAACAAGCGCAAATGACAGGAAAAACAATGTGTTTTGCACAAAAAGCGCAATCACAAAAAACAGCGGCAATATCACCATGAGCATAAGCTGTAATCCTGTGAAGCTCTGCATTTCACGTGAGGACTGTGGTACTCCGCTCCTTGGAGCCTTAGGAGCCTGTTGCGCCTTTTTCTTGGCTTGTTTTAAATTTTGTAGCGGTGCGCTTGAATATCTGTTGCGGTTTTCGCTCATAATCCTTCCTTCTTAAAAATTAACATAAGGTACATTATAAGTATATCATATCTTAATACATTGTAAATACTTTAGGCTATTGTATAGTATTACTTTTTTAAAACTATATTTTCTCTGCCCACAAAAGAACTCAGCTGCTCTATATCTTTTTCGGACTGTTTTTCCGTGCCGACCTTATTGATATCGCCTTTGTCTATCCTTGCTTCAAAGCTTACAGGGGACCCAAACTCTTCTTGAAGTAATTTCTCTATAAGGCTTTTTCTTGAGGGGTCGTTTACAAAGGCTAGGTATGGTTCTTTACCTGTCTCATAAAACAAAGTAAAGCGCCCGTCTAAGAAACCACCGTATTTTCCCTGCTGTATAATGCCATAGGAGGAAGTAAGCTCCTTTTGCGCGCGCTTTAGCATGTTGTTCCATGCGGCTTTTGGAGTAATACCTGAATCTGTGTTTTGTGGGATATGTTCAGGCTTGTTGGCGTTTACGCTTGGGTTTTCAATTGTCTCAAGTGTATTTATTGTGTGAGAAGCTGTTTTTTCTATATTTTCTTCAAAGGTATTTTCACTCTTGAATTCATCTTCTTGGTTGACGCTATCCTCTTGTTTTTTAGGTGCGTGGATTTCCTGTTTTTCGCTTTTTTCTAAGGAGCTTTCTATACTTTGTGTGTGTTTATTTGTAGGTGTTAACGCTATTTTGCCGGAAGCAAGGTCTTCTATTTTCTTTTCAAGCGCTATTATTTTTTCGGCCATAGCCAATATATCGCTTTCGTCTGTGCTTTCAAGGCATGCGCGCAGTGCAAATGCTTCTAAATTTGTACGGGGGGAAGAAGACCACTTAACATCGGATTCCGTTTTCATGCTTTGCTCAAGCAAAAGCGTAAGCCTATGAGGAGATACCTGCTGTGCCTGCTCAATTATGCGTTCATCGTTTGTTGATTGTTTATCAAAGTAGGCTTGTAAAATATCTCTTAAGTGCTGCGAAAAACTGCGTAAAAAAACCTGTATGTCCTTGCCGGAAGCCATCAACTTATCCGTAAGATTTAAAACTTCGCGCATATCTCTTTTAATTATGGCATCAAAAAAGTCGTAAAGGAACTCGCGGCTTACAGTTCCAAGTGCCGTGCGAACGTGCTGCTCTGTCAATGCTTGTCCCGGCTGTAAGCACATATCAAGCAGGCTCCAAGCATCACGCATACTACCCTCTGCAGCGGAAGCTATAAGCCAAATGGCGCTTTCTTCTGCTTCTATATCCTTAAGTGCCATTTTAAGGCGGCTTACTATGTCCTCTTTTGATATCCTGCCAAAATCAAATCGTTGGCAGCGGGATAATATGGTCGCAGGTAATTTTTGCGGCTCTGTAGTCGCCAATATAAACACCATGTAAGACGGGGGTTCTTCAAGCGTTTTAAGAAGCGCATTAAACGCTGCGTTTGACAGCATATGCACTTCGTCAATTATATATACCTTGTAATTTGCCTGTTGTGGGGGATAGTTTACTTTTTCAAGCATCTCCCGTATTTCTTCGACGCGGCTGTTGCTTGCGGCGTCCATTTCAAAAACATCAAGCGAAGCGTCCCTTTGTAGCGTCAAACAGCTTTCGCATTCAAGGCAAGGGTCGCCGTTTTGCGGGTTTTCACAGTTTATCGCCATGCTCAATATCCTTGCCGCACTTGTTTTCCCTGTGCCTCTTGTGCCACAGAAAAGGTATGCATGAGCTATATGGCGGGTTATTATCTGGTTTTTTAATGTGTTTACAACTGCGTTTTGTCCCACCATGTCGCTGAAGGACTGCGGTCGCCACGCACGGTAAAGCGTTTGGTACAATATGTTCTCCTTTATAAGTTATCCTCGTTTAAGGCGTGGAAGCCTTCGCCGAGCGTTTCGTGCGCATCTGTTACGAATACAAAGGCTTTTTGGTCTTCAGAGCGCACTATTTCTTTTAAGGCTATTATTTCAAGCCTGTTTACAACACATAACAACATGGAAATAGCTTCCCCGCTGTAACCGCCCTTGGCATCAAAAAGCGTAACGCCACGCTCCATATCGTTTAAAATGCGCTGTCTTATTGCGTCTTGTCGTTTTGAAATTATATAGCACACTTTGTTTGTCCCGATACCGGCAAGCACTGCGTCTAGGGCTTTTGAGCAGACAAACACAGTAACCATTGCGTAAAGAGCTTGCTTCATGCCCATTGTAACGCCTGCAGCAAATACCACTACAAAGTCTATAATCAGCAAAAATATACCTATAGAAATAATAGGGAAACGGTTATGCACCATACGTGCTATTAAATCGGTGCCGCCTGTTGTGGCATTACCTCTTAATATAAACGCAAGGCCGAAGCCTAAAAGTCCGCCGCCGAATACGGAAGCCAAAAGCTCGTCCTCGGTGGTGGGTGGGATTTTCAAAAAGTCTATCATCAATGAAAAGCAAACCGTAGCAAAAAGCGTTCTGAAAACAAAGCGTTTGCCCATGCTGCGGTAGCCTATTATAAAAAGCGGGGCGTTTAGCAACAAGCTTGTAATACCCACAGGAAAGCCCCAAAGGTAGTTTATAATTGTTGCAGCACCCGTAACTCCACCTGGAGCTATATTGTTGGGAACCAAAAACATAGGGTAGGCAAGTGCCCCCAAAAAAGCACCGAATATAATTTGCACATAGTCAATAAGAATTTGGTTTTTGATTGTACGCCTTTTCTTTTTCAAAGCAGCCTCCGCACTAAGAATTTC
>JAUNLY010000008.1:16905-31087 GCA_030532025.1 Eubacteriales bacterium
ATGCACAAATAAAATGCATAAATAAAACATAAATCACAAAACCCCGCTTAAAGCGGGGGAATTGATATTTTTCTCGATTCAAAGTAAGTTTACGCAATAAGCTTGCTTATGTTGAGAGAAGAGTAAAACTTACTGCTCGGACTTTTTATCCTTGCCTATTCTTTGCATAAGCCTTATCGAAACATAAAACAGTGTCAAAACTAAGAATACTCCGCAAAGCCCGAGGGCTGAAATAACTAAACCTTGTGTAAATAAAGACATAAAATTCCCTCCTTATAAAAACATGGAAACGAGTGTTATTATCATGCCGCCTGCTACTATGGAGCCTAACTGCCCGGATACGTTGGCACTTATGGATTGCATTAAGATAAAGTTTGTCGGGTCTTCTGCAGTCGCCATTTTTTGCACCACACGTGCGCTCATAGGGAAGGCTGAAATACCTGCAGCACCGACCATCGGGTTTATTTTGGTTTTGCGGAACATATTTAGGAATTTGGCGAAAAGCACACCACCTGCGGTATCGAATACAAAGGCAAAAAGGCCAAGCCCCATAATAAGCGCAGTATCAAGGCGCAAGAAGTTTTCTGCAAGCATTGTAGAACCTATGGTGATACCCAAAAGTATGGTAACTAGGTTTGCAAGCTCGTTTTGTGCGGTTTTGCTCAAGCGCTCAAGCACGCCGCATTCTCTTATTAGGTTTCCAAACATAAGCGAACCTACAAGAGGGGCGCTCATGGGTACTAAAATACCCGCGACAAGGGTAACAAGTATAGGGAACAGCACAAGTGCGGTCTTAGAGGCACGCGCTTCCTGGTAGTTCATCCTTATAAGGCGCTCCTCTTTGGTTGTAAGAGCACGTATGACCGGCGGCTGTATAACAGGTACTAATGACATATAGCTATACGCAGCCACGGAAATTGGTGCCATATAGTCTTTTAAGTTGAAGTGGTTGGCAACATAAAGCGTTGTAGGGCCGTCTGCAGCCCCTATAATGCCTATTGCGGAAGCAAGGCGCAGTATTAGGTTTTCATTGCCTGCGGTTTCAGGGAGCACCACGGGTATAAGCAGAATGGAAGTAAGGAAGGTTGCAAAAATACCGAATTGCGCTGCTGCACCGAAGAAAATCATACTTGGGTCTTTAAGCAACGGGGAAAAGTCTATCATGGCACCTACGCCTATAAATATAAGCACAGGGAAAAGCTCGTTTGCTATGCCGGCGTTAAATAAAACGCTTAAAAAGCCCGGTGCGTCGGGTGAGCCTATGGCAGATGGGAATACGGTACCAAGTACTGGCGGAAGGTTTGCTAAAATACAACCGAAGCCTATTGGCAAGAGCAAGGTGGGTTCGTATTCTTTTTTTATGGCAAGGTAGATTAAAATGCCCGCTATTATAAACATAATGAGCGATTTTACACCTAAGCCCGAAAAAAGATATACAACGCCTGAAAAAAGATCTTCTACGAGTGTTCCAAAATCCATATAGATTTCTCCTTTTAATTTGAGTTTATAATTAAGTTCCCTTATAGAAACGGGGGCCGAGTGGAGAGTAACGGCGAGCAATCCATTTGCACACACCCTCAAGACCGGGATAAATCATCCTTTCGGATATATTTATATAGTCAAGCTTGTCGCGTATTTCAAGTTTTACGGATGAGGGTATTATAATCTTTAAAAATGCGCCCTTTAGTTGGGGCAACTCGTCTATTATATGCTTTGGATTGCTTACCACCGAGAAAAGAGCATATTGGTTTGCTATGCGGTTTACGGTCGAAGCGGGTTCAAAAAAGAAAGCAAAAGGTTTTTCGGATATTTCGCTTAGCTTTTCAAAACTGTCAGCTATGTTATCCAGCATTTCCATGGAAAAAACATTGCATTTTTCCCTGAAAAGGTATTTGCCGAAAATTTCAGGCAGGTTGCGGTTGGTTTCTGCCATGTCGCAGCAAATTATAGAGCCGTCTACATCAAATTCTTCTATGTCCGCCGTAGCAAAATGGGCGGCTACAAGGGGAGAATAGGTCCAGTCTAAAAGCCTTGTTGGAAGTCCAAACTGTTGTCCCATAGCAAGCGTTTGCCAAAGGCCTGTGGCATCTCTAAGCTCTGCATAGCCGTACTTGCGGAAGGAGCGAAGTATTTGCCTTTCAAGGTCGAGGTGTTCCTCGCAGCAACGGTTAAGGCTGGGTACTAAACTCCAGTTTCTGTTTCCAACGCCACGGTATACTACATTGTTGCGATAGCGGAGTATTTCCTTGTCCCAAACGTCTGTAAATATGGCGTTGGAAAGTTCGTCCCAGTTGTTTACTACAATTTCCCGCATGAGCTTTCACCTCCACATACAAACTGTTTGGCATTATACGCTAAATAGACTCATTATTCAATCGCGAAAGGATTTAAAAAATTCCCGCCATATGTTTTAAGCTGTCTAAAGCATAGCTGAAAAAGCGTTTGTAGGACAGGCAGAATTCATTTTTAGACAGCTGTCCTAAGAGGTATTCGCGGTTTCTTCTGCAACCGCCGCGACAAATAAAGTAATACTGGCAAGCCTTACATTCTTTGGTTTTTAAAAGAGAATTATTTATAAATTCGGCTCTTTTTTTACTGTTTTCAAGGGCTATAAAGTCGTCTGTCAATATATTGCCTAAATTGAATTCGTCTAAACCATAAAAATCGCAGGGGTAGACGGCACCATCAGCTTCTACCATGTATTGCGTTGTGCACTGCCCGAGCATTCCGCATTCGTTAGGGGAGTTGCCTTTAAGCATACCAACATAGTTTTCAAATTGCCTTATATATACGGGAACACCTGCAAGCCTGTCTTTATACCACAGGTCAAAAAGCCTGCACAAAAAATCCCCGTATGTAGCGGGCGAAAGGAAGCGGTTTTCTTTATTAAACTCTGAAAGGCAAGGTATATACTGTTGACGCATTAAATTGTTTTTCTTAAAAAAATTATATATGGGAGCGACTTTGGCTGACGTTTCGTTGGTCACAACGGTCAACACATTAAACTCAACGCTAAATTGCTGCAATAATTTAGCGGTAGCCAATACCTTTTCTAAGCTACCGTTGTTATTGTTATCCCGTCTAAATTTATCGTGTACGCTTCTTGTGCCATCCAAGGAAAGCCCTACGAGCCAGTTTTCCTTTTTGAAAAAACTGCACCAATTTTTATTTAGCAACGTACCGTTAGTCTGTATGGAAACCGATATATTTTTTACGTATTTTCTATTTGCGTTTATAATTTCTGCGGTATATTCAAAAAAATCAAGTCCCCTTAAAGTTGGTTCTCCGCCTTGGAAGACAATAGAAATGCTATCTTTTGCGTGTTCAAAAGCTTTTTCTATTATTATTTTAAGCGTTTCTTCTGTCATGAATCCGCGGTTTTCAACTGAGCGCAGCTTTGAATCCGACTTATAAAAGCAGTAGCTGCAGTTTAAATTGCAGCTTTCGGAGACCGGTTTTATCATAATAGAAAGTGAAGACATAATACCGCCTGTTTTTCTTATTCTTTTATTTTGGCTACGGAATTGCCGTAATATATTTCGGGGTCTATTACCGTGGCGTGGCTGCTTAATGTGCCGTGTTTTATACAGCGCAACATCTGCCTTGCGGCTTCAACCCCTATCTGAAATCCGGGGTGAACAGAACAGCTTATGCCGCTTTTGTCATAGTCCTGTGCGGAGTAATCAAAACATACTACCGAATAATCCTCAGGTATTCTTTTGGATAATTTTTTTGCGGCGTTTATAACATGCTTTAAAAGCATATAGTTACAACAAACTATTGCTGTGCACTGTGGAATACCTTTTAAAAATTTAACTATTTCATTTAAAAATTTAGGTTTATGTGCTTCGTCCGAAATGCTCCATTTGATAAAATCGTCGTGGAACTGCATGTCGCTGTTAAGTATGGCGCTTATGTAGCCGTTATATTTTTCTATGCTCTGGTAGTTATCAAATACAAAAAGACCTGCTATGTTCTTGTGCCCGTTTTCCAAAAGCAATTTCATAAGGCTTTTTGCAGCAAGCTTATCGTTTACAATGACTCTCGGGTAGGGGAGATGCGGGTAGTAGTTGTTGTAAAAAACTATGGGTATTTTTTTCTCGGATATGCGTTCATAATAGTCTTTGTTGGGATTTATGAGGTTCGCTTTGACTCCGTCTACAATTATCCCGCAAAAGGGCTGACTTTGTATGTACTCCAAGCACTGTCTTTCGTTTACAAGCAGGTTATCGGTGAAAAAAACTTGAAGGCTTATGTCTTCGTTTGCAAATGCGCTTTTAAGCCCTCTCAATAGGCTTGAGTTTGCGTTTCTATCCTGACCCTGCATTACAACAGCAACCTTGCGTTTGGCAGCGGTGTTTAAAAGCTCGTCTGATATAACAGAGGCTTTATTTACAAAGGTGCCACTGCCGCGGACCCTTTTAATGTATCCTTCCTTTTTTAACCTGTCGGTAGCCTTTCTTACGGTATGTCGGCTTACGTTGAATTTTTTGCACAACATATTTTCTGAAGGTATTTTAGACAGGCTTGAAAAGCTCTGCTCCTTTATCCAGTGGAGAAGATAATCGTAAACCTGTTTGTACTTGTAGTATACTTTATTTTGCATCTAATATTTCGGGTTTTTTACCTTCTTCCTTTTCTATCCAATACAATAGCCTTTCTCTCAAGCGTCGTTTTATGCTATCGTATTCTTTTGAATAAATCAAGTTGTTAAGCTGGTAAGGGTCTTTTTCTAAATCATACAGGAAATCGTCCTCGTATACGTCGGAATAAGGTTTTGCACCTCCGTTAATTCCGGGCGCAAATACGGAGTAGGTGTATTTATCTGTCCTTATACATCTACCCACGCGGCTTTCCGATATCTGCACAAATGCTTCGTTCAAGCGATCAGGTGTGTTTTGTTCTACGACATCCAAAAGGTTTTCACCTATCATGGCGTCTTTTACGTCTATACCGGCAAGCGCTAACATGGTCTTTGGAAGGCTTGCAGTACTTACTATTTCTTTTATTCTTTTGCCGCCTGAATATTCACCCCCGCTTATTATTAAGGGGATATGTATCGAAGCATCGTGGCATGAGCGTTTATAATCGTCATAGCCGTTTCTGTTTTTGTCCAGATTTCTTGTTTTAAAGTGTGAGCCGTGGTCGGAGCTGTATATTATAACGGTATTTTCGTATATGCCTTTTTCTTTAAGTTTGTCTATAATCCTACCTAAGTTGTCGTCCAAAGACCTGCATGCACCTAAGTAATCGGGGTATTCTTCTTCGGCATCGCCCTTTAGAGCGGCAAGGTCGCCGGGGAGTTTAAAATCCTTAAAGCGCTCCTTTGAGCCTATAGGCCCCTCGTAATGACCGCTGTCGTTTTGATGGTGGGGTTCTATATGGGAAATGGTCATAAAGAAGGGTTTTTCGGTATTGCGTTTATCCAAAAACTCAAGCCCAAAATCTGTTATACAGTCGGCTCTATAGCCTTTAAACTCGACTTTGTTGTTGTTTTCATCAAACACATAGCCGTCATAACCGTGAGAGGTAAACTCCAGCACATCGCTTGTGCGCCAAAAACCGGTGTACCCGCCCCTAAGCTCCTTAGGTATGGCGGTTTTAGTGTAGTCTATGCGGGGTGCTTTTTCGAGTTCGCCATCGCTTGCGAGGTGCCATTTGCCTATATAGGCTGTTTCATAGCCTGCATTTTCAAAATATTCGGCTATGGTTTTGACGTTTTTTGGGAGCATTATATTGTTCCTAAAACTACCAAGCTCGCTTGGGTATTGTCCTGTTTGGAATAAGGCTCTGCAAGGCCCGCATACAGGCTGGGGTGAAAAGGCGTTTTCAAATACAACGCCTTCTTTTGCAAGTTCATCAAGCCTTGGTGTTATATTAAGCGGTTGCCCGTAAATTCCGCATGTATCAGCCCTTTGTTGGTCGGTAAAATAGAATATAATATTAGGTCTCATAGTACTCCTTATCAGCCTTTGACGGCGCCTGCCGTAAGGCCTGCAATAAAGTTCTTTTGTAAGAAGATAAATGCTATCATAACAGGCAGTGCGGCTGCCACGGTTGCGGATATTGCCTTACCCCAGTCGTATGCGCTTTCTCCTAAGTAGGACAGAGAAATACCGGAAGCCAGTGTACGCATATCTATTTTGGTTACGAGGTTTAAACCCCACAGGAAATCTTCCCAAGATAAAAGGAAGGAATATAAACCCACCGCTAAAATACCCGGTTTTACAAGCGGTATTATTATTTTTACCAATGTATAGCCCTTGCTGGCTCCATCGAGCGAGGCGGATTCCTCAAGCGAAGACGGCACAGTATCAAAAAAGCTTTTAAGCATCCATATAGACATTGGCAATGCGTTTGTAGAACATGCCAAAATAAGCGCTGCATATGTGTTTAGAAGCTTGAGCTTTGAATACATGGTATAAAGAGATATCAAAAGCACCACCGCGGGGAACATCTGTGTTGAGAGTATAAGCATCTGCAAAGCGCCGCTGCCTTTAAATTTATATCTTGAAAAGGCATAAGATGCCATCGTAGCTAAAAATATAGTAACAAGCGTTGTAAGTGCAGACACTATTATGTTGTTCTTGTAGTATATAACAAATAAGCCATCTTCAAATGTGCGTGTGAAGTTTTCAAGTGTAGGGTTCGTAACAAAAAACCTGAGCGGTAGTTTTAAAATCTCAGAATTAGGTTTAAGCGAAGTAATAATCATCCAGTACAGCGGGAAAAAGAACAGTAAGGACAATAAAATTAAAGCTGAATGCGTTAATGTTTTAGAAATCATTGCTCTGCGTTTCATATTATCACCTCTCCTTAATATTCTATTTCCTTGGTGGAAAGCAATTTATTATATAGTATAGAGAATATAAGTAGGAAAGCGAGCCAATATACGCCTATTGCGGAGCCTTTTCCTAAATTATAGCCTGTAAATGCGGTTTCATATGTGTATATGGTAAGCGTTGTAGTCGCTCTTACGGGGCCTCCGCCCGTCATGGTAAAAAATAGTACAAACATCTGGAAGTTTGTTATAATGCTGGATAATGTTACAGTTTTTATAACCGGCATTATTGCCGGTATGGTTATAGCTTTAAAGCGCATAAAAGAACCTGCTCCGTCTATTGAGGCGGCTTCATAAAGGTCCGCAGGTACTGTCTGAAGGGCCGACAGCAGCATTATCATCATCAAAGGGGTTTGTTTCCATACGGCTGTTATAATTACGGAAAGCATAGCGGTTTGCGTGCTTCCAAGCAGGTTAAAGTCCTTAAGCCCAAACATGTGGTTTACAACGCCAAACTGCGGTTGGTACATAAACATCCAAACGACCGCAGCGACCATGGAGGGCACTGTCCAAGGGAGAAAAAGCGCTGTCCTGTATGCGCTGCGGCTCCTGTTTAGTGCCTTGGAGTTTAACAAAAGCGCCATGGATAGCCCTATGGCAAACTGCAAAAGAACAGTACTACCAACATATATCAATGTTCTTAAAAAAGAATCAAAAAATAACGAGTTTTTTAAAACAGATGTGTAGTTGGCAAAATTATTCCATTTAATAGTGTTTATGTTTAGAAGGCTATATTTAAACATGCTCAGCATAACCACTACGATTACGGGTATTACAATGGTGAATGTTAGCATAATCATAGCGGGCGACAGAAGGCCTATCATAAACCAATCGCGCTTTTTTCTCATGACTTTCTCCTAAATTAATATAAATAAAATTTCGGGCACCGTTAAACAGTGCCCGAAGGAAAAGATTTTATTCGTACATGGATACCAATATTTCTTGTGTTTCCTCAAGTACAGTTTTAACGTCTTCGCCTGCAATAATTACTCTTTCCATGGCCTTTGTCATTTCGTTCATGGCGCTGTCAAACATAGGATTGGCGGCGGGGAGGGGGCTTGCGGTTTCGGACTGTTTGTTGAATACCTCGTCAAAAGCGGTGAGGTTCATTTCGGGGAGGGAGGAAACGGATTTCCTTGCGGAAAGTGTTCCGACGGCGTCGTGGTATTTTACCATGGCTTCGGGGCCTACAAGGTATTCCACCAGCCTGACGGCGGCTTCTTTCTTGTCGGACTGTGCGTATACTGCAAGCTGGTGCTCGGTGTATACGGTTTCGCTCCTGCCTGTTTCACCTACGGGGCATATTGCAACGTCTATACCCTTGTCAAATTCTGCACCTATGCCGCTGGCTGCGCGAATGGCGGCTAAGCCTGCGTCGCTGTCAAAGAGCATACCGACTTGTCCTGTGGCGAAAAGACCGCGCAGATCTTTAATTTCAAGTGCTTTGGGGAGTATTTTTTCGTCTGTTAAGTTTTTAAGGGTTTCAAAAACTTTTATGTTGCCGTCATTTACTATGGCGGGCATGCCGTTTTCATCTAAGAAGCGGCCACCGAAGGCATAGAGTATGCCGTTTAACGCGGTTGCGCTATATGTAACTTTTGCTGTGGGTATTCCAAGACCGTATATAACATTACCGTTTTCGTCTTGTCCGAGTTCTGTTATCTTGCGGGCGTATTCTATGGTTTCTTCCCATGTGGACGGAGGGGCTTTGGGGTCAAGACCAGCTTTTTCAAAAAGTTCTACGTTGTAGTAGAGAACTATCGGGTGCGGAGCCCAAGAAACGGCACGGATTTCTCCATCATAGGTTGTGCCAGAAAGGTATCCGGGGTAGATGTCTTCGATTAGTTCGGGGCTTAAAAGCTCATCAAGCGTTGCGCAAAGGCCTGCTGCGTTAAATGCGCCCATCATCTGGGAGTTGCCCATTATGACGTCTGCGGCTTCGCCGCTGCCGCCGGCGAGCAGAACTTGGTCTTTGGTCTGGTTAAAGGGGAGAGCTACAACCTCTACCTTTATGTCGGGGTTGGCTTTCATAAAGTCGTCAAGCATTTCTTGGTATATGGCTTTTGTGCCGTCTTCTGCGGCTAGCCATGTGCTCATAGTTATAGTGGTTGCGTTTTCCGAAAATGCCGTAAAAGAAAACATAGCCGCAAGCACTAACAGTATAGGCAGTATCTTTTTCATCGAGTGTTCCTCCTTTTCTTAAAGCTGGGCTTCAAGATGATTATTTTATATTGTTCATATTTTAATGATATTTTCCGATTTGCGTCAAGACATTTTAAAGTTTTTTTATAAAAAGTTGTATGCTTTATTGTGATTATTTTTTAGTTGTATGCCTTTAAGGGGTTATTTACATTACGTTTCTGCACTATGGGTTTATTAAAGCTAAAATACGACATGTTTATAGTGCCGTGTATTAATAAATTCGTCTTTATTACTATGTTTTAAAATTTACCCGTGCCGTACTGCGCTTATTATGGTATACTGGTTACACATCAACGGGAGGTGCTTTATGAAGTTTCAACTTATTCACACGAACTTTAATGTGCTCGACTTAGAAAAATCAATGGAATTTTATCAAAATATGCTGGGACTAAACGAAGTAAAACGTATAGTGCCCGAGGACGGAAGCTTTATAATAGTTTATATGGCGGATGAAAAAGACCTATGCCGCTTGGAACTTACATGGCTAAGAGACCGCGAAGAACCGTACAACTTGGGCGAAAAAGAATTTCATATAGCCTTTTCCACGGATGATTTTGAAGCGGCTTACAAAAAACATAAGGAAGCCGGAGTAATTTGCTATGAAAACACCAATATGGGTATCTATTTTATAGAAGATCCGGACGGCTATTGGGTAGAAGTGCTGCCCGCCAAATAAACCGATAAAAGAGGTAAATATGCGAAAAACTAAAATAATTTGCACGCTGGGACCGTCTTCGTCCACAAGGGAAGTTATAAGAGAGCTTGCAATTGCTGGCATGAACATGGCACGCTTTAATTTTTCACACGGCACTCAGGAATCCCACCTTGCGGTATTTAGAGAGTTGCTTGCTGTAAGGAACGAGCTTGGTCTTCCTATAGGTGCTATGCTTGATACAAAAGGCCCAGAAATCAGGATAGGCGACTTTAAAAACGGCAAGGTAATCCTAAAAGCCGGCGATCCTTTCACTTTGACGACGCGCGATGTAGAAGGGGACGAAAGAATAGTATCGGTAAGCTATCCTAACTTGCCGCGAGACCTTGGCGACAAAAGCCGTATACTTATAGATGATGGACTGATTGAGCTTTCAATAGAGAGCAAGACGGATACGGACGTTCACTGCGTAGTTGTTTCCGGTGGGGAACTTGGCAACCGCAAAGGTATAAACCTGCCCGGTACTCATATATCTATGCCCTACATAAGCCCAAGAGATAGGGACGATATATTGTTTGGCGTAAGGACGGGCTTTGACTACATTGCCGCTTCCTTCGTAAGATCCGGCGAAGATCTTAAGGAGCTTAGACAATTGCTGGACGAAAACGGCGGAGCGCATGTAAACATAATGGCAAAAATAGAAAACCCGGACGGCGTTGACAACATACACGAAATAATAAAGCATTGCGATGCCGTTATGGTCGCAAGGGGCGACATGGGTGTTGAAATTCCGTTAGAAGACGTACCGGTAATACAAAAATACATAATAAAAGAAGCCCGCATGGCGGGTAAACAGGTTGTAACGGCAACGCAGATGCTCGACAGCATGGTGCGCAACCCAAGACCCACAAGGGCCGAAGCTACGGACGTTGCAAACGCCATATACGACGGCACGAGCGTTACAATGCTGTCAGGCGAAACAGCAAACGGCAAATATCCGGTGGAATCCGTTAGAACTATGGCGCGTATCGCTCTGCGTGCAGAGGAAGACATAGACTATATGGGTCGCTTTTACGATCACTACTCAGAAACCGGCGTGAGCGACAATATTGCAGACGCAATTTCACATGCTACCTGTTTAATAGCATACAATTTAAACGCAAAAGCCATTATAACGGTTACATATTCAGGTTCTACCGCACGTATGATAAGCCGCTTTAGACCGGCAATACCAATAGTTGCCTGCACTCCCAATGCGGAAACACAGCGCCAGCTGTCAATTTCATGGGGTGTTCAGGCGCTCATGGTAGGCGAAGAAAGAGTGCCTGAGATATTGTTCCAGCAAGCGGTAAGCGCTGCTCAAAAGGCAGGCTTTGTAGAATCGGGAGACACCGTTGTTTTAACGGCCGGTCTGCCACTTGCACAAGCCGGAACCACTAATCTTATAAAGGTGGTAAAGGTACAGTGAGCCAAACAGAAAGCAAATACATTTCTCCATTCTCAACAAGGTATGCAAGTGCGGGAATGCAGGAGCTATTTTCAAACGCCAACAAACAGCGTTGGTTTCGCAAGCTTTGGGTTATACTTGCAAAAAGCGAAAAAGAGCTTGGGCTTAACATAAGCGATGAACAAATAACTCAGATGGAAGAACAGACGGATAATATAGATTTTTCCGCAATAGCTGCGTACGAAAAAAAACTAAGGCACGATGTAATGGCTTCCGTACACGCCTTTGGAGATCTTTGCCCAAAGGCAAGGCCCATAATACACTTAGGTGCAACAAGCTGCTACGTTGGTGATAATACCGATGTAATAATAATGCGCGATGCGCTTGATATGCTTATAGCAAGGCAGGTTTCCGTAGCAAAAAAGCTCGTAAACTTCGCCGAAAAATACAAGGCCATGCCAACCCTTGGTTACACGCATTTTCAGCCTGCCCAACCTACTACCGTTGGCAAAAGGGCTTGCCTTTGGTTGCAGGACGTGTTATACGACCTTAAAGAAAGCAAGCGCACGAGGGACAATCTTTTGCCGCTTGGCTGCAAGGGCACAACAGGTACGCAGGCTTCGTTTTTGGATTTGTTTGATGGTGATACAGAAAAGGTGCGAAAGCTTGACGATATGTGTGCTAAAGCCATGGGTTTTGAACGTGCTGTACCAGTATCAGGGCAGACCTATTCAAGAAAACAGGATTCAGCCGTGCTAAATCTTCTTTCACAGATAGCACAAACGGCGCACAAATTCAGCAACGATATACGACTTTTGCAACATCTAAAGGAAATAGAAGAGCCCTTTGAAAGCAAGCAGATAGGTTCTTCTGCCATGCCCTACAAAAGAAACCCCATGCGTTCTGAACGCATGGCGGCTCTTGCGCGCTTTATCACAGTGAATGCACAAAATGCGGCTCTTACAGCATCGGAACAGTGGCTTGAGCGCACGTTAGACGATAGCGCCAACAGGCGCATTGCCGTTGCGGAGGGCTTTTTGGCGGCAGACGGTCTGCTTATGATATTTGATAATATAGTTTCGGGCCTTGTCGTGTATCCTGCGCAAATTAAAATGCATTTGGAGCAGGAACTTCCTTTTATGAGCATAGAAAACATATTAATGGAAGCTGTGAAGCGTGGGGGAGATAGGCAAACCCTGCACGAAAAATTAAGGCTTCACAGTATGGCTGCCGGAAAAAGAATAAAAGAAGAAGGCCTTCCAAACGATCTGCTCGAAAGGATATTATCTGACGAGGACTTTGCTTTCCTTAAAGAAAACCAAACAGAACTTTTAAATCCCGAAAAATATACCGGTTGTGCAAAAGAACAGGTGGACTGGTTTATAAAAGAAACCGTGCAGCCGATCCTATCGCAGTTTGAAAATCAAAAAGAATTTTCAAACGAATTATGGGTTTGACCTTGTTATGGCTTTCAAGCAAATTAAATGTTAACTTACCCACAAATTTCAAGCAAATTATGGGTTTGAATGCTTGCATTTTTTCTAAAAATGCTGTATTATCCATAGTCGGCACATCCTTGCGCCGCTTGTGCGGCGCCTAATGTCCGTAAGGAGGTGAAAGAATGAAGTATGAACTTATCTACATTATCGATGCCGCTGTAAACGAAGAAGAACGCAAGCAGCTTATAGCACGCTACAACGAGCTTATAGAGCAAAACGGCGGTAAGGTAGAAAAAGTAGACGAATGGGGTAAACGCCGTCTGGCTTATGAAATCAACGATAAGACCGAAGGCTACTATGTGTTGTTAAACTACACCGCCGCTCCCGAAGTGCCAAAGGAGATAGAGCGTAACCTTGCAATATCCGAAGATATTTTGAGGTATCTAACAGTACGCGTAGAAGAAAAAACCAGCAGAGTAAAGCCTAAGGTATCTCAGCCAAGACCGTATTACAAAGAATCCGCTCCCAGAAAAGCCGATGAACAGTCAATCGACAAAGAAGAGCAGGAAGCTGTACCCGAAGTAGACAACAACTCTGAAAACGAATAATAAGGAGACAGCACGTGAACAAGATATTTATTATAGGAAATCTAACGCGAGACCCGGAATTGCGTACTACACCTAATGGTGTAAGCGTATGCACGTTTACGGTGGCTGTCAACAGACGCCGTTTTGGCGGTGCAGAGGCGGGTGAACAGCAAGCCGATTTCTTCAGGGTTTCAGCTTGGAGGCAGCTTGGCGAAAACTGCAATCGCTTTTTGGCAAAAGGCAGAAAAGTGGGCGTGGTTGGTACTTTATCATTGCAAACCTACACTGGCAATGACGGGCAGACCCGCTCAAGCCTTGAGGTAAACGCAGACGAAGTCGAGTTTTTAACTCCCAAGAATGCACAGGTAGATGCCGTTTCCGAAGATATTCCCGCCCAGCAAGGCAATACCGGCTTTGTACAGGTCGATGATGACGACCTGCCATTCTAACAACGGCAATTAAGGAGGAAAAACAATGTCAGAAGCTCGCCAAGAGCGCAGGCAGCGCCCAAGAGGCAGACGCCCGCGCCGCAGAGTGTGCGATTTTTGTGCCGGCAAGGTTGAATATATAGACTATAAAGACGTAAACCGTCTTAGGAGATATATTACAGAACGCGGCAAGATTGCACCGCGCCGCATGTCAGGCGCATGCGCTAAGCATCAGCGTCAGCTGGCGCTGGCTGTAAAGCGTGCCAGAGCAATAGCTCTGTTGCCCTACTCAATGGACTAATAACAAAGAACCGCAGTGAAAACTGCGGCTTTTTTGTGCGGAAAATATTTATTATATAATGCTATTTTGGGATTTTAATTATTTGATAAATTGATTTTTCCCGTTTTGTTTTATTCTTTAAACGAAATTTTTGTTTTGCACTTTTTATTAGGTCTTGAAAAAAGTCCTGCATTTATGCATATATTAACATTTACGAGTAACATAGATTAATATTATCAAAAAAACCCAGCCGTTATGCTGGGATTGTTTTTACTTAAATTATTATTTTAAATCTAATATTTTTTT
>JAUNLY010000120.1 GCA_030532025.1 Eubacteriales bacterium
AAAGCCCAAATCCCCGCATGTCTAAATCTTGACAAATTCGTCCTTTATACTTATTATTATATTGTCCGGCTGCCTATGGCAGGCTGTTTAGATACATTACACTGGGAACGCGGGTAATATCCGTCAATATATAAACTAGCGAAACCTATGTCTGTTTCACGGCTTTTGCTACACGCAATTTGTTGTGTGCGTTTGCCGGACATATTTTAAGATTGGAGGAAAAATATGCCGGCATATGTTTTGGTAATTACAATTTTACTGGCGCTTGGCATAGGCGGAGCGCTCGGTTTCTTATACAGAAAAAATGTAATCGAAGCCCGAATCGGCAGAAGCGAGAACTATGCAAAAGAGCTTTTGGAAGATGCCAACCGAAAAGCTGAAGAACAAAAAAAAGAAACCATATTGGCAGCAAAAGAAGAAGTATTAAAACTAAAATCAGACTTAGACAAAGAAATCAACTGTAGGCGCAGCGAACAGCAGCGCAACGAACGCAGGGTGGCTCAAAGGGAAGAAACCCTCGACAAAAAACTCGACAACCTCACCCAAAGAGAGGATCGCTTAAACAAAAAGGCGGAGGATATCAACAAAAGGCTGCAAGAAGCCGAAGACTTAAAAGGCAAGCAAGAACAAGAGCTTGAGCGTATCGCAAGTATCACAACAGACGAAGCCAAGCAAATCATAATAGAAAAAGTTCAAAAGGAAGCTTACCACGATGCCGCCGCCATGGTGCGCGAAATAGAGCAGAAAGCCAAGGACGAGGGCGACAAAAAAGCCCGCAACATAATCGCTTTGGCAATACAGCGTTGTGCTTCCGACCACGTGGCAGAAACCACGGTATCGGTAATAGACCTGCCAAACGACGAAATGAAGGGTCGCCTAATAGGGCGTGAGGGTCGCAATATAAGGGCTTTAGAAGCCGCAACGGGTGTGGATCTAATAATAGACGACACACCGGAAGCTATAATCGTTTCCGCGTTCGACCCCATACGCCGTGAAATCGCCCGCATAGCCATAGAAAAACTTATTATGGACGGGCGTATACACCCCACCAGAATAGAAGAAATGGTAGAAAAAGCGCGCAAAGAAGTAAACAGCGCCATAAAAGAAGCGGGCGAGCAAGCCGTGTTTGAAACCGGTCAGCATAACCTGCATCCGGAGCTTGTTAAAATTCTCGGCAGGCTTAAATACCGTACCAGCTATGGCCAAAACGTGCTCAAGCACTCCATAGAGGTAAGCCACCTTGCAGGTATTATGGCGGCAGAACTTGATGCCGATGTACAGCTTGCAAAGCGTGCGGGCCTTTTACACGACATAGGCAAGGCAGTGGACCACGAAATCGAAGGTACACACGTTGCAATAGGTGGAGACTTAGCCCGCAAATACCGCGAAAACCCCGCCGTAATACATTGCATTCTTGCCCACCATAACGATATCGAGCCAGAAACCGTGGAAGCCGTTATAGTACAGGCAGCAGACGCAATAAGCGCTGCAAGGCCCGGTGCAAGGTGCGAATCGCTTGAAAACTACATCAAACGCCTTACCAAACTTGAAGAGATTGCAGACTCTTTCCAAGGAGTTGAAAAATCCTATGCGTTGCAGTCCGGTAGGGAAGTGCGCATAATGGTAAAACCCGAGGATATAAACGACGAAGGCGCAAGGCTTATGGCCAAGGAAGTCGCCGGCCGTATAGAAAAAGAGATGGAATACCCGGGTCAGGTAAAGGTAAACGTAATAAGAGAAACCAGAAATGTAGAATACGCAAAGTAATATACAACAGTAAAATTACTTTAAACAAAATTAAATGCAGCCGCTTTTCAGCGGCTGTTTTTATGTTTGTTTTAGCCCTTAATGCTTTGATAAACCCGTTTTTGTGTCTTTTGCTATGCTTTTATTAGTAAATGTAGCGCCGTTACACTCTCTTTATAAGCTTTAGCAAAAGCTACAAAATTCCGAATTTATCTGTGCATTAATTTTTAATTAGTGTTAATACCTGACTTATTTAAGCTCTTCCAATATACTTTTCTTTATTTCTTCAAGTACAAAAGTTTCACCCGACATGCCTTGGGCGAAGTCCGGACGGCCGCCGCCCTTAGCGCCGGTGCCTCTAAGCAATTTCGCCATATCGAGCGGGAGGTTCTCGCTGCGGGCGAATACTATGTTTTTGTCCTGCTTTAAAATAGCTATGGTGTTTTCGTTTTTTATAATTTTTGAAGCCAATTCCTTAAGCGGTGCGGACTCTGTTTCTGTGCATATAATTTTAAATTTGCCATAAATTTCTGCGTCTTTGAATAATATTTCTGCTAAAAGTCCCGCTTTTTCCTTTTGTGCTTCGCTCAATTCCCACTTGAGCTGCTCTTCCCTTTTTATCAGCTGTTCTACAGCAATATGCATTTCTTCCGCCTTGCACGAAAGCAGGGAAGAAGCCTTATCCGCCGAAGCATAAATGCCGTTTAAAAGCTTTGTCGCTCTAAGCCCCGCGACGAAATTAACCCGCATAAAGCCCTTGGAGGGCGTTGTAGCAAGCACCTTTACAAGCCCTATCTGCCCTGTGGTGCTGGGGTGCGTGCCGCCGCAAGGCACCATCTCAAAATTGCCCGCGGCTACAACTCTTATGTTTTCTTTAACGCTTGAGGGTTTCCTTAAAGGAAGCGTTTTTAATTCTTCTTCGCTTGGAAACCAACAGCGTATTGTGGCATCTTCTTGTATGCGGCGGCTTAAGAGCATTTCAAGCTCCAGTATTTCCGCTTCGCTTAGGCGTGTTTTGCCGTTTGGCATTTTTACGTCTATTGTGGATGTCGCCTCGCCCAAGTGAAGCCCTTGCGTAACTCCCTTGTGCAAATTATATATGCAGCCCGCAAGCATATGCTCTCCCGCGTGTTGTTGCATATGGTCAAAGCGGCGTTCCCAGTCTATTTTGCCATGCACCTGCATGTTTTCGTAAAAAGCTTTGTCCACACGGTGCCATATGTTGTCGTTTTCAATTTCAACCTGCAAAACGTTTGCTTTAATACCGCCCGCTTCAAGCGTGCCCGTGTCGTGTGGCTGGCCGCCGCCTGTCGGGTAAAAGCAGGTTTTATCAAGCAAGAGCCAAATGCCGTCCTGCCTGTTTTCGCAAGACAACACTGTTGCGTCAAACTCCTTTTGGTATACGTCTTTATAGTATAATTTTTCGCTCATGTTTCCCTCCGCTTTAATATTACACCAAAAAAGCGTATGCGACAAATAGAAAAGATTTTCGCCAATTTTTACAAATTCTCCGATTTTTTTGCATGTTTTGTAAAAATATGGTATTATATCTCAGAAAACCTGTAACACACAAACAGGCGTCAATAAAATGAGGTGAAAAAAATGTCCAAAGAAAGCTTAAACATTGTAATAAAAGAAAGAGGTACGCTTACCAAGGGCGAAAGAAAACAGCTCCGTAAAAGTGGTTTTTTGCCTGCTTCAATTTCTTCCAAAGGCAAAGAACCCCTTAGCGTCAGCATAAAGAAAGATTTACTTACAAAGGCTATTGCAGAGCACGGTCGCATGTCCGTTTTCAACCTTAAGTTAGGTACAAAGGTGTATACCTGCATGCTCAAAGCAACGCAGCATGCGCCCGTCAGCAAAGACTGGTTGGACGTAACTTTCCAGCACATAGACCTTAAGGAAGAAACCAAGGCAGATGTGCCGATTAACCCCATAGGCAAGGACGATGTCATACATCGCAGCCTTGAATTCCTGCAGACTAAGGAACTGTTAACCGTAAAAGGTCTGCCAAACGATATCCCCAACAGCATAGACGTTGAGGTTTCCCAAATGCAGGCGGGCGATGTAATAAACGTGGGCGACATTAAACTCCCCGAAGGCATAAGCACCGATGAAGATCCGGACGAAACCGTATTCACCGTAAGCCACCAGAAAGAAGTAGTCGAAGAAGAAAGCGCCGAGGGCGAAGAGGGTGAGGAAGCCGCAGCTCCCGAAGACGACAAAAAGGACGAGGAATAATTTATATTCCTTGCGGGCTTCTGCTACGCAAACGCTTAAATATATTAATTTTGCGGGGGTATTCCCCGCTTTTTGTATATATTAATCTCATACTAATCCCGCATCTTA
>JAUNLY010000009.1 GCA_030532025.1 Eubacteriales bacterium
CTATTATTTCGGCACGTTTGGGGTTGTCTAATTGCAGGTCTACCCCAACTATCTTCCAGTTGTTGTCAACTTCCGGAGCTACGGGAGAATGTTCTGCGAAGTATGCAACTATCATATCCCTTATGGAGCTTGAGGATTCCCATTCCTTCTTGGCGGACACAAGGCCTTGGCTCTTGAGCGCGGAAGAATAGCGGTAGTTGTTTACAGCAAGGGTGAGCATAGCATCGTCCTTGAGCGGTTCGCCCTTGAACATTACATTTTTAATGCGCTCGCCCTTGGGCTGGCTTAAATCTATTTCATATTCCACGCCTGCGAACATATCGTACAGGTAGCCGGGGTATTCCGGATCAAACGAGATGTTTATGTCGCCCTCTTTCCACTGGTTGTAGCACTCGGCGGACCATTCCATATACGCCTTTAACTCTTTGCCGGTTACGGGCACGCGGTAAAGGGTATTGTCAAACTTGTATATATTGAATATATCGCCGTAGTTTATATCGCCTTCGGGAAGGTCTGAGCTGTCTTTAAAGAGCGCCGCTGCAGATACGTCCGCCTGAGAGTTTTCAAGCTGTATTTTGTTTATAAGGTCCATAACAGCGGTATCCATGAGCTTACCCGCGGGAAGACCCTTTATTTCGTTTTCGGGTTGGAATTTTGCCGTGGTGCTGCCTAAGGCTACGCCGCCTTCGCCATCTTCGCCTGTGCCGCCCGCAATAAAGTTAATGGTTTCCTGATGAGCTTTTGCAACGACTTCTATTTCGCGGATTTCTTTAGCAGGCTCCATATCCGCCATTTCGATTACGTCCACCGTTACGTCCGCCACGGTTTTGTCTTCGTTAAGGGTAAAGTCAAAGCGTACTATTTCGCGACCGCCGTTCCTTGGGCCACCTACCGCTATAGCGCCCTGCTTTTCGTTTACCACAACGTGCATATGGCCTACCAGCATAGCGTCTATCTCAGGGTTATCGTCAACTATTTTCTGGGCAGAGTCGGAGCCTTTTTCTTCGTCAAACTCTGCATACATACCCATATGCGCAGACACCAATATTAAATCCGCCTTATCGCCTATTTCTTCTATTGCTGTTTTAACGGCCGTGTTGGCAGCTTCGTAAGTATAATCCGCAATGCCTTCCTTGCCGCCGTCCCAAATCGGAACATCGGGCGTTACAACGCCTATTACAGCGACCTTTACGCCACCTTTTTCTATAATAGTCCAGCCTTTGCCTGTTACCAAGCTACCGTCCTTTGCCTTTACGTTGGCAGAAAGCACCGGGAATTTAGCCTGCGCCATAATGGCCTTCATGGACTCTATACCCCAGTTAAATTCGTGGTTGCCAAGTGCCATTGCATCGTAGCCCATAAAGTTCATAGCAGCTATTACAGGATGTTCTTTTTCTGGGTTTTTGTTGTACAGGTCGTCCGTCATTATGGTGCCCTGTATGGTGTCGCCATTGTCAATCAATATTGTGTTTGGGTTTTCTTCGCGCACTTTATTTATATAGGTATAAAGACGCGCCATGCCGTTGTTTTTGGTTTCGGCATTATCTTCGTAGCTGAAGCCCCAAATGTTGCCATGCAGGTCCGAAGTGCCGAGTATGGTGATTTTAGTTTCCCCTTCTGCCAAAACACCGCTTATAGGCGCAAGCGATATAAGCAGCATCAGAGCAATAAGTAGTGATGTTACTTTTTTCATATAGCAAACTTCCTTTCTTGTTTATTACTATATAAACATACGCCCGAAATGTAAATTTTGTCAATATTTTATGTAAATTTTAAGCTAAATTTATTGTTTTCATCTAAAAAAGCGGAGAGCAAAGCCCTCCGCTTTAGTATGCCATTAAGGCATGGGTGTTATACTGTTATTATTCTGCCGATAGGGGTTTGCCGAGCTGGGCGTCGTTGTTGCCGGAGTCGGTCGTCCACATTTCGAGCATGTTGATGGGGTCGTTAAAGTCTGCTATCCAGCCGTTACGGGCGATGTCGTAGTTGCCAGCTTTGCGTTCGTTTAAGAATACGTTCCAGTCAACAGTCTTGATGGTCATGTTGACGCCTATTTCCGCCAAGTCGGACTGCACGATTTCTGCTATGGCTACGTGGCCTGCGGTCTGGTTGGTAAGGTACTCAAAGCTTATGGGCGTTTCTGCAGATAGCATATTGTTATCGTCAAATTTGAAGCCCGCTTTTTTAAGAAGTTCTACGCCGCTTTCAACATCGCGTTCTACGGGGAAGTAGCCGTCTTCTACCGGATATTCCCAGCCGTTAGCGTCTTTGAATACGCCGCCATTGCCGTCCGCCATACCTGCGGGCAAGAAGCTTGTGGCTGCAAGCTGACCGGTCTGACCTACTGTTTCTACGATGTAGGGGCGGTCGATAAGGGCGCTAAGGCCTTTACGCATGAAGGCTGCTTCTTCGGGGGTCTTGCCTTCAAACAGCTTAGAATGTACGTTGAAGTTGATGTAATAGGTGCCCAGATTGTCTATGATGTAGAATTCAGGATTGCTCTTTAAGCCTTCGATTTCGTCCTGAGGTACGGTGTCGATGAAGTCCAAGTCGCCTGCGTTATAGGCTGCAAAGATTGCAGTTTCGTCCGCTGAAAGCATGAACTCGAGTTTTTCGATTTTAACATTTTCTGCATCCCAGAAGTTTTCGTTCTTTACATATACCATGGACTCGTTGTGTGCCCAGCTTTCAAGCTTGTATGCACCGCTTGATACAAAGCCCGCTTCAAGTGCCCATGCGCCGGGGTTTACTACGTTGCCGTCTGCATCTTTATAGCCTTCGGCGACTTCGATTACGTGCTCTGGTACTGCAAAGAATGTGGGGAATGCGCAGAGGTCTAACATATATGCGCAGGGTGCCATAAGTTCTACCTTGAACTCTTTGCCGTCTTCAGACGCAGTTACTGCTAATTCTTCGGGATAGCCCTTGATGCCTGAGAACATGTAGGAATAGTCTGCTGCGGTTACGGGGCTGGCTGCACGTTTCCAAGAATATTCAAAGTCATTAGCGTCAAGCTCTTCGCCGTCTGACCATTTTAAGCCTTCGCGCATTTTGAAGGTGTAGACCAAGCCATCTTCTGATACTTCGTAGGATTCTGCAAAGTTAGGTGCATAGGCGCCGTTTTCGTCATATGTGTACAGACCACCAAAGGAGCCTATTGCAAGTATAGCACCGTCAACAGCAGAGTTAAGGGCGGGGTCTAATTTGTCCGGCTCACTCGAAATGTTTATGCGAAGCTTGGAATTATCTCCATAGGTGGCATATTGGAAGAATTTGTTGCCAAAGACGTTGGAATAGAAGCCTTCAACGCCTTCTTTCATCATAAATACATCGTTGTAGTAATAGATAGGCAGAAGTGCTGCCGTATCCATAAGCATATCTTCCGCCTCGTGCATAAGCTTTACGCGGTTTTCAAAATCCGTAGTGGATTTTATCTCTCCGATAAGCTTGTCATACTCCGCCCAGTTCTGCGGAGCCCATGCGGGTAGTTCTCCCTCTGCAAACACGACAGCCATGCCGCTGAGTGCGAGTATTGCGGTAAGGAGAAGTGCGGTTAGTTTCTTCATGTGGGTATCCTCCGTTTTTTTATTTCTAAGGGGCCCAACCCCAAAGATTCTTTTATTCTTATCTCAACATAAATAGCTTTGTAGCATTTAGTGTTAAGAAAAGTTATCTATTAAAGCAGGCACACATATGCCCGTCGCTTCTTTGTGTAAGCTGCGGTGTTTCCTTTGCACAGCGTTCCGTTGCGTAACGACACCTTGTCCTAAACGAGCAACCCGAGGGCATTTTAAGCGGTGAAGGCACGTCCCCTTCAAGCACTATGCGTCGCTTTTGGCGTGCGGTGTCGGGGTCTGGTATTGGTATAGCCGATATAAGGCTTTGGGTGTAGGGGTGCAAGGGATTATCTATAATCTCGTTTGATGGGGCTATTTCCACTATACGCCCTAAGTACATAACCGCTATACGGCGGGATATGTGCTGAACCACAAGCAAGTCGTGAGCTATAAAAAGGTAGGTAAGGCCTAAGCTTTGCTGCAGTTCTTCGAAAGTGTTTATAATCTGCGCCTGTATTGAAACGTCCAGCGCCGAAACAGGCTCATCACAGACTATAAATTTGGGGTTTACGGCAAGTGCCCTTGCTATACCTATGCGCTGGCGTTGTCCGCCCGAAAACTCGTGCGCATATCGCCTTGCGTGGTCTGCGTTTAAGCCTACAAGCTTTAGCAGTTCCGCTATGCGCTCCTCCCGCTCCTTAGAGGAACTGTAAAGGTGATGTATATCCAAGGGTTCTCCCACTATGTCCGCAACAGTCATGCGAGGGTTTAAGGACGAATAGGGGTCTTGGAAAACAATCTGCATTTCTTTGCGCAGGGGCTTCATGTTTTTTTCTGTAACAAGCTCGCCCTTGTAATATATTTCCCCGTCCGTGGGTTCGTATAGGCGTATAAGCGTCCTGCCGACTGTGGTCTTACCACATCCCGATTCGCCGACCAGACCTAAGGTTTCGCCCTCGTCTATGTCAAACGAAACGCCGTCCACTGCCTTTAGCTGAGTTTTTTGCAAAAAGCCCGTTTTGATGGGAAAGTATTTTTTAAGGTTCTTTACTTCAAGAATATGTTCAGCCATTTATCTCTCCCTCCTTTGCTTCCTCGTATACTTTTTTGACGTTCATCCAGCAGGAAGCAAAATGGAAGTCGTTTATGGGTATTTCTTCGGGGAGTCGGTCAAGGCATATCTGCATGGCGTCTTGGCAACGTGGCGCAAACGCACAGCCCTTTGGCATATTGAGCAAATCCACAGGTGTGCCCGCAATAGGTATGAGTTTTTCGTGTTCCTTTGTAAATTTGGGTATGGAGCGCAACAGGCCTTTTGTGTAGCTGTGGCAAGGGTTGTAGAATATCTCGTCCGCCGTGCCTCTTTCGCAAATCCTGCCCGCATACATAACTATTATTTCCTTGCACATTTCGGCTATAACGCCAAGGTCGTGCGTTATCATAATTATCGCCATGCCAAGCTGTTTTTGCAGCGATTGCATAAGCTCTAAAATTTGGGCTTGTATGGTAACGTCAAGCGCTGTTGTTGGTTCGTCCGCTATCAATATATCCGGCTCGCAGGCAAGCGCCATAGCTATCATAACCCTTTGGCGCATACCGCCGGACAATTCGTGCGGGTATTGTTTTACACGCTTTTGTGGGTCGTTTACGCCTACCATATTAAGTAGCTCTATTGCCCTTTGGGTAGCCTCCGCCTTGTTGCGGTCCGTGTGCAAAAGTATTGCTTCCCTAATTTGGTTACCTACCGTGTACACAGGGTTAAGGCTTGTCATGGGGTCTTGGAATATAATGCTTATCTTCTCTCCACGGAAAGCATTCATCTGCTTTTCCGAGTAGTTTAATATGTTTTCGCCCTTGTATATTATTTCCCCGCCGGTTATTTTGCCGGGCTCGGTTAATATCTGCAAAATTGAATATGCTGTTACACTTTTGCCGGAGCCTGATTCCCCAACTATGCCAAGCGTCATGCCGGCGCTTAAGTTAAAGGATATACCGTTTACGGCATGCACCACGCCCTGCTCGGTCGCAAAAGAAGTGTTAAGGTTTTTTACTTGTAAAATAGGCATTTCACTCATATTATTACCTCCTGAGTTTGGGGTCGAATGCGTCGCGCAGACCATCGCCCAACAGGTTGAAGGAAAGCACTATAAGGCATATGGCGAGTGCCGGTATTAAAAGTTTATAGGGGTAGGACTGCATTCCCCCACGAGCGAAGTTTGCAAGTGAGCCAAGGGACGGCATGGGCGCCTGTACACCCAAGCCTATGAAGCTTAAAAAACTCTCTGTAAATATGGCTGACGGGATTTGCAAAGCAGTCGATATAAATATTACGCTCATGCAGTTAGGCAGAATGTGTTTGCGTATTATGCGCCAGCTTGATGCACCCATCGCTTGCGCCGCCAAAACAAACTCGTTGTTTTTTATTGACAGTATTTGCCCCCTTACAAGCCTTGCCATGCTAACCCAGTATAAAAGAGCGAATACCACAAAAAGGCTTATCATATTTGTACCAAGCGATGCAAACGCCGTACCCGCAAGCGAATCGCCTATTATTTCGTCAAGCACTACAGATAAAAGTATAACCATTAATGTGTCTGGAAGTGAATAGATTATGTCCACTATACGCATCATAACAAGGTCAACGGTACCGCCAAAGTAACCCGCAACGGAGCCGTAAAGCAGGCCTATTACAAGCACTATGAGGCTTGCAAAGAAACCTACCATAAGCGAAACGCGTGTGCCGTAAACCACCCTTATAAAGTAATCGCGCCCAAGCTCGTCCGTGCCAAATATATGCGGGAATATCTCAACCCCACGCTCCATGGCTTCCATTTCCATTTTAGAGTATTGGAATGGTGCCAAGTTTTTCATGCCACGGTCGCGCTTGCCGTCTACCTTTATTATTTCGGAATAGCCATAGGGCACTACCATAGGCGCTATTATTATTGTAAGTATCATAGATACCAGTACAACTATAGCAAATATAGCAAGGGGTTTTTTGAATAGCTTTCTTATGCCATCTTTAAAAAATGTGGTCGAGGGGAGCATATGCACCTGTTGTTCCTTTTGCTCGTTAGTTGCGGGCATAAAGGCTTCCACATCTATATGCATGCTAAGCAGTTTTTTTCTTGGGATTTTTTCCGAAGTAAATTTTTTCATGCAAGCTCTCCTCAGTCGAAGTTGATTCTTGGGTCTATCGCCCTATAAAGCAGGTCGCTTATAAGCGTCATAATTACCATTAATATGGCTAAGAAAATTGTTGTTCCCATTATCATAGGGTAGTCTTGGTTGGTGATTCCTGTAACAAATTTAGTGCCTAAACCACCTATTGTGAATATGGTTTCTATTACCATAGAACCTGTAAGAGAATATGCGGTCAAGGGGCCTATGTATGTAACGACCGGTATAAGCGCGTTTCTTAAAGCGTGTTTTATTATAACGATTTTTTTGGAAACGCCTTTTGCACGTGCTGTACGTATATAGTCCTGCCCTAAAACATCAAGCAGGCTTGACTTTGTAAGGCGTGTTATATGCGCCGTGGGATAAAGTGAAAGTGCAATAATCGGCAATACATAATTTTGACTGTTGACGCTCCACGCAGGCACCCATTTAAGTGTTAAGCTAAATACCAAAAGCAACAGCGTACCCAGTACAAAGCTTGGCATACCGACCGACAATGTGGTAAAAAACACTATTACCTGATCGGGCCATTTGTTGCGCGTGAGGGCGGCTATGGAGCCTAACAAAAGGCCAAACACCAGCGCCAATATAATGGAGGAGCCGCCGAGCCTTGCAGAAATTGCGAAGGACTCGAATATGGTTGTGCTTATCTCCCTGCCGTTTTTTAAGGATATGCCAAAATCCCCACGGAATATATTGCCTACATACAGCATAAACTGTTCCGCTACAGGTTTATCCAAGTTAAAACGCTTTTCGAGCACCGCTTTAACCGCAGGTTCGGGAGCTTTTTCCTTTGCGAAAGGGCCACCGGGTATTGCGTTCATGGAAAAAAACGCTATTGCCATTATTATAAAAATGCTTACGATAGCAAGAAGTATACGCTTTATCGAATACTTAAGCACGCTACACCTCCAAAAAATAATAAAGTAATTATACACACACATATTAGGTCTTGCAAGCCCATTTTGCAAGCATTTTGACAGCCACCTGTCATATATGGCTAAAGTTCCGCCTTTAACGGAAGTAAAACGCAGGAAAATTGCACAGAATTGCAAAAATACAATCCAAGTACAATCGGATATTTATGCATTTTTGACGGTGGGTTTTGTGGTATTTGTCAGTGTTTGCAACATATCTTAGAATCAGCTCTTGTATAAAATTATTTTTATATTCATTTATTGAAGTTAATTTCTGTATTCACCACGCATATTTTTTAAATAAAAAAGGACGAATAGCCATCCGTCCTTTTTGTAAGGTTTTTTATTGAGTTCTATATAATTTCTACTGTTTTGTGAGTTTAGTATAGACCTATATTTTGGAGTTCTCCCCTTTTTATTACCTTTTTTACCATGGGACTGCCGAAGCGGTAGCAGAAATAGTCTAAGTTTGCGGCGTCCCATATTACAATGTCCGCCTGTTTGCCTTTTTCTATGCTGCCTATTTTATCCGCCCTGTCTATGGCGGCGGCGGCATTTAGTGTAACAGCCGTCAAAACTTCCTGTGGAGTCATTTTATAGTTGTAGTTTGCCAAGTTTATGCACAGTTTAAGCGAGTTACAGGGGCAAGAACCGGGGTTAAAGTCTGTCGCAATCGCAACAGGAACACCGGCATTGATAAGCTTCCTTGCAGGCGCATAGTTTTTACCCAAGTAAAAGCTTGTAGCCGGCAAAAGGCAGGCTACAGTGCCACCCCTTTTTAGCGCTTTTATGCCCTTATCTTCAATAGCTATAAGGTGTTCTGCACTGGTTGCAGATAATTCTCCCGCAAGTTCGCTCCCGCCTATTGCGTCTATTTCGTCCGCATGTATTTTAAGCTTAAGGCCATGTTCTCTTGCTGCAAGCAGTATCCGCCTTGTTTCTTCCACGGAAAATACGCCTGTTTCACAAAAAACGTCCACAAATTCCGCAAGATTTTGTTTTTTGGTTTCGGGTATAATAGTATCTATTATAAGCTTTATATAGCCTTCCCTGTCGTTTTTGTATTCTTCTGGCACCGCGTGAGCCGCCATCTGCGTAGATACAATATCTATTTTCTCCGTATCGTTTAGGCGTTTTGCAACTCGCATCTGCTTTATTTCGTCCTGTAAGTTTAAACCGTAACCGGATTTTGCTTCGCATGTAGTAGTGCCGGATTTGAGCATTTCCAAGGCTTCTTTTCTGGCTTTGGTATAGAGTTCTTCCTCTGTTGCCTTGCGTGTTTCTTTAACGGTGGACAGTATTCCCCCGCCCTGTGCAAGTATGTCAAGGTATGGCACACCTTGCATTTTAAGCTGCAATTCGTGTTCCCTAAAGCCACCAAACACAAGGTGCGTGTGCGCGTCTACAAGACCTGGGGTTACAAGGGAGTTTTGCGCGTCTATAATTTCCCCCGAAAAGCTTTCGGGCACATAATCTAATATATCTGCAATTATTTCATTATCTATTATAATGTTTTTATTAAATAGCAGCAGAACATTGCCCTGCTCCTCACCGCAAAGCGCCTTATTACCTTTAGGGGTCGCCAAAACACCTATGTTTTTAATACACTTCATTAGTTATCCTCAAGGCTTTTTTCGTCCAAGGCATAGGGAAGCGTTATGTGGTTTTCCTCACCGTAGTCTTCGTTGTAGCGTTGGCTTGTTTCAACAGCGTTAGTGTTTCTCGCCCAAGCGCGCCTTGCTACACCTACCATAACGTCCCAAGGCATGGCACGCATGAGTATTTTGTCCACGCGTTCGGAGCCGTCAAGCACCATGCCAAAGCCGCCGTTTATGGATTTGCCTATGCCTACACCCCCGCCGTTGTGCAGGGCTATCATGCTCATACCACGGGCGGCGTTGCCCGCGAAGCACTGCGTTGCCATCTCCGCCATTATGTTGGAGCCGTCCTTTATGTTGCTGGTTTCTCTAAAGGGGCTGTCCGTACCGCCGCAATCGTGGTGGTCCCTGCCTAACATTATAGGGCCGGTCTGGCCTTCGCGTACCATGCGGTTAAAGCGAAGAGCTATGTCCCGCCTGCCTATGGCGTCTTGGTAGAGTATGCGGCATTTTGTGCCAACGACGAGCTTGTTTTTATCCGCATCTCTAATCCAAATCCAGTTATCTCTGTCCTGATATCGCCTTGTGGGGTCGATTACGTCCATAGCGGCTTCATCGGTTTTGCGCAGGTCTTCATCTTTTCCACTAAGGCAGCACCAACGGAAAGGCCCATAGCCGAAGTCAAAAAGTTCGGGGCCTAAAATATCTTCAACATAACTCGGGAAAACAAAGCCTTCCAAATCGTCCACGCCGTTTTTGCATATTTCCTTTACGCCCGCATCAAACACAGCCTTTAGGAAGCTGTTTCCATAGTCGAAGAAATAGGTACCCCTGTTAGAATGTTCGCATATAAGCTCATAATGGCGGCGCAAGCTTTTGTCTACCTTTTGCTTAAATAATTCTCTGTCTTCGTAGAGCATTTTGGTGCGCTCATCAAAGCTTAAGCCCTGCGGGCAGTAGCCACCCTCGTACACGGCGTGACAGCTTGTCTGGTCGCTCATAAGGTCTACATGTATATTGTTATCAAGCAAGTATTCAAGTAAATCTACTATATTGCCGTGGTAGGCAACGGCTATGGCTTCGCCGTTTTTCTGCGCTTCAAGCGCTCTTTTTACAGCAAGTTCAGGAGTGTCGTAGCTTATATCCACCCAGCCCTGCTCAAGCCTTGTTTCTATGCGGGATATATCAACCTCCGCAATAATTGCGGCACAGCCCGCTATAACGGCAGCCTTGCCCTGAGCGCCACTCATACCACCAAGGCCTGATGACACAAACAGTCGACCTTTAAGGTCTTCTTCCTTTGATATCCCAAGTTTAAGCCTTCCCGCGCCCAAAAGCGTATTGTAGGTGCCATGCACTATGCCCTGCGGGCCTATGTACATAAGGCCGCCCGCTGTCATCTGGCCGTAGTTTGCAACACCTATGGCGCTCGCCCTGTTAAACTGCGTTTGGTTGTCAAATTCGCCTACCATAAGCCCGTTTGTAATTATAAGCCTTGGCGCTTCCTTGTGGGATTTAAAAAGCCCCAAGGGGTGACCGCTCATAAGCACCAAGGTCTGCTCATCTGTAAGCTGTGTAAGGTAGTACTTTATAAGGTGGTACTGCATCCAGTTTTGGCAAACCTGTCCTGTCTCTCCATAGGTTACAAGTTCGTAGGGGTAAAGACCCACGGCAAAGTCTAAGTTATTGTCCATCATAACTTGTATTGCCTTGCCTTCTGTGCATTTACCCTCGTATTCGTCTATGGGTTTACCGTATATAAGGCCTTCCGGACGGAAACGGTAACCATATATCCTGCCTCTTTCTTCAAGCTCTTTTTTAAATTCCGGTATAAGCGTTTTATGATGCTTTGTGGGTATGTAGCGCAGAGCATTTTTAAGTGCCTGGTTTTTATCATGCTCGCTTAAATTAGATTCACGCTTAGGCGCACGCCTTATGCCTTCTACAAATTTAGGGTATTCTGGCAACACATCAAATAATTGCTCTATTTGCATATTCCCCTCCTATATGTTGGCAAGACGCATGCATTCTTCTTCAATTTTGTGCGCCTTATCGACAATCAAACTGCATTTGTCCTGCATATCCTGTACAAATGCTTCGTCCTTTACGCCCTTGCTGTTTATAAGCACATTTTGTACAGCACCCATGCAGCCACTTCTTGCCGCAAAAGCTCCCGAAAGGGCGTCGCTTGCTGCGTTGCGGTTGGCTTTTTCACAGACTATTTTTGCAAGCTCTAACACTTTAATGCTTTTTTGTGCTACGGATAGCGGTACCTCGCAAGCTTTTTTAAGCGCTTCCTGCATGGCGTTTCTGCGCTCCTGCTTTTCTTCTTCCGTGGATTTGGGAAGCTTAAGCGCCTGCATATATAAATCAAAAGAGCGGCTGTCTTTTTCTATATCGTCTAAAAGCTCAAGCCTTAGTGGCTCCGAAAGTTTAATTACTTCCTTCATTTCTTCCTGCACTTCTTCATAGCCTTTTTTGTTTTCCGTAAGCCTTGCCGCCATGCTTACAAGTGCAGCACCAAAGCTTGAAGACATTGCGGATATGCTTCCGCCACCGGGAGCCGCTGCATTTGATGCGGTAATGTCTGAAAAATCTTCCAAAGTGTAGTGTTTATATTCCATTATTCTTCGCCCTCCAAAATTCTCATCTCAAGAAGCTGATCTACATTAAAGTTTTCTATCTGTAAATAGTATTCAGCTGCGTCCGCAAGCGCCATAACAGGCGCAAGGCCTATAAGTTCGCTCCCCACTACTGCTACACCGTAGCGTTTGGCTTCCATTTTTATTGTTTCAAACACCCTATAAATAGAAGTTTTGGTGTAATCCGTTACATTCATTGATACCTGCACTATGTTTCTTTCGTGCAGCTCCACACCCATAGCCTTTATATAACGGAACCCGCCGTTTGAATGACGCACTTTTTTGGCTATTTCTTTGGCTATGGATAGATCCGCAGTATTTAAATTTACATTGAACGCTACAAGCGGCATTCTTGCACCTACTGCAGTAGCCCCGCCGGATTCGTTTGGCGAAAGCGGGCCAAAATCCGGTTTCCAGTCGGGATCCTGCATTTTTTGTTTAAGGCCTTCAAATTCGCCACGGCGCACGTTCGCTAAATTCTCCCTTAAAGGGCTTGACGCACTTTTTTCATAAAGATATACCGGTTGATTTAATTGTTCACCTAAATATCTGCCAAGCTCATTTGCTATATTTTTAGCGTCCTCTATATCGCAGTTGCGTATAGGTATAAAGGGTATTACATCAATAGCGCCCATTCTTGGGTGTTGGCCTTCGTGTACCCTTAGGTCTATTTTTTCAAGAGCTACCTTGCAGGATTCTATAACGGCGTTTTTTAAGTCTTCCGGCTCCCCTATTACCGTAAACACGGAACGGTTATGGTCTTCATCGCTGCTGAAATCCAAAAGCCTTACGTTTTCTTTGTTTTGAAAACAGGCGGCAATCGCCAAAACCGTATCGCGATTGCGCCCTTCCGAGTAGTTTGGTACGCACTCCATTATTTTTTTCACATTATTACCTCCGTTTTTTATATTAAACCATTTTAACATTTGTTTTTAGGTTTTTATTTACTACAATATTTAATTTTCAAGGCTTTTTGTGCCTTTTTTTATTCACCACAGCTTTAAAACACTTTAAAGCCACAGCTTAGGTTTAATCGCTTTATCTATCTCCAATTAGATTATAACAAAGATTGAGCGTTTTTCAATAGTTAATGGTTTTTTCGGATACATTTTACCAAACACTATATGATTGTTTTGTGCGTTTTAGACGCTCTTAGGCTTTGTCTAAAATTCGTTCTTAGTGGTATATAAATAGTGTACCTAAAGGAGGTTATTATTTTGGAAAGAACAGTTATTCAGAAAGTACAAGGCATGCCCGCAATAGACGGCGCAGGCGTACATTTAGTAAGAGTTTTAGGGCGTGGCACGGTTAAGAGCTTTGACCCATTTCTAATGTTGGATTCATTCGACTCCCAAAACCCTGCGGACTACACGGCTGGGTTCCCCATGCACCCGCACAGGGGTATAGAAACCATAAGCTTTTTGTCTCAGGGCGGCATGACGCACAGCGACAGCTTGGGCTTTGAAGACAGCATTACATCGGGCGAAGTGCAGTGGATGACCGCAGGCAGCGGTATACTTCACGAGGAAAAAATACCCGCCGCTCCCCGTATGTTGGGGCTTCAAATGTGGCTTAATATGCCTGAAAAAGACAAAATGTCAAAGCCTAGCTATAAGGCCATAAAGAAAGAAGAAATAAAGGAAATCCCGATAGAGGGCGGTACACTGCGCCTGCTTGCGGGAGACTATAAGGAACACAAAGGCTACAAAGGAAACTATCTGCCGCTTATTTACTACCATATACTTTTAAATAAAGGTGCGGAGCTAACGCTTGATGTTCCGGAAGACTATACGGCATTTGTGTTTACGCTTTTGGGCAATGCGGAAGTTGCCGGCAATAAAGTAAACGAAAAAACTGCGGCTCTTACATCGCAGGGTGATACGCTTACTATTAAAGCTCCGGAAAGCGATATACAGATTATGTTCGCCGCAAGCAAAAAGCTAAACGAAAGCGTTGCATGGGGTGGCCCCATAGTTATGAACACCGAGGACGAGCTTCGTCAGGCCTTTGCAGAGTTAAGGGACGGCACGTTTCTTGACAATTAATGTAAATGTTTAAGGATACACTGCACAAACAAGGTGATACGTTTATGGAACAATTCCGCCGGCGACACCCTTGAATTCTTGGGAGCTCCTTATAACTATACTTTTAAAAGCAGGTGTAAAAGCCTGCTTTTTGTTTGCTTATTAACGCTTTAATAACAACAATAACGGTGTCTTGCGCAATACAATTTTAATTGTTATAATAAGCCATCTCATTTAAGGAGTGTGGTTTGCCCTTATGGACGACCCTTCAGGTAGTTCACTGTTTAATTCCGTACTGCTAATCATCGTATTGACCTTAGTCAACGCATTTCTCGCCGGGGCGGAAATGGCGTTTGTTTCCCTAAACCCCGCAAAAATAAAACAGCTTGCCGACGAGGGCGGCAAAAAAGCGAAAAGAGTGCAAAAATTGCTTGCGGATTCCGATTCCTTCCTGTCCGCTATACAGGTAGGCATAACGGTCGGCGGCTTTTTTAATTCGGCTTCGGCTTCGCAAGCCTTTGTGGGGCAATTCTCCCCTTTGTTTGGGGCTTCACAGGCGGCGGAAACTATAGCGACGCTTATAGTAACGCTTATAATTTCCTATATTACATTGGTATTGGGAGAGCTGTACCCAAAGCAACTTGCACTCCAAATACCGGAGCAGTTTGCCATGATGTCGTCCGGTCCTATCATGCTGATAAAACTATTATTTAACCCCTTTATAAAGTTGTTGAATATTTCTACGGGGCTTCTTAAAAAACTAACGCCCATAGATTTCAGCAAAAAGGAAGAAAAGCTTACCCGCAGCGAAATGAAAGCCCTTTTAAACTCCAGCCGCAACGACGGCGCCATAGACTTGGACGAGTTTAATATGATGCGTGGCGTTTTATCGCTCGACTCGCGCTTCGTTACAGAAATTATGGTTCCCCGCGTTGACGCCGAGATGATAGACTTGCAGGAGGAGCTTGATTTAAACATCAAACGCCTTATGGAATACAAGCACTCCCGCGTGCCTTTGTACGACGACGACAAGGACAACATAGTAGGCATAGTGCATTTGGTGGACGTTCTTATAAACTGGGACGCTTTAACCCACGGTAAGTTAAGCTTAAAACAGATTGCACGTCCCGCACTTTTTGTGCCGGAAACACTTATGACGGACGAGCTTCTGGTTAAATTCCGCACCGCAAAAACGCAAATGGCTATAATAGTAGACGAGTTTGGCGGCGTTGAAGGGCTTGTTACATTAGATGACCTGCTGTCAGAAATTGTGGGCGATATAATTGACGAACACAGCGATTTGAGCGACATAAGCATACGCAAAATAAGCGATAACGAATACCTTATGAAAGGCTCTACCCCTCTTTCAGACCTTAATAGAATGTTTGATATGCAGATTTTTTCGGACGAGGCCGACACGATAGCCGGCTATATAATAACCCAGCTCGGCTATATACCAAAACCACGAGGCAAAGAAAAGCTTACCTTTAAGCAATATAGCTTTATAGTTATGAGCGCTACCCCCACGAGGATTTTGGGCGTAAGAATGACCGTGCACGACTGATAACTATAACAGTTTAAAATTCAGTTAAGCGTATATAATTCGCTTATAAAAACACTCGGCCCTATAAATTGAGCCGAGTGTTTTTGTTTGAAGTATTTTTTATTTTATCTCAATAAGTTCGTAATTCCTTGTTCCCAAGCCTATTTTCTCCGCATGGGCGAGGGTTTCTTTCCAATGCACGTTGGGGTTGCTATCCAAAAAACAGTCGTTATGCTTATGCCAGTCCGGTTTTGCCAAGTTGTCGCCAAGCTGGCTGTTTCTAATGGGTGTCGCCTTTTGGCAAAGGTCTGCACAGGCTTGGTCGAGCGCTACGGGGTCAAAAGATGCAAGCATGCCAATGTTTGGCAGTATTGCAGCGTCGTGCTCGCCGTGGCAGTCGCAGTTTGGCGAAACGTCCATAATAAGGCTTACGTGAAAACAGGGACGTCCATGGCATAGAGCTGCCGAATACTCGGCTATTTTATTGCAGAGCATTTCCCCGGCGCTTCCGTTTATGTTGTGTATAGCATCAAATGAGCAGGCACCAATACAACGGCCGCAGCCCTTGCACAGCTTAGTATCTATAAGCGCCTTGCCATCGGGGTAGCTTATGGCGTCGCTGCCGCACTCCTTAGCACAGCGCAGACAACTGCGGCACAAATCCCTTTCCACTATTGGCATACCCTCGTTGTGCTGTATCATCTTGCCGGCACGGCTCCCACCGCCCATGCCTATGTTTTTAAGCGCACCGCCAAAGCCGGTGCTCTCGTGCCCTTTGAAATGGCTGACGGATATAAGTATATCCGCATCCATAAGCGCACGGCCTACAAGTGCCGTCTTACAAAATTCGCCGTTTGGCACGGGGATTTCTATATCGTCCGTCCCCCTAAGGCCGTCCGCAATAATTACATAGCAACCTGTGGTTACGCTGTTAAAGCCATTTATCTCCGCATTTGCAAGGTGATCCACCGCATTTTTACGGCTACCGGGGTAGAGCGTATTGCAGTCCGTCAAAAACGGCTTTCCACCCAAGTCCTTTATAACATCTGCCACGACACGTATGTAGTTGGGGCGCAGATAGGCATAATTGCCAAGCTCGCCAAAGTGCATTTTTATAGCGGCGAATTTACCCTCAAAGTCTATATCGGCTATACCGGCACGGCGGATAAGGCGCTCAAGCTTTACACCTTGGCTTACGCCAACCTTGGTGCGAAAATCGGTAAAGTAAACTTTAGATGCGGTCATACAGTCCTCCTAATATTTTTTATAATCCTAAAATAATAACTGTAGCATGAACGAACTGCGCTTATTATAATATACCCTCGCCTCACCGTCAAACAGCCGTTTAAGCACGCGTTTCACAAAAACACAAGTCTTTTTAAAAAACCGTTGACATAGCAAGGCGTTTGTGGTATTCTTCCTATCGGCTTAAAGCCGGTGCCAAAGACAGCAGGTGCGTACGCGCATAATGGGAAACCGCCCGCCGAGGTGCGAGAAGCATTGTTATTAATGCCCTTGTGCCGTGCACAGGGGCTTTTACTTTAGCCGGAAAGCAGGTGAACAAATGTCTACAAACTTAGAGCTTAAAAAGCAAGAAGTGCAGGAGATTAAACAGCTTTTTGACAACGCCGAAAGCGTAGTAGTAGTAAACTACACCGGCATTACCGTTGAAGAGATTACGGCACTTCGTGTAAAGTTCAGAGAAGCAGGTGTTAACTACAAGGTTTTAAAGAACACCCTCGTTAAAAGAGCGGTGGAAGACCTTAACCTACCGGAATTTGAAGCACACCTTGAAGGCCCTTCAGCATTCGCATTCGGCGATGCAGTAGGCCCCGCAAAGGTTATAGCAGAATTCCTTAAGAACAAGGAAAACGCCGGTAAGATGGAAGTAAAGGGCGGCATAGTTGAAGGCCGCTACATCGACGCTAAAGGCGTTGAGGCACTATCCAAGCTGCCAAGCCGCGAAGAGCTTATCGCAAAAATGCTGGGCAGCATGAACGCACCCGTATCAAACTTGGTTGGCGTACTGAGCGCCACACTACGCTCGGTGCTTTATGCGCTTAACGCAGTTAAAGACCAAAAAGAAAACAACGCCGCATAAACGGCAAAAGCCCTAAAGGGCACAAAAAATATTAAAAAAATTTGGAGGTATTTACCCATGACCCGCGAAGAAATTTTATCAGCAATCGAAAGCATGACAGTGCTTGAACTGTCCGAACTCGTAAAAGACTTGGAAGAAAAATTCGGCGTATCCGCCGCAGCACCCGTGGCAGTAGCAGCAGCACCCGCAGCAGGTGGCGCAGCAGCTGCAGCAGAAGAAGAAAAGACCGATTTTGACGTAGTGCTTACAGACGTAGGCTCCGAAAAAATCAAGGTTATCAAGGTTGTCCGCGAAGTAGTTTCCGGCCTTGGCCTTAAAGAAGCAAAAGAATTCGTCGAAGCCGTTCCGAAGGCCCTCAAAGAAGGCGTACAGAAGGACGAAGCCGAAAAAATCAAGAAGCAGTTTGAAGAAGTCGGCGCAAAAGTCGAAATCAAATAATAAAACGACAGTTTTGAAAACCGGAGTGTTCGCTCCGGTTTTTTATTGCGTTTTTAGTGATGCACTGCACAAATGGCTTGCTACCAAGACGCATTAAGTTTTGTAATGTGTTGATTTAAAAAAGTGCAAGTTTACTTAAAGTATATCAAGCCTTTACAGGCAAGAGATAACAAAAAATCAGCATTTTACAATGCTGGTTATTTTACAAAGCTGTTTGATTTTGCGGCGTTTACTTAAGAACTATATGTTTTAGTATATTTTTTGTCATCAAGATTAAATATACGCCTGATTAAACAAACATTACTTAAAACATGCTGAGCTGTTCATCTTTTGGGGCTTTGTTCTGTGTTTTCTGCGTAGATGTGTTTTTTGCTCCCTGTACTTCGTTTTCTTCTTTCTGGATAGGTTCTTTTAATGCGTTTTGCTTATTTATGACAGTATCAGCTACCGTATTGCCTGTTTTAGAATCTGCGGCTTGTGTAGAAATTTCTCCCTGTATTAGTGCATCAGGCCCCGTTTTGTCTGTGTTTTCACCATCAGCCAGCCTTAAAAATTCCTCTTCGCTTAGTATTGCTATATTAAGGCTCTTCGCCTTTTCAAGCTTGCTGCCGGCATTTTCGCCGCAGACTAAATAATCCGTTTTTTTGCTTATGGAGCTGTGCGCAGTACCGCCCAAGGAGCGTATCCTGTTTTCTATTTCATCTCTTGTAAAGTGTTTAAGCTTTCCCGTTACAACAAAACTTTTGCCCGAAAGTACGCTTGCCTGCGTTTTTTCTGTTTGTTTTATGTTGATACCGAGATTTATTAAAGCTTCTACCTCCGCCCTTTGGCTCTCGTCGCTAAAAAAGTCTTTTATGCTACCCGCGATTACAGGGCCTATCTCGTCTGTTTGGGTAAGCTCCTCTTCGCTAGCTTTTTCTATACTTTCAAGGGTTTTAAACTTGTCCGCCAATATCCTTGCGGTAACGCTTCCAACGTTTGGAATACCCAAGGAATATATAAAGCGGTCTAAAGAAATATCCTTGCTTTTTTCTATTGCGGCAAGCAGATTATCTGCCTTTTTATCTTTAAATGACGGTAAAGTTAAAAGCTGTTCCTTTGTTAATTTATAGAGTTGCGAGGGCCTATTTATATTGAGTTCGCTAAACAAAAGCTTTGCGGTCTTGTCGGAAAGGCCTTCTATATCCATGGCGTTACGTGATGCAAAATGCACTATTCCACCCACGTTTTGCGAAGGGCACCCCTCGTTATTTGGGCAAAACAGGTTTGCGCCTATTTCCACAAGGGGGGTTTCGCAGGCAGGACAGGCTTTTGGTGGTAATATAGGCACGGTATCCACACCATCGTCCACACGACCCAAAATTTCCGGTATTACTTCGTTTGAGCGACGTATCCACACGTTAGCGCCCACCGCAAGCTGTTTACGCCTTATGTCGTCCATGTTATTAAGCGTCGCTCGGCTTATGTTGGCACCGCTTAAATTTACGGGTCTTACATGCGCCAAAGGCGTAATTTTACCCGTGCGACCGACTTCCCAGCTGACACTTTCAAGCACCGTAACGGTTTCGGTGGCTCCGTATTTGTACGCCACCGCCCAACGGGGAAATTTATCCGTATAGCCCAAGGCTTCACGGGAATCTATATCGCATACCTTAATTACGCAGCCGTCCGTCATATAGTCCAAGCCGTGGCGTAAGTCTTTTATTTCTTCTACAAATTTAATAATTTCCTGCTCATTACCCTCTTTATAATACTCTATCGTAGGGAAACCGTTTTGTTTTAGGAAATCTAACATACCGCCCTCGTCTTTATAGAGCGGGTTTTCTATATAGTTTACACCATAAAAAAAGGCGGAAAGTTTTCTTGATGCCGTTACCTTAGGGTCTAAATTGCGCAGCGCCCCCGCTGCCGCATTGCGTGCGTTTTTAAGTTTTTCCTTTGCGTGCTTGTTATACTCGTTAAGCGAAGACAGCTTCATAATACATTCGCCGTACACTTCTACCTTGCCTTTGTATTGTATAGACAACGGCACGTCCTTAATTGTTTGCGCTTGGGGTAACACGCTCTCCCCCACAGTACCGTTGCCACGCGTTGCCGCCTGAATAAGCAGGCCGTCTTCGTATGTAAGGTTTAATAAAAGCCCATCAAGCTTATATTCTGCGCAGTATTTAAGCGGAACTTCGCTCACCTTGGCATGAGCCTGTGCCGTCCTTTTAAACCACGCTAAAAGCGCCTCCTCGGATTGAACTTTATCCATACTCCAAAGAGGGTTTAGATGCCTGTGTTGGCTAAAACCTGATAGAGCTTCGCCCCCCACACGCCTTGTGGGGGAATCGGGCAGAACCTCCCCCGTTTCCCGCTCTATTTTTAAAAGCTCATCATATAGGCTGTCCCATTCGGCGTCCGTAATGAGCGGATTGTCCAACACATAATAGGCATGGGCGGTGCGGTTTAGGAGGTCTACAAGCTCCCGCATATTTTTAAAGCTATTCAATCTTTGCAATGGGCGCTATACCTAAGGCAAACTGTTTTTCGCCATAGGCGGTGAAAAATATCGTTATGCGCGCGTCAGAACCCTTGCCGTCTACGCTTCTAACGGTACCTTCGCCGAACTTTTTGTGTAACACCCTGTCTCCCTTTTTAAATACTGCAGTAGGCACTTTTGCCTTTTTGGCAGCTGACGGCACAAAGCCCTTTAATACGCCTGGTATTTTATCCAAGCTCTGCCCTATGCCCGGCATACCAAAACTTATGCTTGGCTCTTGAGGTTCTGGGCGTTTGTAGATATCTTCCGGATCCTCCGGTTCGCCAAAATATTTGCGTTTGGCTTTGCCGAGCCTGTTTGACATCAAATCGCGCGGCATTTCAGCCAAAAAGCGGCTGCGGTCGTTTATGTGGATTTGGTTGTATAAAGACCTTCTCATAGCGAGCGATAAATGCAGATAGCGTTTTGCCCTTGTCATACCTACATATAGCAGGCGACGCTCTTCTTCAAGGCGGTCATCTTCTTCTACTGCACGGCGGCTTGGGAGAAGCCCTTCTTCAAGGCCAGATATAAACACCGCATCATACTCAAGGCCTTTAGCGCTATGGAGAGTCATAAGTGTAACGTACTGCGCTTGTTCTGTTTGCATATCTAAATCGGTAACGAGCGAAACGTTTTCCATATATGCAGCGAGCGATTTATCGTCCGAAAGGTTTTCAAACTCCTGCACTGCGCCCAAAAACTCCATAAGGTTTTCGTGGCGGGTTATGAGTTCTTCATCGTTGGTGTTTTCGTACTGCTCTAAAAGACCGGATTTTTCTAACATATACTGCACAAATTCGGTAAGGGGCATGGTTTCTTTTGATACAATTAGGTCGTTTATAATTTCTGTAAAGCCATTTACGCATTTCTGCGGGCGTGAGGACAGGTTTTCCGGCAGGTCGTGAAGAACGGCGTACATGGGCACATCCCTATCCCTTGCGGCTTCTTCAAGTGTTTTTAATGTGGCGTCGCCTATGGAACGCTTTGGCACGTTTATAATGCGCTTTAGGCTTATATCGTCTTGCGGGTTTAAAACCAGACGCAAGTACGCAAGCGCATCTCTTATCTCTTTCCTGTCGTAGAAGCGTGTGCCACCAAATACTTTGTAGGGTATCCCCGCACGCATGAGCATTTCTTCTAACACACGGCTCTGCGCGTGCATACGGTAGAGAACGCACATCTCGGAATAGGGCAGTTTTTCTATTTTATGCAGACGCTGTATGCGCTCGCAGGTCCACGCGGCTTCGTCCTTTTCGTCCAACGCTTCGTAAAACTTTATAGGTTCGCCGCCTTCTTCTGCCGTCCAGAGCTTTTTATCCATACGACCTTCGTTGTTGGATATAAGGTCGTTTGCGGCATTCAAAATTACAGATGTTGAGCGGTAGTTCTGCTCTAATTTTATTACTTTAGCACCCTCAAAGTCCTTTTTAAATTCCAATATATTGCGTATATCCGCCCCGCGCCAGCCGTATATGGACTGGTCATCATCGCCCACGACGCAGAGATTTTTGCTTTCCTTTGTTAAGAGCCTTACAAGCTCGTACTGGGCAAAGTTGGTGTCCTGATATTCGTCCACGCTAAGGTATAAAAAACGCTTGCGGTAGTGTTCCAAAACGGAAGGCTCTTTATAGAAAAGCTCGAGCGTTTTTGTGATTATATCGTCAAAATCCAAGGCATTTGCCATCTTAAGGCGTTTTTGGTAGCGCACAAATACATCGTGTATGCGCTGTGAATGGTAATCCTTAGAGGACTCGGCAAACCAAGAATCCGCATCCAAAAGGCGGTTTTTAGCGTCGGATATTGTGCGCTGCATTTGCTTTACGGTGAAGCGCTTTTCGTCGTAAGAAAGCTCTGCATATATTTCTTTTAAGAGCTTGCTTTTGTCGTCATCATCGTATATTACAAAGGAGCGTTCGTAGCCTAATTTTTCTATGTCCCGCCTTAATATGCGCATGCAAATGGAATGGAAGGTTCCCACCCATGCGTCCTTTGCTATGTCCCCCACAAGCGCTTCTATACGGTCTTTCATCTCGCGGGCGGCTTTATTTGTAAATGTAAGCGCCATTATCTGATACGGTTTTACACCGTTTTCTATTAAATTTGCTATGCGGTAAGTCATAGTACGGGTTTTACCGCTGCCCGCACCCGCTATTATAAGCACGGGGCCTTCTAAGGTGTTTACCGCTTCAAGCTGCTTATTGTTTAATTTTGAAAAATCCATTATTGCCTTCCTTTTATAAATTTTCGCTGTTATTATACCATATTCGGGGGCTTTGCGAAAGGTCTCGCTAAAATCTTGAACAACGCCTATGCTTATGTTATTATGGTCTTTGTTTGAAAGGAGGCATTGCATGTACTGGCACAAATTAGCAACCAAAGCAATCGCCGAAGCATTTGAAAAGGGTTTTTCAAGACCTGCTCCCGACAATGTATTGCAAACGCTCGAGGTACCGCCGGATTCTTCCCTGGGGGACTTTGCTTTCCCCTGCTTTAAGCTGGCTAAGGAGTTGCGCATGGCACCGCCCAAAATAGCGCAGACACTTAAAGAAAACTTCTCCTCCACGCAGTTTGAACGCACGGAAGTAAAGGGCGCATACTTTAATTTATTTGTTAATAAAGAAGCTTTTGCTTCTTCCGTTATAGAGGACGTTTTGTCCTCCGGCGACCGCTACGGCTCGTCCGACTTAGGGCAGGGCAAAACCTGCTGTATAGATTTTTCTTCAATAAATATAGCAAAGCGCTTCCATATAGGCCACCTGTCTACAACGCTTATAGGTGCGGCCCTTGCCCGCATATATAGGTTCCAAAACTGGAATGTGGTATCAATAAACCATTTGGGCGACTGGGGCACGCAGTTTGGCAATATGATTGCCGCATACAAGCTATGGGGTAACCCCGAAATGATCGAACAAGGCGGCGTGCAGGCCTTAAGCGACCTATATGTACGTTTCCACAAAGAAGCCGAGGAAGACAAGGCCCTTCTTAACTTAGGCCGTGAATGGTTTAAAAAAATAGAAGACGGGGACGAAGAAGCCCTAAGTATATTCAACTATTTTAAGGAGCTTACCTTAAAAGACGCTCAAAAGGTATACGAGCTGCTCGGCATAGAGTTTGACAGCTATGCAGGCGAAAGCTTCTACAACGACAAGATGACGCCCGTTATAGACGAGCTGCGCCAAAAAGACCTTTTGACCGAGAGCGACGGCGCACTCGTTGTAGACTTGAGCGAGCTTGATATGCCGCCCTGCCTTATACTAAAGTCCGACGGCGCAACGCTTTACGCCACGCGCGACTTGGCAGCTGCACTCTACCGCAAAAAGACCTACGACTTTAGCAAATGCCTTTATGTTGTAGCATACCAGCAGGACTTGCATTTCAGGCAGTTGTTTGCTGTGCTTAAGAAAATGGGTTACAGCTGGGCTGAAAGCCAGATGGAGCATGTTGCCTTTGGCATGGTAAGCTATGAAGGCGAATCTCTCTCCACCAGAAAAGGCAAGGTAATATACCTTGATGATCTGCTTAAAAAAGCTCAAGAAAAAGCCTACGATATATTGCTCGAAAAAAGCCCCGGCATTAAAGACAAGGACACCGTTGCAAGGCAGGTCGGCATAGGCGCTGTTATATACGCAACCCTACAAAACAACCGCATTAAGGATATAGACTTCTGGTGGGACAGGGCGCTTAATTTTGACGGTGAAACAGGCCCCTATGTGCAATACACATACGCACGTTGCCAAAGCGTTTTGCAAAAGGGTGCAGAGGTTCAGGATAGCCCCGATTACACTTGCCTTGAAAGTGCTGTATCTCAGGAGGCTTTAAAAAACCTTTATTCGTTCCCCAAAGCTTTGCAGGACGCACTTAACCGCAACGAGCCATACATTATTACGCGTTGCATAACAGATATAGCTAAGTCTTACAACCGCTTCTACTACGAAGAGAGAATATTGACCGAAAACAAAGAGCAGACTGCGGCAAGGCTTGCATTGACCCGCGCCGTAGCGCAGACGATAAAAACAGGCTGCGGGCTTTTGGGCATAGAAATGCCCGATAAAATGTAAGGAGAACATATGCGATTTACTAAAATGCATGGCATAGGTAACGACTACATATTTATAAACTGCTTTGAGGAGATAGTGCCAGACCCAGAGCGTCTTGCGCTCGTTATGAGCCGTTCGCACTTCGGCGTATCATCTGACGGCCTTGTGTTAATAGAACAAAGCTCCTCGGCGGATTTTGGCATGCGTATGTTTAACGCCGATGGTTCGGAAGCCGAGATGTGTGGCAATGCTGCCCGCTGCATAGGCAAATACGTATACGAAAGAGGCCTTACCGATAAAACCCATATAAGCCTTGAAACAAAAGCAGGTATAAGGTTGCTCGACTTAAGCGTGCAAAACGGCAAGGTTGAGCGTATACGCGTGGACATGGGCACGCCAGAGCTTGACCCAAAAAAAATACCCGTGGATTTGCCGGGCGAGGTGGTTCTCCAGCACCGTATGCAGATGTTAGGACAGGAATGGAGCATTACCTGCGTTAACATGGGTAACCCACACTGCGTTATATTTGTTAACGACCCCGAAATTTTAGACCTTGAAACTCTCGGCCCCATGTTTGAAAACCACCCCATGTTCCCCCGTCGCACAAACGTAGAATTTGTGCGTGTAATACGCAGAGATATTTTGCAGATGCGCGTTTGGGAGCGTGGTACCGGCGAAACGCTTGCCTGCGGTACCGGTGCTTCCGCCGCTATTGTGGCAGCGGTTTTAAGCGGCTTTAGCGACAGAACGGCGCAGATTAAATTAGCCGGCGGCAATTTGGAGCTTTGCTGGAACGCAGACGACAACCATGTATACCTTGCAGGCCCCGCAAGCTATGTATTTGACGGCGAATGGCTTGAACCTATTTATTGATTGTTTTTTATAGGAGTAAATATGTTTGTAAACCCGCACATAGCCGGTCTGCCCGGCAGCTATCTTTTTCAGGAGATAGACTCAAGAGTTGAAGCATTTTTAAAAACCCATAAAGGTCGCCCCGTTTTGCGCTTAGGCATAGGGGACGTTACACGCCCGCTCCCTAAATTCATAGCGGAAAAATTTGCGCAAGCCGCACTTAATATGGCTACCCAAGAAGGCTTTAAGGGCTATCCCCCTGGACGGGGCTACCCTTTTTTAATTAAAAAAATACTTAAAAACGATTATCTGGACAGAGGAATTGCATTAGACGAGGACGAAATTTTTATCTCAGACGGTGCAAAGACCGATGCAGCCGCCATACAGGAGCTGTTTTCTTCTTCCGCCCGCATAGCCTTTACCGACCCCGTTTACCCCGTCTATGTAGACTCAAACGCCATGGCGGGACGGCTTGGGGAATACGACGGCAAACGCTGGGCAGGAGCGCAATACCTGCCAACAACCGAAGAAAACGGCTTTATTCCTCCGCTTCCGAGTAAAAATGTGGACGTATTATACCTTTGCTACCCAAACAACCCCACAGGTACTGTACTTACAAAGGAACAGTTAAAAAAATACGTGGACTGGGCAAAGGAAAACGACGCCTTAATAGTGTTTGACGCTGCCTACAAAGCATTTATATCAGATGATAATATTCCACGCTCCATATACGAAGTAGAAGGAGCAAAGGACGTCGCTATAGAATGCTGCTCGTTTTCTAAAACGGCAGGCTTTACGGGCGTTCGCTGTGCATACACCGTTATACCTAAAAGCGTTTTAGGCTTGGGTAAAGACAAGCAAAAGCACTCTCTAAACAAAATGTGGGCAAGGCGCATAGGTTCAAAATCAAACGGTGTAAGCTACCCCGTACAGGTTGCTGCAGCTGCTGTATATGAAGATGAGGGCAAGCGCGCCATAGAAGAAAACATAGCCTACTACATGGAAAACGCAAATATTTTAAAAGCGGCGCTTAACGACTGCAACATAAAATATTTCGGAGGTGAGCATGCCCCCTATATATGGCTTAAAGCGCCTAATCAATTCGATTCGTGGGGATTCTTTGACTATCTTCTAAACACATGCCAAATAGTCGGTACACCCGGTGTGGGCTTTGGCCCCAGCGGGGAAAACTATTTCAGGTTAACCGCGTTCGGAGAACGCAAAAACGCCGAAGAAGCGGCAAAACGCATAAGAGATACATTTAAGGAGGCTTAAAACAATGGTACGTGCAATAGTGGGTGCTAATTTTGGAGACGAGGGCAAAGGCAAAATTACGGATATGATGGCGGATCAAGCCGACATAGTCGTGCGCTTTCAGGGCGGCGCCAATGCCGGCCATACAATAATAAACAAATACGGCAAGTTCGCACTGCACCTTCTGCCAAGCGGCAGCTTCCACCAAAGGGTGGACAACATAATAGGCCCCGGCGTGGCCTTAGATTTAACAGAGCTTATAGCTGAAACCGAAATGCTTGAAAACAGCGGCGTGCCTTCCCCAAACCTTTTTATATCCTCCCGTGCGCAGCTGCTTATGGAATGCCATATAATGCTCGACACCCTTGAAGAAGCAAGGCTTAAAGACAGGAAGTTTGGTTCCACAAAGTCCGGCATTGCCCCTTTTTATAGCGACAAAGCTACAAAAACCGGCATTATGGTGTGCCATCTTTTCGACAAGGACGTTCTAAACGACAGGCTTAAAAGCAATTTCGAACGCAAAAACGTGCTTATGAAGTATCTCTACAATGCAGAGCCGTTTGACGCCGACGAATACACCGAAAAATACTACGCCTTGGGTCAAAAAATAAAGGACATGGTTATAGACACCACTCCCTATTTAAACCAAGCCTTTAAAAACGGCAAAGAGATACTGCTTGAAGGCCAATTAGGAGCCTTAAGAGACCCCGACCATGGCATATTCCCATACACCACATCATCTTCTCCCCTTGCGGGCTATGCAAGCGTGGGTGCCGGTCTTCCGCCATATGCCATAGAAGAAATAATAGCCGTATCAAAAGCTTACACCAGCAGCGTAGGCACAGGCGTATTCCCCTCGCAGATTTTTGGTGATGAGGCAGAAGAGCTTCGCCGCCGTGGAGGCGACAGCGGAGAATACGGCGCAAAGACAGGCCGTCCGCGCGATGTGGGCTGGTTTGATGCAGTAGCCACACGCTACGGCTGCACAGTGCAGGGAGCTACCAAGGTAGCGCTTACCAACCTTGACGTTATGAGCTACCTTGACGAAATACCCGTATGCGTGCAGTACGACTTAGACGGCAAAAAGATAGACGATTTTCCCGTAACCCCTGAGCTTCAAAGGGTTAAACCCATATACCACACACTGCCCGGCTGGAAAACAGATATCCGCGGCATAAAGCGCTTTGAAGATCTGCCTGAAAACTGCCGTAAATATATAGACTTTATAGAACAGCAAATAAAAGTACCCGTGCGCATACTGTCAAACGGCCCCAAGAGGGACGAAGTTATACTTAGAGAAGACTGATTCATAAAAATTAACTTCTAATACTAATCCAAATCGTTAATGCAAAGCGAAATCGGAAAAATACAAGTTTAGCCAAGCATTAAGGGCTACAATTAGCACTATACAAAACCGCCTTTGTGATATGTTCAAAGGCGGTTCAGACTTTATACAAAGCCAAAAAGTAGTCAAGTATTTAGCCCTGAGCATATTACGTTTTTTTATGTATAATCTGCTTTAAATAGCACATGCGTGCTTGATGCTGCGTGCGGTACTATCTCCTTCCACTGTTGCAAAAATGGCAAAAGGAGAAATTATATGTATGCGAGTACTGTATAGAATTTGTAAGGAACTAAATATAGGTTTTAGAGACATAATATCATCGGAAATATAATTATAGATAAATCTATATAAGTTATTTTTAAGGGAGATAAATGAAAAAAATATTAGTAATAGATGATAACGAAGAGATACTTCAACTAATCAAGAGAATTCTTATAAAAAATGATTATATTATTGATTGCAAAACAAGCCTTAATCCTAATAACCTTGATATTTTAAAAGGCTATAGCTTAATATTGTTAGATGTAATGTTAGGAACTAACTATGATGGTTTTGATATCTGTAGAAAAATAAGAGATGAAATACTTACTCCAATTGTTTTTATCACAGCTAAAACAACGGAAGAGGATTTGTTGGAAGGTTTTTCTGCAGGAGGAGATGATTACATTAAAAAGCCGTTTACTCCCAATGAACTTTTGGCAAGAGTTAATGCACATATCAGGAGAGAAGACAGAAAAGATGAACAAAGAGACTTAATAGTTTATGGGGATATAAATATTTACAAGGACGAAAAAGTCGTTTATGTGAGAGAAGAGAAAATTGAGTTAACTAATAAAGAGTTTGCAATTATAGAATTATTGGCAACAAACCCAAGCAGGGTATTCACACAAGAGCAAATTTATGACCGCATATATGACTACGATTCAGACAGTCTTTATAGAGGGATTTCCGAGTTTGTCTATCAAATTAGAAATAAGTTCAAAAAATTGGACATAAATCCAATAACAACGGTCAGAGGGATAGGATATAAATGGAAAATCGAGGCATGAGTTTCAAAAAAAGATTAGTTAAAACTTTTCTTGAAATGATTCTATCAGTAATTTGCGTTGTAGGTCTTTCTTTTTTGGTGATCTTCTTTTTACATAGAAATAATATTATAAATTCTATTAATTTAAAAAATGAACTAGAGATTGAAAAGATTGAAAATAAAGATCAATCAGTTGACTATTTAAAAAATAGGAGAGTAAATTATGTTAAATTTGATAAGGAAGGTAGAGTATTAAATAAATACATTACTAATAACAACTTAATTTTAGCCAAAGAAGCCTTTCGAAATAAGAAGGTAATACAAGATTCTTCTGGAGAGTATATTCCTTACTTAAAAGAGGACAATCAAATTGTTATCAGAATACCATTTATACCTGAATTTTCAGATTTAGAATTAGAAGCAAAAACTCCGTTTAATAATCTATTCAACAAGTTAGTTATGATACTTTGCTTAATTGTTAGTATAATACCGATTATAAAATTGATACATCAGATAAAAAATGAATTTTTAGAGTTAGAGAAAGTTATTATTGGTTCTTCAGAAGAAAGTTTGAAAAAAACACAAATTAGAGAGATACAAAAATCCATTAAATCTGTAAAAAGCATGAAAAGAATGCTTTTTAATCTAATTGAAAAAGAAAAACACCAAAAAAAAGACTTGCTTTATCAGACTTCGGCCTTATCTCACGATATAAAAACGCCCTTAACGATAATAAAAGGAAATGTAGGTATGTT
>JAUNLY010000121.1 GCA_030532025.1 Eubacteriales bacterium
ATTTTACGGAGCGATACAAATGGTAAATAAAGCACCGCAAAGGCTATTGCGCAGTAAATAAATGTGTTTTGTGAGAAATTAAGGGTGGTTATGGCTTCTAGCAACACAAATACATCGCTTGACGCATCGCCTGTAAGCCTCGTCGCTATTTCGGAGCTTACAAAAAACAATACTATAGCCGTAAACGGCAAGAGCAGCAAAGCGTTTAATGCAGTAGCCTTTTTTAAAGGAGAAGAATTTTTTTTCATCAATATACGATTTTTCTTAAAAACCGTGCTTAAATCAGGCTCGCTAAATGCTATAAACTCTGCTGCGGTATAGCGCCTTTGGCCTATAAAGCCCAGTATAAGCGCCAGAAAGAAAAACAACACCATAACTATAAAGCCGTGCGCAAAGCCACCGCCTACTATCTCTCCCGCTGAGCGTATTGTTTTAAAAAGCTTTGTAGCATCGCCTATAAACCATAGGTAGTAAAAGCCTGTAACAAATACAAACAAAGGCAGTATAAAAAGCCCTACGCGTATAAAACGCTTTAGAGCGAGCGAAAGTGCGGTAACATAAGAGGTTTTTTTATAGGGCAAAGCGTGGCTGTAAGAATAAAGTTCGCCCCTAGTGTAAAACCTGCTCGGTAAAACCAATAAAATATAAAGCGGAACGCATAGCAGTGCGGATACAAAAAACTTGGAATTTTCCTGCACGGGCAAGGAAACGCCAAACGCAAAAAGCCATGCGGGGGCAAGCGCCAAAAGGCGTACAAAAAGGCCTAATAAAGTAAGCTTTAAATGCAAAACCGCTTTGCTTGGGCTTAGATTTTTATCCGCGTTTTCCATGTGTTATAGCCTCCTAAAATTATTACCCATATTATACTAATTTTAACTCTTAATGCTTTGATAAACCGGTCTTTTTAGTTTTGCTATGCCTTGTTAGTTTAAGCTATCTTTAACTTAGACTCTCTAATTCGGCTTTACAAAAACAACAAAACTCTGCGTAACTCTCTGCATTAAGGTTTTCGATTAGTATTATATGGCAAACGGCGGATTTTATCAAGGAACATAAGCTTTACGGGGGAGTTATTCAGTCGTTTTTATTAAGCACACAGCATATCGTTTGTGCGATGTATTCTTAATATAAATTAAATACAGCACAGGGGATTTATTATTAAAGTTTACTTTATTCCTGATTGCTTAAGATAATAGCCCGTATAGCTCTTTTTTTCCTTTATTATATCTTCGGGGGTGCCGTGTGCAACAAGCTGTCCGCCCAAGTCCCCGCCTTCCGGGCCTAGGTCTATAATATAGTCCGCCGTTTTAAGCACGTCTAAATTGTGCTCTATAACGAGCACGGTGTTTCCGTTGTCTGTTAATTGTTGCAGTACCTTTATAAGGTGGCTTACGTCGTCCACATGAAGCCCCGTTGTTGGTTCATCGAGCAGTATTATAGTTTTGCCGGTAGCCCTACGGCTTAACTCTGTCGCAAGCTTAACCCTTTGCGCTTCACCGCCAGAAAGCGTTGTACTGCTCTGCCCTAAGCGTATGTAGCCAAGGCCTACATCATACAGCGTTTGTAATTTTGCCATAACCTGTGGCAGGTTTTCAAATACCTTCATGGCTTCTTCCACTGTTAAGTCTAAAACCTCGGATATATTAAGCCCGTGGTATTTTATTTCAAGCGTTTCCCTGTTGTAGCGCTTGCCGTTACATACTTCGCAGGGGACGTAAAGGTCTGCCATGAAGTGCATTTCAACCTTTATAAGTCCGTCGCCGTGGCAGGCTTCGCAACGACCGCCCTTTACATTGAAAGAAAACCTGCCCATATCATAACCGCGTGTCTTAGCTTGCGGTAACTGCGCAAACACCTTGCGTATATGGTCAAAAAGCCCTGTGTATGTAGCGGGGTTACTGCGTGGAGTCCTACCTATGGGGGATTGGTCTATATTTATTATTTTATCAAGCTGTTCTGTACCTAATATGGATTTGTATTTGCCCGGCACGGTTTTCGCGCGGTTTAAATCCCTTGCCAATGTTTTATAAAGTATCTCATTTACAAGGCTGCTCTTGCCGGAACCGGATACGCCGGATATACAGCAGAAAACCCCGAGCGGGAAATCCACATCTATGTTTTTAAGGTTGTTTTCGCTAGCGCCCTTTATTTTAAGCCAGCCTGTTGGCTTGCGCCGCTTTTTAGGCACAGGTATATGTCTTTCACCGCTTAGGTACTTGCCTGTAATAGAGCGGGGGGAAGATATAAGGTCCTCTATACTTCCTTGCGCCACGACTTCCCCGCCGTGTTCACCGGCCCCAGGACCTATATCTACAATATGGTCGGCGGCACGCAATGTATCTTCGTCATGCTCAACCACTATAAGCGTGTTACCAAGGTCGCGCAAGTTTTTAAGCGTTTCTATAAGTCTGTTGTTGTCCCGCTGATGTAGGCCTATGCTGGGCTCGTCCAGTATATAAAGCACGCCCACCAATTGCGAGCCTATCTGCGTAGCCAAGCGTATTCTCTGCGCTTCACCGCCGGACAAAGTGGAAGCCGCACGTGCTAATGTAAGGTAGTCAAGCCCCACATTGCATAGGAAACCGAGCCTTGAATTAAGCTCCTTTATAATTTGGTTTGCTATTAAATGCTCTGTTTCGCTCAAAGTCAAATGGCCTAAAAAGTCTATCGCTTTGGCTAAGTTCATGTCGCTCAATTCCGCTATGTTTACATTGTTTACGGTAACTGCGAGCGCTTCCGGACGCAGGCGCATGCCCTTGCAAGCAGAGCATGGTTCTTCCCGCATATATTCTTCATACATGGCCTTTGTGTTTTCGCTTGAGGTTTCCCTGTAACGCCGCATGGTGGTGGGGATGATGCCCTCGTAAGCGATATTGTATACACCGGAGCCCGATAGGGATTCAAAGTGCACGGGTATTTTTTCGCCCTTTGTGCCGTAGAGTATAATATCTATTATTTTTTGCGGAAGCTTTTCCATAGGTGTATCCATGCTAAAACCGTATCTTTCCGCAAGCCCCACAAAAAGCATGTGCGATGTGCTGCGGCTGTTGCCGGCGCTGTTCCAACCCATGACGCTTATAGCGCCCTCGTTTAAGGACTTGCTCATATCCGGTATTATCAAGTCCTTTGAGACGGACATAAATTTGCCAAGACCGGAGCACACGGGGCATGCACCGTATGGGTTGTTAAACGAAAACATACGGGGCGAAAGCTCCTCAAGGCTAATGCCACAGTCGGGGCAGGCGTAATTTTGGGAGAATATTTTGTCCTCCCCGCCGACAACCTGTACCGTGGCAAGCCCGTCGGATTGCTTTAATGTGGTTTCAAGCGAGTCTGTAAGCCTTGTTTGTAGGCCTTCGCGCAAGACAATTCTATCCACAACTATGTCTATATCGTGTTTCCTGCGCTTGTCAAGCTTTGGGACCTCGTCAAGCGGGTATATTTCACCGTCTATGCGGGCGCGCACGAAGCCTGCTTTTTTGGCTTCTTCTATTATTTTGCTGTGTTCGCCCTTGCGTCCACGAACAACAGGTGCCATTATGTAAAGCTTGGTTCCTTCAGGGTAGGATAGAATAATATCCACCATCTGGTCTACGGTCTGCTGTTTTACTTCTCTACCACACTGCGGGCAGTGTGGTATGCCTATGCGGGCGTATAAAAGACGCAGATAGTCGTGTATCTCGGTAACGGTACCTACGGTCGAGCGTGGGTTGTGCACGGTGGACTTTTGGTCTATGGATATGGCGGGGGAAAGGCCCTCTATTGCGTCTACATCTGGCTTGTCCATCTGCCCCAAAAACTGGCGCGCGTAGGAAGAAAGGCTTTCAACATAGCGACGTTGCCCCTCTGCGTATATGGTATCAAAAGCGAGTGAGGACTTGCCGGAGCCTGAAAGACCTGTAAAAACTATAAGTTCGTTGCGTGGTATGGTTAAATCTATATTTTTAAGGTTGTTAACCCTTGCACCT
>JAUNLY010000010.1 GCA_030532025.1 Eubacteriales bacterium
AAAAAAGGCAGAATGAATTATAAATTTTAAGCTTTAATGCAAGAAGCAATAAATACCTTATTTTTTAAGGAAATAATGGCACAATTTTTTTATGGTGAGCAACGAAAATGTAAATATATTAAAAAAATATTGCAAAATATTGCACAATAGGGTAATATTGTGAAGAAAGTGAGGCGTGGCTATGCAGGAGTTTTTTAAGAACCTTTCCGGTAACCTGGTGGATTTTACCGTATATACGCTTATTGCGATAGTAATGCTCGTGGGATTGGTAAAGTGCATATTCCCCATGCGCAGGCTGTCGCATATATTCAGGCGGGCGACGCGTTCGCTTGAGATGATGACCATAAAAGAGGGTACAAGGCCCGTATGGCAGGATCCGCTTTTTTTGGGCAGACCTATGCAAAAGCAATGGAAGCGTTTTTTGATGAACGCCGAACAGCTTGATGCAAGAGGTTTAAGCTGTGATGTGGAAAACTATATAAACGATGAGGACGTACTTATTTCCTACGCCAACATGAATGTTGCGGAGGCAATACCAGGCATGCTTACAAGCCTTGGTATTTTGGGTACATTTATAGGCCTTATGAGAGGCGTTACGGGGCTTGATGTTACAAATGCAGAGGCTACCATGGTGTCCATCTCAAAGATGATAGGCGGTATGAGCTTTGCTTACGGCACGTCCATAGCGGGACTTAGCTGCTCGCTTTTGTTTAATATTTTAAACAAAACATCGCAAGGTAATGTTACCGGCGCACAGGACGACTTTATAGACAGCTTTAGAGAGCTTGTTATGCCAACGCCCTTGGACGACAACGTGCACAACATATGCTATTTGGAGGACCAGGCGAGTTTTCTTAGAAAAAACGCCGCAGATATGAGCCGTCAGCTTTCAAGTGGCATATCAAACAGCATAGACCGCTCATTTATACCTATGAGCCGCCAAATGAACGACTTTATATTGGGGCAGACCCAAGGGCAGATAGAGGGTTTAAACCACATTGTAAGCCTGTTTATAAAGCGTATGGACGATACACTCGGCGGGCAGCTAAGCGGGCTTACGGAGCGGCTTTCAAGCTTTAACCAAAGCCAACAGCTTTCTTTAGACGGAGCTACCGAAGCCATGCGTGCAGCCGACAACCTTGTAAAGCATATGAACGATATGCAAAAATTAAACCAAGGCGTTATAGAGCGCTTTGAACAGTATGTAAATGAGCTCTCCGCTTCGCAGGCGGGCAACGCGCACCTTGCAAAGAGCACCGGCGAAACGCTACACGCGCTACAAAACATGGCGGACAGCATTGTAAACAGTTTCTCAAAAATAAAACAGGGACAGAGAGCCCTCGAAGAGCAAATGGAACAGTACGCCAACTGGTCTAGCCGTGTGCTTGAAGCCACGGAAAAGCAGTCCGACAATGTTAGCAACCAAACCCATGTTATAGCAAATGAGATGGCAACATCAGGCAAAATGCTTAAGGAGAGTTACGCCTCTTTCGTGGAAGATATAAGCCGTGGCTTTGCACGCAGCATGGGAATGTTTGAAGAAAATATGCGTGATATAAGCGAAGCGCTTTCAAGGCAGTCTAATAAAGCGCATCAAGACGAAGCTATCGACATTAACAATATTATCGCACTAAACGATACCATAAAGGCGTTAACTACGGCTTTAAACGAAGCTACCGATAAGCTATCTTTAAAGGAGAAGGCCTGATATGGCTAAAATTCGGCGTAAAAGACGGCTTATAGGCAAGGACAAGGGCGAATACTGGACGAGCTATTCCGATATGCTGTCATCCCTTTTGCTTGTCTTTATGCTTGCGGTTACATTCAGCATATATCAATATTATAGTTTGCTTGAAATAAAAACAAAACAGCTTAACGAACAGCAGGCGGAGCTTGACCGTGCCCAGCTTTCGCTGGTTAAACAGCAGGACGAGCTTGAAACAACGCGTGTTACGCTGCTCGGCAAAGAAGAAGAGCTTGCAAGCATACAGATACAGCTTGACGAACAGCAAGATGAGCTACACGCCGCACAAACTGCGCTTAAAACAAAGGAAGAGGAACAGGCAGCTCTGCAGTTAACGCTTGCACAGCAAGAAGAAGAGCTTGCTGCACAACAGCTTAGGGTAGGCGCACTTGAAGAAGCACTTGGAAGCCAGGCCGCGCAAATAGACAAGTTGCTCGGTGTGCGCACAGCAATAGTTGAAGAGTTAAGCCGTACCCTTTCAGAAAAAAACATAAGCGCAAACGTGGACAAGAACACGGGCGATATAGTTTTGGATTCCCGCCTTATGTTTGCAACCGGCGAAGACATGCTGGTGCCGGAAGGCCAGGCGCAATTACAGCAGCTTATACCCGTATATTTACAGGTGCTATTGCGCCCCGAATACAAGGACTACGTAGCGGAAATAATTATAGAAGGGCATACGGACTCAAAGGGAAGCTATGTATTCAACTTAGAATTAAGCCAGCAGAGAGCCTTAAATGTCGCTAAATTCTGTTTGGAAATGCCCGGGCTAAGTTCCGCCCAACGCAACACATTGCAGAGCATATTGACCGCCAAAGGACGCTCCTTTGCGGATAGGATATTTAACCCAGACGGCTCTGAAAACTACGAAGCCTCAAGGCGTGTGGAAATAAAATTCCGCCTAAAAGACGCCGAAATGATAGAGCAGATGAACAGCATTCTGCAAGGAAAGTAACATATGAAAAAATTCGCTATAGCTCTGCTGTTGTTGGCGCTTTTAATGGGTACTGCACTTACATATGCGCTTGTGCATACAAAGCTTGATTTGGAGATTATAGCCCCAAGCTTTAGCCCTGCCAACACCATGCAGGAGCAGTTTGAACGCTGGGCAAAAAACCACGCCGCTAAGGCGGTTCAAGGTACTGTATTTGACGAAAGTCCAATTTTAAACATAGATAATTATTATTTTCACGTCTACTCCGTTCGCCTTAAAAATACAAGTTTTTTGCCCGTGCAGATGTGCGAAATGCAAATTTCTCCAAAAAAAGGCGATGTGCTAAGCTATTCCGGCAAGGTATCGCTCGGCCAAAGCGACAACAAAAGCACCGATATACCGGCGGGTGGCAGCGCGATTTTGCAACAGGTACTGCTGACACAAAGCCCCGGCGGCGAAGCAAGAGAAATAACTGTAAGCTACTACATATGGGGCCACCCCTTTTTCGTTAAAGAAACAATTAAACCTGAAAATTGATGTCATTAACTTGATGTCGTGCAAATAAGTTAAATATACACCGCACAAACAATATGGTTCACCAGTGGAACACTCCCCGCCGGCGGCGCCATTTAATTGTGCGGTGTTGTATTTTTAAGGTTTATTTTTAATTAGTCTACAAAAACTTTAATTCCATAATATTTATAGGCTTGTACTCGCTAAAAACTGCTGATATAATAAATATAATAAAAAAAAGGAGAATTTCTATGAAAACAAAGAAGTATGTACTTTTGTTAGCCTTATCTTTGGTTTTGATATTTGTCGGCAGCTACTTTGCCAACACATATCATACCTCGTTTGGCGAAACAACGACGGAACGCATTTATTTCGACACCGAACGCGGCACTTTAAGCGGCATACTCTATATGCCCAAAAACGCATCGGAAACCAACCCTGTACCTTGTGTAATTGTTACACACGGCTACCTTAACTCTGCAGAAATGCAAGATGCAAACGCCATAGAACTATCAAGAAGAGGCTATGTGGTGTTAGCCTTAGATATGTATGACCATGGCCATTCAAAAGCAGTTGGCGATTATACAGGTTCCTTTATGCATTTCTGGCCCACTTCTTTATGGGACGCAGCCCAATATATGTACGAAAAGCCGTATGTATTAAAAGATGAAAACGGCAACGGCCTTATAGGCGTAACAGGGCACTCAATGGGCGGTTTCTCTTCCTCCATGGCTGTTTACTACGACGAGCAAGCTTTTAAAGAAAGCGGCATACGTAAAATTTATGCAAGTGTATCAATGGGGTCAGACTTTAGCTCAACAGCTTATGTGGGCGTAACCGCTAAAGAAGCCATAGACAATAGCGGTGGAAGAGTACTAGGTAAAATCGCAGGCCAATTTGACGAATTTTTCTTCAACAGTAAAGATCAGGCTCCAAAGCATGTTGTTGTCAAAAAGAACTATGTTGGCACCGAAGAAGGCAAAATGTTCTTAGAACAGGAAGATCCAAAGCCCGAAACCTGGTATGACACTAAAGACGGCGGAAAACGCATTATATACCAGCCCTACGAGATACACCCCTGGAACCACTTCAGCAAGACATCTACATCGAACGTGGTGGACTTCTATACCGAAGCGTTTGCGCCATTTAACAGCAACTTAAACCAAATAGAGAGCAAAAACCAAATATGGCTTTATAAAGAAATATTTGAGTGTATAGCTCTTATAGGTTTCTTCCTGCTGTTTGTGCCACTTATTCGCCTTTTGGTATCCCTTCCTTTCTTTAACAAGGCAGTTTCAACAGTTCCTACACCGGCGGCCAATGTTGTAAAACCTGTCGGCGAAAAAATGAACTCCCTTTTTATTGCAATGTTCAGCATTCTCTTGCCGGCCATAACATTCCCTACAATTATGGATAAAAACTTCAATTCATATGGTATGATTACGCTCACGGTTGTAGGTGCTATATTTACCATAGTAGCTTTATACGGCTTGTTGCGTTCAAAGCAAAAGGGTGAAAAAGTCGCTTCAGGCATAGTGTTTATCGCGGGTTTAGCGCTTGTTGTATTTACAAGGTTCCCATCGTTTGTACAAAGCCCCGTATTTTCCGCACCCACCTCCAACCAAATAGCGTACTGGGCTATAATTTGTACAGTATTTACGCTGCTCTTCCTTAGCATGAACTTTCTTTCAAAAGGCTCAAAACTTGGTTTAACAGCATCAAGTTATGGCGTAGCGCTTTCAGTAGGCGGAGTTTTCGCTTCTCTCATCGTCGTAATCTTAGCTATTGCCATAGGCTATGGGCTGTTATTCCTTATAGACAGCATTTGGCTGGTAGATTTTAGGATATGGACATTTGCCATTAAAACATTTGACGGCTACATAATAGGTAAAACGCTTCCATATTTAATTCCTTTCTTTATCTATTACTTTGTTCTTTCTGCATCTATTTTTGTAAACACAAACAAAGAAAGCATGAAAGGCTTTAAAGGGTATCTATACGCCATGCTCATGGCTGCTGGTGGAATAACAATCTACCTTATATTCCATTATGGTCTGCTTGTAAATACAGGCACTGCACTATATCCAACACAATCACTATCCAGCATTTTGCTTATGGCTCTAGTACCCACCCTCTGCATAGCGGCGAGCTATACACGTTATTTCTATAAGCAACACGGCAATATTTGGATTCCCGCTTTCCTTAACGCACTACTCATGACCCTCATGACTGTTGCTAACACATGTGTGTATTATAGATAATTTACTTAGCTTTAGCCGGTAAATAAATTTATCAGTACTTACAATTAAATAAAACTTAACTTTCTTTAGTATTATTCTACAGCAGCTGCAACAAGCAAAAACCTTGTTGCAGCTGCTTTATTAATGAAACGCCAGAAATTTAGTGGCTTTTTTAAGTTGTTTTTTGCTCTTACATAGTTATTTTCTATCATATATTTAAGATTCTGTTTAATGTTATCAAGGCATTAAGGTTTAAAATTGGTATTAAAATTAACCTATGTATCTATCGTGAATTTTCGAGCTAAAAACTTCCCCTTAAAAGGGAAGGTTTTTTGAAAAATTTTATTATATTAGTTCTCTTGCATATGCAAAATAAGTTTTGCTTATAAAGCCTCAGAAATCGCTGTTTTAACAATCGCTACTGTGATATTTTCATTATTATTGCCAATGTTTACACAACGCTTCCAAATGTTATAATTCCACCTTATACATAACTTTCCATTAGGCAGACTGTATTTTCTGTATATATACTATACAGAAAATAGCATCAAACCTTATGGCGTTACAACGGTTTCGGGTGTTTTTTCTTCTGTTAATTCTGGCTCCTGCTGTGCAATTTGCACTATTCTGCCTTCTATACCTATATTTACTACGCCTGTTTCTTTAATGTACTCTATAAAGGCTTCATCAAGCGTACCTTGGTATCTAATTACGGGGCAGTCTTTAAGCATTGAGTAGCCATCGCCACCTGCTGCAGTAAAGTCGTTTGTTACAAGAGTGTATTTCTTGTTCTTGTCGATAGGTTCGCCGTTTATGCTCATTTCTACTATGCGTTCGCCCGCAGCTTTTTCGGGGTTATATACAATTTTACCGCCGCTTATATGCGGAAAACCGCCGTTGGTTTCCGGATATTTGCTAAGGCCGTGCTCCATAGCGGCTAAAATTTGCTCCCCTGTGGCTTCTATTACCACAACGCTGTTGCCAAACGGGAATACTTCTATTATGTTACCCTTTGTGATGTCCCCTACCGGTATGCTCGTGCGTATGCCGCCACCGTTGGTAAAGGCAAATTCTGCACCGGAGTACCAAATAAGGGCATCTGTCGCAAGGTTGCCTAAGTTGGTTTCGCCTGTGCGGTTGGTTTCCCTTTCGCCATCGAGCAACACATCTGTCTTGCCTATAACAACGCTCATAAGCTCTTGCTGTTCGGCCTTCAATTTTTGTATAAGATCCACGGCTTCTTCATCGGGTGTGTATTTTTGAGCATCTTCAAAGCCTATGGTTTCAGCTTTGCATACCACACCGTCTTTTGTAAAATGCATGGAAACATAGCCTATATTGCTCATATGTTCGCCGGCGCTTACAACGAGTGCAGCATTATCTGTTTGTTTTATTTCTTCAAGGGGAGTATGGCTGTGCCCATCAACAACAAGATCTACTCCCGGTATTTTTGCAAGCACCGAGCTGTTTGGCACATAGGCATCGTTTGCGCCCCAATGGGCCAGTATAACAACCGCGTCTGCATGGGACTTAACTTCTTCTACTGTTTTTTCGATTAAGGCATAGTCTTTAAATTCAAGGTCTTTTATTTTATCAGGATGTATGGTGCTTTGTATTTGAGGGTTTGCAACGCCTATAACCGCAATATTTTTTTCACCCGCTTTGAGGATAGCATACGGAGCAAAAGCATTTTCGCCGTTTTTAGTAACATTTGCGTTTATAAGAGGGAAATTCATCTGCTTTTCAAGTTCCATAAGCCTATCATAGCCGTAGTTAAAATCATGGTTGCCGGGCGTCATAGCATTGTAGCCCGCTAAGTTCATAAGGTTTACAATGCTTTCCCCCTGCGTAAGGTTTGCAAACGCCGTGCCGTGCAGCACATCGCCCGCGTCTAACAATATAACTTGCTGGTCTTTACGCAGTTCTTTTACTATGGAAATTAAACGCGGATAGCCAATCTGGCTTTTGTCGTTCCCCTCTACCCTTGCGTGCACATCGTTTGTATGGAGTATTACGACGCTTGAAGTTTCCGGCTCAGCTACTTCGTCGTTAAGGTTTATAGGCTCCTGCATTTTAGCTTCAAGCTCTGAAAACTTGTTTTGAAGCTCTGCTTTTTCTGTTGCGAGCGCTTTTATCTTTTCGTCCAATGCAGTTTTTTCTTCTTGAAGGGCTTTTAGTTCTTCTTGCGCTTTATTTAATGCTTCTTCCGCGCCGGTTTTTGCGGCTTCGAGTTCCGCTATTTTAGTTTCAAACTCTTTGGCGTTTATGTCCGCAAGATCTAATTTTTCTTTAAGAGAGACTTTTTCGTCCTGAAGGGCCTTTATTTCTGTCTGAGCCTGATTCAAGGTTTCTTCCACGGTGAGCTTTGCAGTTTCAAGCTCTGAAGCTTTTACTTCTAAGCCTTCGGCGTTTGCTTTAAGATATTCTAAATCTTTCTCAAGCTTGGTTTTTTCTTCGCCTGCAAGCTTTATTGCCGAAGTGCTCTCTTCTGCAGATTTTTTGAGCTGTTCAAGCTCTTCTTGGGCTTTTAAAAGTTCTTCCTGTGCTTGGTTTAGCGCTTCTTCTACTTTGAGCTTGGCAGCTTCAAGCTTTGTTTTTTCTTCACCTGCAAGCTTTATCGCAGTAGTGCTTTCCTCTGCAGATTTTTTGAGCTGTTCAAGCTCTTCTTGGGCTTTTAAAAGTTCTTCCTGAACTTTGTCCGCCGCTTCCTTGCTTAATTTGTCCTGTTCGGTCAAGGTTGCTACTTGTGCGTTTAAGCTTTCAACCTGTTTAGAAAGCTCGTCCTTTTGTCCGGATACGGTGTTCTTCTGGCTTATCAATGCGCCTATCGCAACGACTGCCACCAGCACCAATGCCACCAAAATTGCCAATGCTTTTTTCATAAAAATCCTCCTTTTTGATATTAGTTTATCAAAGCATTAATATTTCAATTAAGTCCAACCATAATAATTTTAGTTTGAAAGCATATTTTTCGTTTAACTTTGGGCCACTTTATATTGAATTAAGCGTTAATCCATTCCAATAAGGTTTTTTCGTCGTAGCCGATTAGTGTGCGCCGACCGTCCCTTATGAGCGGTGTTTTAATAAATTCGGGGTTCTCTTGCAGGTAGTCAAATATTATGCTCTCGTCCTGTGTATAGGATATTGGGTGCTCCTTTACCTTGGGTAAGTCTTGGTTTATCAACGACTTAGCACCGCCTTTATGCGCAAAAAGCACCAGTTCCCGCTCTCCGGGACGGTGCTTTTTCATATCTACTGTTTGAAAAGGAATATTGCGCTCTTTAAAAAAACGCTGTGCTTTTTGAACATCAAAATTTTTCTTGTACATGTATATTTGGACGTTCATGCTCTATTGCTCCTGCGAAAATGGCAGCTCAGGGCTGTTGTCGCCGTCTTCCCAGAGCTTATCCAAGCGGTAATATTCTCTATCTTGCGGGTGGAATATATGTATTATAAAGAAACCGTAGTCCAAAACTATCCAGCGTCCCTCCGCGGCACCTTCTTTGCGACGCAATTCGTAGCCCATCTCCGCCGCCTTGCCGTCTATAAATTCTGCAAGCGCCTTGGTGTGCGGTTCGTTGGAGCCTGTACATATAAGCAAATAGTCGGTAAGTACAGTAAGATGCCTTACATTTAGGAGCTTAATGTCATCCGCCTTTCTTTCGTATAGGTTTGACGCTAACGCTAAAATGTTTTGTAAATCGTCTTTTTGCATTTTTTATCCTCCCTTAGTATTAGGACAGTTGACGAACTAAATCGTCCATGGTGTCCTGAGCTTTTATGGAATATTTGCCACCTCGCTCTAAAATATGTTTCTTTGTAAGCCTGAGACAGGCAAGCGCCGCCGCCTTAAGATCCTGCTTTGCTAAATTTCTAAGCTGCGCTAAACCCGGGTACTCTTCTCTTAGCGGCTCTATACTATCTGCAAGAAACACACAAAGTTCTGTATATGTCATGCCAGCTCTGCCTACCGTATGGTATGTTATAGCGTTTAGTATATCTTTATCCTGTATGCCGTAGACCGTTTTTGCTATATGTGCGCCCACAATGCCGTGCAAAAGTGCGGGAGAAGAAAGCATTTCGCCGTCTTCGGTTAAATGGTTTTCCCGTGCTATTTTTTGCATTTGCGCAAAGGGCATGCACTTGGCGCTGTCGTGCAACATGGCAGCCACGCTTGTTTTAAGCATGGGCGCATTGTAGTTAAAGGCCAAGTCCACAGCGGTTTCCCTGACGGACAGCGTGTGCATAAGCCTTGAATGGCTTAATGTGCCTTTAAGCGTCGCCGTGTAATCCGGCAAATAAAAGCCTTCCCTTGCAATTTGGTGTATTACACTTGCCGGTACCCATTCCGGCACGTCATTTAGCTCTTTAAGCTGGTTGCGTATAATTTGCGAGGAGGGTAGATTTTTTATGGAGCGGAAAAACATACTATGCGCTCCTCTCTCCTGCGCTAATTGTAGCACTTTTTTACTATTATAGCCAACCCTTGGGTATACGATTAATGCTTTTACGGCGGGTATTTGCAAAATTGGAGCAAAATTTTGTATAAGGCTTAATGTATCCATGCCTAAAAGCAGGAACAATGCCGAGTCCGGATTTTGTGCTTGCAAACGGTTTAGTGCGTCCACATAGCAGTTACCCGTTTTTTTATAAATTTCTTGCGAATCCAATATATAAAAAGGTGGTTTAAGGTATGATGACAATAGTTTTTGCCTGTTTTGCAGACTTAAAACCACGGAATTGTTTTCGTTTTGAGGTAGTGGCGCAAAATATACGCTATCTAAACGGTAAAAACGCATGGCGTCTTCCGCAATGCTAATGTGCCCCTTGTGTAAAGGATCAAAAGAGCCCACCAAAAGACCCAGTCGTTTCATCGCATACCTCCTTTTTGATAGTAATTAAAAACATTAATGTTTAGAAAAATACAGGATTTTTCCATTTTTGCTTTAAATCGTTTAAAAAATTAGCTTTAGATTCGTCTCCAAATTCGGCTTAGCAAAAGCAGAAAAACCGGCTTATCAAAGCATTACGCTTTGAAATTGCTGCTATATATTATACCCTATTTAGGGCTTAAAAACAAAAAAGAACCGATTTTTTTATCGGTTCTTTTTTAAGGTATTGTCAAACCATTTCGATTATGACCATTTCGGCAGCGTCTCCACGGCGTGGGCCAAGGCGATAAATCCTTGTGTAGCCACCGGCGGCGTTTTTCTCTTCGTTGCGCTTACGGTATTTGGGGCCGTACTCGCGGAAAAGTTTTTCTACCACGGGATGCTTTACGTCCTTCGTGCGCTCCCTGTATTCGCTCTTGCTTTCGCCTTTTTCCTTATCCTGTTTTACGTTGTAAAGATAAGCCATCATAAGGCGTCTGGCGTGCAGTTTTGACGGCAGGTCGTTTGTGACATCTATGCTTACTATCTGACCTTTATCGTTATGGTATTCCTTGGTAACCTGCTGTGTGTTATCGTACTCGCGGACGGCTAAAGTTACCAAGCGCTCCGCCATGCGACGCACTTCCTTGGCACGATAGAGTGTCGTTTCTATTTTTCCGTTCCACAGAAGGGCGGTAACTTGGTTGCGCAACAGTGCTTTGCGCTGTGATGCCGGCCGTCCAAGCTTACGTTGTGCCATTGTGTTTCCTCCTTTGCCCGCACAGGGCTGTGTTATTCTTCGGGTTTACGCAGTGAAAGCCCCATCAGTGCGAGCTTTTCATCCACTTCTTCCAGGCTCTTCTTGCCCAGATTGCGCACTTTCATCATTTCTTCGGGTGTTTTCTCTAAGAGTTCACCCACGGTGTTGATGTTGGCACGCTTTAAACAGTTGAAGGCACGAACGGACAGATCGAGTTCCTCTATTGTCATTTCGTCATACTGTGCCTTTTCTTCTTCCATAGAATCGTCCTCTTCCACTATGGAGGGGCGATCCTTTAATTCAACAAATATTGCAAGCTGCTCAACCAGCACCTTGCCCGCCATGCCTATGGCTTCTTCGGGGCTTAAACTGCCGTCCGTCCAAACTTCCAAAATGAGTTTGTCATAGTCCATGGACTGGCCGACACGTGTATCCTCTACCCTGTAGTTTACTTTTTTAATGGGTGTATACACGGAGTCTACAGGTATTACGCCTATCGGCATGGGGTTTTGCTTGTTGCGCTCCGCAGGAACATAGCCGCGTCCCCTGTCAAGCGTCATCCAGATGTGAAGCTTAGCGTCCTTGCTTAAGGTTGCTATGTGCAAATCGGGGTTTACGACTTCCACTTCGCTGTCCACACGTATATCCGCTGCACTTACCTTGCAGGGACCTATGGCGCTTATTTCAAGTATTTTCGGCTGGTCGGCATGAAGCTTTACCGCAAGCTCTTTTATGTTGAGGATTATTTCGGTTACGTCTTCCTTAACGCCGGGAACAGTGGAAAACTCGTGCTGTACACCCTCTATATTGATGCTGGTTACAGCGGCGCCGGGAAGTGAACTTAACAGTACCCTGCGCAAAGCATTGCCGAGCGTATGGCCAAAGCCACGCTCAAGCGGCTCTACTTCGAAACAGGCATAATGCTCTCGCTCGTTCTTTTTTGTGCACTCTATATGAGCATTGGTTATTTCTGTAATCATGCCAAACTTCCTCCTTTGTTAAATATATATTGATACTACTAACGGGAGTAAAATTCGACAATCATATTTTCCTGCAAGGCAAAATCTACATCGTCGCGTGCCGGCAATGCCGATACGGTGGCGGTTAAATTATCTGCGTTTACGCTGAGCCATTTGGGGATTATGCGGGAAGAACCCTCACGAACCTGTTTGAAGTGCTCTACCTCGTGGCTGCGTTTTTTAACGGTTATAACCTGGTTTTCCTTTACTGTGTAGGAAGGTATATCTACCTTTTTGCCATCGATAAGGAAATGACCGTGGTTTACAAGCTGACGTGCCTGTGCCCTTGAAGAAGCAAAACCCGCTCTGTAAACTACGTTGTCGAGCCTGCGTTCCAAAAGCTGTAACAGGTTTTCGCCTGTAACGCCTTTCATTTTTGTTGCTTTATTGTATGTTAGTTTAAACTGTGTTTCAAGCAAACCGTATGCGCGGCGTGCCTTCTGTTTTTCTCTAAGCTGTAAGCCGTATTCGCTCATTTTGCGCTGGCGTGCCTGTCCGTGCTGCCCGGGAGGGGTGGGACGTTTTGCAACTGCGCATTTTTGTGAATAGCACTTTTCACCCTTAAGGAAGAGCTTGGTGCCCTCACGACGGCATTGACGGCAAGCTGAGCTTGTATATCGTGCCATTATTGGACCTCCTTTTATACTCTTCTGCGTTTAGGCGGACGGCAACCATTGTGTGGAATGGGTGTAACGTCCTTAATCATTGTTACTTCAAGGCCTGCTGTCTGCAGCGAGCGGATAGCCGCTTCCCTGCCTGAACCCGGGCCCTTTACATAAACATCTACCGTACGCAGACCGAACTCCGTCGCAGCCTTGGCTGCAGTCTCTGCAGCGGTTTGCGCTGCAAAGGGCGTGGATTTTTTATTGCCGCGGAAGCCCATGCCGCCTGCGGACGCCCAGCTTAGGGTGTTGCCCTGCGTGTCTGTTATTGTTACTATGGTGTTATTAAATGAAGAACGGATATGCACTACCCCACGTTCCACGAATTTCTTTTCGCGGCGCCGGCGTGCATTCTTCTTCACCGTGGTTTTAGCCATATAAATTATCCTCCGTATGTGTTGATATCAATTAGGCCTTGGCTTTTTTGCTGCCGGCAACCTGTTTTTTGGGTCCCTTGCGGGTGCGTGCATTCTGCTTGGTGTTTTGACCGCGCACGGGCAGATTGCGCCTGTGGCGTACGCCACGGTAGCTTCCGATTTCCACCAAACGCTTTACGTTTAAGGAAACTTCGCGACGCAGATCGCCTTCCACCTTTACATGGTGTTCGATATATTCACGCAGTTTGCTGATATCGTTTTCGGAGAGGTCCTTTACGCGGATATTGGGGTCAATTTGTGTTTCTGCAAGAATTTTGCGTGAAACGGACGGGCCTATACCAAAGATATAAGTTAAGCCGACCTCAACGCGTTTTTCTCTTGGCAGGTCAACACCTGCTATACGTGCCATGTGTAGGATACACCTCCAAATGAATTTTGATGTTTTGTGAGCTTTTGCTCAAAATTTATGTATGATAAAATCACACGGTCCCTGCATAAGCAGGGCAGCCGCCCGTGCGATTTACCTTTGTATTTATTAACCCTGCCTCTGTTTGTGCTTGGGGTTTTCGCAAATTACCATCACACGGCCTTTGCGTTTGATGATTTTGCATTTTTCACATATGGGTTTTACTGAAGGGCGTACTTTCATTTTGCCTTCCTCCTAAAAATAAAATCAGTTTTTGCTGCGCCAGGTTATGCGCCCACGTGTCAAGTCGTAAGGGGAAAGTTCCACAGTGACCTTGTCGCCCGGATATATGCGTATGAAGTGCATGCGCATCTTGCCGGATATGTGCGCCGTTATGCGGTGCCCGTTTGCAAGCTCCACGCTGAACATGGCGTTTGGCAATGCCTCTATTACTTTTCCCTCTAACTCAATGACGTCTTCTTTTGGCAAACTTTAGCCTCCTTTAAGCTTTGTCCCTATCGGTTAATTCGTAAAGTATTTTGTCAAGCTCTTTACGAATATCGCTGTCTTTCAACCGGTTTGCCGCATAAAGAGCAAGGTGTTGCTCCATTTCGTACGGCAGAGCGGTTAGATGTTTGCACCGTTTTTTCTTAGGTTTGTCGAGTTTTCTTAGCTTCCCGTCGCAAACCATAACAAAATCGGCGTCCACCTGATATAATACCATAAAAAGGCGTCCTTTGTCACGACCTTTTTGTGATTTTACAACGATTCCGGGTTTTATTTGCGGTTTCAAATGCTCTCCTTAGCGTTCTTAAAGTATTCGTCCCACGAAAAGCCCGGGTATGAAAGAATTTCGGGAAGCCCTTCGCCTATCGCAATGGTGTGTTCGTAGTGGGCGCAGAAGGAGCCGTCCGCTGTGGTTATGCGCCAGCCATCGTCGTGCATTTCTACATCGTAGCTGCCCATAGATATCATAGGCTCTAAGGCGATAGTCATGCCGGATTTAAGCCTTACGCCCTTGCCGGCTTCGCCATAGTTTGGCACATTGGGATCCTCGTGCATATTTTTACCTATGCCGTGGCCCGTAAGCTCCCTTATTACGCCATAGTTGTTCTTCTCCGCAAGGCTTTGCACGGCATAGCCTATGTCACCTAAGCGATTGTCCGCCACAGCCATCTTGGCGCCCTCAAAAAAACATTGTTCGGTAACGTCTATAAGGCGCTGCACTTCAGGAGCTATTGCCCCTACAGGTACGGTTATGGCGCTGTCTGACTGCCAGCCGTCCAATATAAGACCGCAGTCTATGCTTATAATGCTACCTTCTTTTAGGATTTCGGAATCCGAAGGTATGCCGTGCACCACTGTATCGTCCACGGAGGTGCATATGGAGTTTGGGAAACCCTGATAGTTTAGGAAAGAAGGCACGGCACCTGCACGGCGTATGAGCTCTTCGGCATATGCGTCCAAAGAAAGTGTGCTCATGCCGGGGCGTACCGCTTCCGCAAGTTTTTGGAGTATTTCGTAAAGAACCGCTCCTGCCTTGCGCATCTTATCCAATTGTTTTTCGTTGCGTAGAAAAATCATGTCAGATTCCCAATACCTTTAGCATTTCGGAGAAATTCTCTTCTATGCTGCCATCCGTTTTAACATTTTTTAAGAGCTTTGCCTCCTTGTAGTATTCTACAAGCGGTTCTGTTTGCTCGTGGTAGACATTTAAGCGGTTTGCAATCGTCTCCGCTTCATCGTCCTTGCGTGTAACAAGCTTAGTCCTGCATTTTTCGCAGATGGTGCTGCCATTAAGCTGTGAAACATGGTAGGTGCGTGAGCAATCCGGACATACGCGGCGACCGGAAAGACGGTCGATTATCTTTTCGTCCGCGAGCTCCAAATCAAGCACCGTATCAATTTTGGTAAAGCCTTCAAGAGCTTTCGCCTGCTCCAAAGTGCGGGGAAAGCCGTCTAAGATATAGCCGTTTTGTGCGTCCTGAGCCTTAAGGCGTTCTTCCACCATGGCAATCACAACACTGTCGGGCACAAGCTCGCCCTTATCTACAAAGCCTTTAGCCATGCGACCAAGCTCTGTGCCTTCTTTCATGCCGGCACGGAGCATGTCGCCGGTCGAAATTTGGGGAATGGCAAGCTTTTTTGAAAGCAAAGCTGCCATGGTCCCCTTACCCGAACCGGGAGGCCCTAACATAATTATGTTCATAGGGCACTCTCCTTATAGGAATCCCTTGTAGTTGCGCATTACCATCTGTGCTTCGAGCTGACGGACGGTTTCCATGGCAACGCTTACGGCAATCAGTATGGAAGATGCCGCAAAGGGTATCTGCACGTTGAGCCACACATAAAGAAGTGTAGGCAGTGTTGAAAGTATGGCAAGGAATACGCCCGCAAACAGCGTAAGTCTTTTGCTTATGCGCTGGAGGAAGTCCGTAGTGTTCTTGCCTGAGCGGATACCAGGTATGGTGCCGCCCTGTTGGTTGATGTTTTTGGATATATCCGAAGGATTAAAGCTTATTGAAGCATAGAAGTAGGTGAATGCTATAATAAGCAGTGATGTTATCAAGAGGTACAGACCGCTTGTCTGGCTCATATTGCTCTGCCACCAGTTATAGGCGGGAGTGCTTGTGCCAAACATTGCGATAATGGTACCGGGCATGGCCATGAAAGAGTAGGCAAATATCAAGGGCAATACGCCGACTGACAATACCTTAAGCGGTATATGCGTGCTCTGCCCGCCGTACATTTTGCGGCCTACGACGCGCTTTGCGTACTGTACAGGTACTCTGCGTTCGCCAAGGTCTATAAATGTTACAACCAATATAAGCAGGAAGGTGAATACTATTAACACTACAAACTGCACTACGGTTGTGGCACCCTGCTGCACGCCTATAACTTGCAGGAAGGAAGTGAGTATGCCGTTGAACAAGTTTGAGATGATACCAGCAAATATAAGCATTGAGATACCGTTGCCTATACCGTTTGCGGTAACGCGTTCGCCTATCCACATAGCAAGGGCTGTACCGCCTGCCATAATTACGCCTATTGACATCAGGCCTAAGAAGTTATCGTATTCTGCCATCAGTACTTTTTGGGTACCTACGCCCATGGAAGCGGACTGAAGACCAGAAACAATACCGACCGATTGTATAACCGCAAGCACCACTGTGGTGTAGCGAGTTATACGGTTTATCTTCTGCTTGCCTTCCTCGCCGCCTTCTTTTGCAAGGCGTTCAAGAGCGGGGATTGCTATTGTAAGCAGCTGTATGATAATGCTGGCGTTAATGTAGGGTGTGATACCCATAGCCATTATCGTCATCTGAGAGAAAGCGTTACCGGTCATCATGTTGACCAGATTTAAGGCGTCAAACTGTCGAGATACCTCCTGTACGACACTCGCATTTATGCCGGGAACCGGTATAACAGAAACGAGTCTGTAAATCAACAACATGAAAAAGGTGTAGAGGAGCTTTTTACGCACCTCTTGTACCTTCCATGCGCTACGAAGTGTATCCCACATATTATACCTCCTTAGCAGCGCCGCCTGCTTGTTCAATTTTTTCTTTGGCAGAGGCGGTAAATTTAGCCGCTTCTACGGTAAGCTTTTTGGTAAGCTCGCCGTTGCCCAGTATTTTAAGACCGTCCTTGCCTTTTTTGATAATGCCCTGTTCTTTTAAAACGGCGAAGTTTACGACGCTGCCGTCTTCAAAGATTTCAAGGTCTTTTACGTTTACACAGGCGTATTCTTTGGCGAATATGTTGACAAAGCCAAACTTAGGCAAACGCCTTTGCAAAGGCATCTGGCCGCCTTCAAAGCCCGGAGCCTTGCCGCCGCCGGAGCGAGCTTTTGCACCCTTATGTCCCTTGCCACTGGTCTTACCAAGGCCGGAACCTGAGCCACGGCCCAGACGTTTTTTGGCTTGGGTTGAACCGGTTGCCGGTTTTAATTCATGCAGTTTCACGAATTTTCACCCTCCTTAAGTTCTTCCACTTCTACTAAGTGCTTTACGGCGAAAACCTGACCGCGGATGCTTTCGTTATCGGGTTTGATGACGGTTTGACCGATTTTGCGAAGCCCGAGTGCCTCAACGGTTTTAATGTGCTTTGGTTTTCTTGCGATTGTTGACTTTTTTAAAGTAATTTTTAAGTTCATATTTCCTCCTGCCCAAGTACCGCTTCAACCGACTTGCCGCGCATGCGGGCAACGCTTTCTGCCGAGCGGAGGAGCTTTAAGCCTTCAACGGTAGCCTTTACGGTGTTTACCGGATTGCTCGAACCGAAGCTCTTGGTGCGAATGTCGCGCACGCCTGCAAGCTCTAAAACTGCCCTGGCGGCACCGCCTGCTATAACGCCGGCACCTTCCTCAGCGGGAAGCAATACGACCTTGCTGGTACCGAAGTAGCCGTTTACCTGATGGGGTATGGTTGTGCCTACGAGCGGTACGTTGATTAGATGTTTTTTGGCATCTTGGGTTGCCTTGCGGATGGCGTCCGGTATTTCTACCGCTTTGCCGGTACCTGCGCCAACCCTGCCTGCCTCGTCGCCAATTACAACAAGAGCCGAGAAACGAATGTTCCTGCCGCCTTTAACGGTTTTGCTAACCCTGTTTACGGCAACAAGCTTTTCTTTAAATTCGCTTTCCTGTTCCTGGCGACGGTTTTGTTTACGATCCTGTCTGCGAGCCATGCGATTTCTGTCCTCCTGTTAAAATTTTAGTCCGGCTTCACGTGCGCCGTCCGCCAAAGAGGCTACGCGCCCCTCGTACAGATAGCCGCCACGGTCGAACACGACGTTCGATACGCCGGCTTCCATCGCACGCTCTGCAACCGCTTTGCCTACGAGCTTGGAAGCTTCAACCTTGGTCTTGTCCTTGGCTTCTTCTTGGATTTTTGGCTCCATGGAAGATGCCTGAGCCAATGTAATACCCTTTACATCATCTATTACCTGTGCATAGATGTACTGGTTGCTGCGGTATACGTTCAGGCGCGGTACCTCGGAGGTGCCGCTTATATGTCTGCGTATACGGGCATGCCTTTTAAGGCGCTGTGCATTCTTATCGCTTCTTTTAAACATTAGCGTTCACTCCCTCCTATTATTTGCCTGCCTTGCCTTCCTTACGACGTACATGTTCGCCCTTGTAGCGTATGCCCTTGCCGAGGTAGGGTTCGGGTTCGCGTACTGCGCGTATGTCTGCCGCAAGGTTGCCGACGACCTGCTTGTCTATGCCTTTTACAACAACTGTGGTTGCGTTAGGCGTTTCAAAAGTAATGCCATCGGGTGCCGTAAAGATTACCGGATGAGAATACCCTGCGTTTAGTGTAAGGGTTTTGCCTTCCACCTGTGCACGGTAGCCTGTACCGATTATTTCAAGTGTTTTTTCAAAACCGTCGGTAACTCCTACAACCATGTTGTTAAGCAGCGAACGGTACAGACCGTGCTTTGATTTATGCGGTTTTGAGTCGCTCGGACGGACAACGTTAAGATGGCCGTCTTCCTGGTTTAATGTGAATTCTTTTCCTATTTGCTGCGAAAGCGTGCCTTTTGGCCCTTTTACAGTTACAAAGTTTTCTTTGCTTATTGTTACTGTAACGCCATTTGGCACCGGAATCGGCATTTTACCGATACGAGACATCGTGTTACACCTCCTAGCGTTACTATTACCAGATGTACGCCATAACTTCGCCACCGAGATTTGCGTTGCGCGCATCGCGGTCAGTCATGACGCCCCTGGAAGTTGAAATGATTGCTATACCCAGACCGCCCAATACTTTGGGGAGATCTTCACACTTGGCGTAGACTCTGAGCCCGGGCTTGGAAATACGGCGCAGACCGCCTATAACGGGGTTTTTGCGTTCGTCTATATATTTAATGTGCAGTTTTATCTGGCCCTGCACTCCATCGTCGATGAATTCGTAGGACTTGACATAGCCTTCATCGTACAGGATTTTGGCAATAGCTTTTTTGTTTTTGCTTGCCGGAATCATAACCGTATCATGCTTTGCAACCTGCGCGTTGCGGATCCTGGTGAGCATGTCGGCGATAGGGTCGTTAATATTCATAAATGCGAATCCTCCTTTTTATGCTTACCAGCTTGCCTTGCGAACGCCGGGAATCTGTCCTTTGTAGGCTAATTCGCGGAAGCATATACGGCATATACCGTAGCGGCGTAATACCGAGTGCGGTCTCCCGCATATACGGCAGCGCGTGTAAGCGCGGGTAGAGAACTTGGGCTTTCTCTGTTGACTGATTTTTTTGCTTGTCTTTGCCATTACATTCCCTCCCTTATTCTGCGAACGGCATGCCAAGGCTTGATAAAAGCGCTTTGGCTTCTTCGTCTGTCTTGGCTGTGGTAACGAAAATAATTTCAAACCCGCGGACTTTTTCTACCTTGTCGTAGTTAATCTCCGGGAAAATAAGCTGTTCTTTGATGCCTAAGGCGTAGTTGCCACGGCCGTCAAAAGCTTTTGCGGATACACCGCGGAAGTCGCGCACGCGGGGGAGCGCAACGCTTACGAGCCTATCGAAGAACTCTTCCATCCTGTCGCCGCGCAGCGTTACCTTGGCGCCTACGTTCATGCCTTCGCGCACTTTAAAGTTTGCGACGGACTTTTTAGCCTTGGTTACGATGGGCTTTTGGCCCGTGATCTCGGTGATTTCTGCAACGGCAGACTCCAAAAGCTTGGGGTTTTCCTTGCAGTCGCCAAGGCCTATGTTTATAACTATCTTGGAAAGCTTGGGCATTTCCATGATGTTGCTGTAGCCGAACTTGTCGTGAAGGGCGGGTACAGCTTCAGACAGATATTTTTCTTTAATTCTTGTAGCCATTTGCTATACCTCCTTCTTAGTCCATTTGTTCGCCGCATTTTTTGCAGATGCGGACTTTGTTGCCGTTATCCAGCACTTTTTTGCCATAGCGCGAGGGTTTGCCGCACTTTTGGCATACAAGCATTACGTTGCTTGCATCTATGGGTGTTTCCTTCTTTATAATGCCGCCGGGCTGACCCTGCGCACGGGATTTCTGGTGCTTGGTGGCGACAGATGCGCCTTCTACTATTACCCTGCCGGTCTTGGGGAAGGCTTTTAGGACTTTGCCTTTTACGCCTCTGTCCTTACCGGTGATAACCATTACTTCGTCGTTTGTTTTTACATGTAATTTCATATCGGCCTCCTACAGCACTTCCGGTGCGAGGGAAACAATCTTCATAAAGTCCCTTTCGCGCAGTTCTCTTGCGACAGGTCCAAATATGCGTGTTCCGCGGGGCTGTTTTGCGTCGTTTATAATTACGGCAGCGTTATCGTCAAATTTGATATAGCTTCCGTCCGGACGGCGAAGGTCTTTTGTAACACGCACGACCACCGCACGCACTACTTCGCCTTTTTTCACCTGTCCGCCTGGTGCGGCCGATTTTACGCTTGCAACAATGATATCGCCCACGGACGCCGTTCTTCTGAAAGAACCGCCCAGTACGCGTATGCACATTATCTCTTTAGCGCCGGAATTATCGGCAACTTTTAGCCGGGTTTGCGGCTGAATCATAGGGCTTCCTCCTTTATATGACTGAAGGCATATTTAATATATGCGCTGTCTTACTTAGCCTTTTCGATAATTTCTACAACGCGCCAGCATTTGTTTTTGCTAAGCGGGCGTGTTTCCATTACGCGAACGGTATCCCCGATACCGCAGGCATTTTGTTCGTCATGGGCTTGCAACTTGCTTGTGCGTTTAAGATATTTGCCGTACAGCGAGTGCTTTACCAGACGGTTTACGGTTACAACGACGGTTTTATCCATCTTGTCAGACACTACTTTGCCTACACGTGTCTTGCGTAATTGTCTTTGTTCTGACATTCTCCTGCCTCCTTCTTGCGGTTATCGGGCGGCCTTTTGGGCCTGCTGTGTTTGTACTGTCAGTGCTCTTGCAATGTCTTTTTTGACCATGCTTATCTGCATGGTGTTTTCCAACTGGCCTGTGGCAAGGCGGAAACGCAAGTTGAACAGTTCGCTCTTGAGTTCTTTTATTTTGTTGTTAAGCTCTTCTTGGCTCATAGCAGCAAATTCGCTCGCTTTCATTTCAGACCTCACCGCCTTCGCTCTGTGCTTTTGATATTATCTTGGTGCGCATGGGAAGCTTTGCAGATGCAAGCCTCAGCGCTTCTTTGGCGACCGCTTCTTCAACGCCGCCGACTTCAAACATTACTCTGCCGGGTTTTACTACCGCTACCCAGTATTCGGGTGAACCTTTACCCGAGCCCATGCGTGTTTCGGCAGGTTTTGCTGTTACAGGTTTGTCAGGGAATATTTTTATCCACACCTGACCACCGCGTTTTGTATGACGGGTTAAGGCGATACGGGCAGCTTCTATCTGCTGGCTGGTAACCCAGCTCGGATCCTGTGCCACTAAACCCCATTCGCCGTAGGCAACCGTATTGCCGCGGTAGGCTTTGCCCTTCATACGACCACGGAACTGCTTGCGACGCTTTACTCTTTTTGGCATCAACATAGCTTATCTGCCTCCTTCCGCTTTGGGAGAATTATCTTTGGGCTGGGGAAGTATCTGGCCTTTATAAATCCAGACCTTTACACCCAATTTGCCGTAGGTGGTGTTTGCTTCCGCAAAACCGTAATCTATATTTGCACGCAGTGTTTGCAGCGGTATAGAACCTTCGTGGTACTGTTCGGAACGGGCGATGTCTGCGCCGCCAAGCCTTCCGCTTACGGAAGTCTTAATACCTTTAACGCCTGCGCGCATTGAACGCTGTATGCTCTGTTTCATGGCACGCCTGAAAGAAATACGTTTTTCAAGCTGTTGTGCGATGTTTTCGGCAACGAGCTGTGCGTCGGTGTCGGGGTTTTTGATTTCAAGCACGTTTATTACAACGGGTTTGCCGAGTTGTTTTTCAACGCTCTCTTTAAGCTCTTCTATTCCCTTGCCGCCGCGGCCTATAACCATGCCGGGCCTTCCGGTATGGATATCTATCGTTACGCGTGATGCTGTACGGGAAATATCCACACTGCTTATGCCTGTCGCAAAGTACTTTTCTTTAAGCATTTTGCGGAGCTTATAGTCTTCCACAAGGTTGTCCGCAAAGTCTTTTTTGTTGGCGTACCAGCGTGTGCTCCAGTTAAATATAACACCGACCCGTGCGCCGTGGGGATTAACTTTCTGACCCATTAGAATTCCTCCTGTTTACTGTCCAGCACTATGCTGATGTGGCTTGTGCGTTTTAATATGGGTGCTGCCGAACCGCGTGAACGCGGAATGAAGCGCTTCATGGTAGGTCCTTGACCTGTGAAAACCTCTGCAACGTACAGGCTTTTCTCGTCCATGTCCATATTGTTTACCGCATTTGCCACTGCGCTGTTGAGCAGTTTAAGCACTATGGGTGAAGCGGCCTTGGGAGTGAATTTTAATATCGCCTTTGCTTCATCTACACTCTTGCCGCGGATAAGATCGATAACCGGAACAACCTTGCGAGAGGAGATGCGTACGTGCTTTACATGTGCCTTGGGGCGCATGTCGCGGTTCTCGCGATGGCTTATGCCTTTATCGCGTGTATTGCTTGCCATAAACTAATTTCTCCTTTCTCGCTATCTGCCGCCGGTGCTCTTGGAGCCGGCGTGACCTCTATATGTTCTTGTGGGTGCAAACTCGCCGAGCTTGTGTCCCACCATGTCCTCTGTGATGTATACCGGAACGTGCTTGCGACCGTCATGCACCGCGATTGTATGGCCTACAAACTCCGGAAAAATTGTTGAAGAACGCGACCAGGTTTTGAGGACGGATTTTTTTCCGGACGCATTCATGGCTTCGACCCTTTTGTAAAGTCTTTCGCTTACGAAAGGTCCTTTTTTGATTGAACGACTCATTAGTTAATTTCCTCCTTTCACCTTGTCACTTTTTGCCTCTGCGGCGTACTATCATGGAATTGGAATACTTGCTGCGCTTGCGCGTCTTGTAGCCGAGAGTGGGTTTGCCCCAAGGTGTAACAGGTGAAGGCATACCTATCGGGGACTTGCCTTCGCCACCGCCGTGCGGGTGGTCTACAGGGTTCATAGCTGAACCTCTGACCGTGGGCCTTATACCCATGTTGCGTGTACGGCCTGCTTTACCTATACGCACGTTTTCGTGGTCAATGTTGCCTACCGTACCGATCGTCGCTCTGCCGTCTACCGGAACTTTGCGAACTTCGCCCGAGGGCAGACGCAATAATGCGTACTTGCCTTCCTTGCCCATAAGCTGTGCATATGCACCTGCCGAACGTGCAAGCTGGCCGCCTTTGCCCTTTTTAAGCTCTATATTATGGATAAGAGTGCCGGTGGGTATAGCGGATATGGGGAGTGAGTTACCGGTGATGATGTCTGCATCGTCAGAGCTTACAACGCTGTCGCCAACCTTTAAGCCTACGGGAGCTAATATGTAGCGTTTCTCGCCGTCTGCATAGTTGAGCAGTGCTATAAATGCGCTGCGGTTGGGGTCGTATTCGATGGTTGCGACCTTTGCCGGTACATCGAACTTGTCGCGTTTAAAGTCTATAATACGGTATTTACGTTTCTGTCTTCCGCCCTGGTGACGGACTGTTATTTTACCCTGCTTGTTCCTGCCCGAATGTTTCTTGAGGGGGGTCAGCAGAGACTTTTCCGGCTTGTTGGTTGTGATTTCCTGAAATGTTAGCACGGACATATTTCTGCGTGCTGGTGAAGTCGGTTTATAAACACGTACTGCCATATTGTCTCTCCTTTCTTAATTAATACATTCCCTCGAAGAACTCGATGGGTTTGGAATCTTCGGTAAGTTGCACGTAGGCTTTTTTAACTTCGGGCGTTCTGCCGAAAGTCCTGCCTTGGCGCTTAATCTTGCCCATGGTGCGGAGTGTGTTTACCCTCGCTACCTTTATGTCTTTGAATATGGCTTCTAAGGCTTCTTTTATTTCTATCTTGTTGGCCTTTATAGCCACTTCGAAAACGTACTGTTTATCCGCAATGCCGTCATAGCCTTTTTCGGTAAGCACCGGACGCAGTATAATATCGTGTGGGTTTTTCATTACGCATATACCTCCTCTATGGCTTGGGCGGCTTCCTTGGTTAAGAGAACCTTGTCTGCGCGCAATATGTCGTAAACGTTGATGGTGTTGGGATATGCGCCCTGAAGAGCCTTGATGTTGCTGCCGGCACGGCTTATGTTTTCGTCCCTGCCTTCTGTTACGAGCAACACTTTTTTGTCGGCGCCCACAGCTTTAAGCATGTTCGCCATAAGCTTGGTCTTGCCTTCTTCAAACTTTAAGCTGTCGAGCACTATTATGTCACCAGCCTGTGTCTTAGCGGATAATGCGCTAACGAGGGCCAGACGGCGTACCTTCTTGGGTACGTTTATAACATAGTCTCTCGGCTTTGGAGCGAAGACAACTCCGCCGTGGCGGAACTGCGGTGCACGGTTGCCGTGGTGGCGTGCCCTACCGGTACCCTTCTGACGATATATTTTGCGGCCGCCGCCTTTTACTTCTCCTCTGGAAAGGGCGCTTTGTGTCCCTTGGCGTTTGGCGGCCAAAATAGAGCGTACAACTAAATGCATGGAAGCAACATGAGGTGTTACACCAAACACGCTGTCGTTAAGCTCTATAGAGCCTGCAGGTTTGCCCTGCATGTTTACCATTTCGATGGTTGGCATGTTTCTTTACCTCCTTTACTTCGCTTTGTTGCTGTTACGAACAAAAAGCAAACCGTTGTTGGGGCCTGGTACGGCACCGTGTACGAGCATGAGATTGCGCTCTGCGTCGATTTCGACTACTTCAAGGTTCTGCACGGTCACCTTTGCGTTGCCGTATTGGCTGGGCAAGGGCCTGCCTTTGAAAACCTTGGAAGGGCTTGAGCTTCCGCTTAAGGAACCTACACCCCTGTGGTACTTGGAACCGTGAGCCATGGGGCCACGTCCAAAGTTGTTGCGCTGGATAAGGTTTGTGAAACCGCGACCGCGGCTTGTGCCCGTTACGTCTATCTTGTCGCCTGCGGCAAACTGTTCGACTGTAAGGGTCTGCCCTACTTCGTAGCCCGATATGTCTTCAAAGCGGAACTCTTTGAGGTGCTTTGCGGGGGCTACACCGGCTTTTTTGAAGTGGCCGGCTTCGGGTTTGTTTACGAGCTTCTTGGCACGGTTTTCCGGCAGTGTTTCGTAGCTTACCTGTACGGATTCGTATCCGTCGCTTTCGACTGTTTTCTTCTGTACCACCGTGCAGGGACCTGCCTGAATCACGGTTACAGGAACGAGTCTGCCGTCCTCCAGGAATTTCTGGGTCATTCCCAGTTTTCTTCCCAAAATAGCTTTATTCATTGCTGCTCCTCCCGTTAAAGCTTGATTTCGATTTCGACGCCTGCCGGAAGATCGAGCTTCATAAGGGCATCGGTAGTTTTTGCGTTGGGGTTATGCACGTCGATAAGGCGTTTGTGCGTTCTGCGCTCGAACTGCTCACGGCTGTCCTTGTACTTGTGCGGGGAACGCAAAATGGTGATTATCTCCTTTTGCGTGGGGAGCGGGATAGGGCCCGACACCCTTGCGCCGGTACGCTTTGCGGTTTCGACTATGCGTTGCGCCGAAGCGTCTATGAGGTCATGCTCATAGGCTTTTAGCTTAATGCGTATTTTCTGTGTGGCCATGGGATTCCTCCTTGAATTTCGTACTCTTACTCTGGTTTTAAGTAATGTTGTTAGCTGCTGTGAGTGCGTCGCCCGATTGTGCGGGCTGGTCGGCGATAATTACCCGTCCAAGGCCGGGGCGGCAACCTATCGCGTCTACCCTTATACAGACAGCCTTGGTATTATACGTTAGTGCCGCAAAAAAATCAAGCGTTTTTTGCAATTATTTATCGACTTTTCTGCATCGTACCCCCTTAAAAGGCATATAATACCGCCATAGGTACGGCTCGTATTTTACAGCTCATATACACGCCTTCGGGCGTTTCATAGCTCCTGTTCGCAGTTCTGTTTTTGTTTATTGTATACCAATCGAAATCGTTAATGCAGATATTTACGCGGGATTTTTTTGCAAAGCCGAATGCGAGAACGTAATTAAGCTACGTTGACCGGATAAGGTAAAACAAAAAACGGAAAAGACAAGTTTATCAAATCGTTAAGGGATAAATCAGTATTATACTTGACAGCCTTTGTTGCCGGCTTTATAATACAGACAGAAGGGTATTCCTGAAGTGTACGCCAGCTTATTGTTTTTACCCACATTACATAATTCGGAGCTCGGGTCGTGGAACGGCTGTCATGCCTCCGCAGAGTGGAAGACAAAAGTTTCTCGCAGGGCACCACCCTGCTTTACATAGCGGGTGAAAAAACCGAGGCGAACGGCACTTTGGGGTACCTTTATATTTTTACCCAAAAGGCCTTAGTATAAACTTTAAGCAAAAGGCACGCAAGGCTTTTACTTTATAAAAGGATTATTCTATATAGGATTTGTCACAGGTTTTAATACTAATTGAAACCAAAATAACTTTTCGGAGGGATTTGTGCATACGGAGCTTTTAAAAAGTGATGACGCTTCCATATTAAGGGCGGCGGAATGCATAAAATCGGGTGGCGTTGTGGCCTTCCCCACAGAAACCGTGTACGGCTTAGGTGCAAACGGCCTAAACCCCGCTGCGGTGCATGCCGTGTTTGCGGCAAAGGAACGCCCCGCGGATAACCCGCTTATACTTCATATAAGCCGTTTAGAGGAAGCCGAGCCGCTCTGCTTTTTAACTGAAGACGCTAAAATACTCGCCAAGGCTTTTTGGCCGGGGCCGCTTACCATGCTTTTAAAGAAAAAACCCATAGTGCCGGACGCCACAACCGCAGGGCTTGAAACCGTGGCAATACGCATGCCTAAGCACCCAATAGCGCAAAAACTAATAAGCGCCTGCGCACTTCCTATAGCCGCGCCCAGCGCTAACCGTTCCGGCAGGCCAAGCCCCACAACCGCCCAACATGTTTTAGACGATATGGCGGGCAGGATAGACTTTATATTGGACGGCGGCCCCTGCGAGGTGGGCGTCGAATCCACGGTTTTAGATATGTCGGGATCTGTTCCTACTATATATAGACCCGGTGCCGTTACGCCGGAGCAGATAAGCATGGTGATCGGCGAATGCAAAGTAGCAGATAATATAATGAAGGATATCCCAAAAGACGCCTATGCCCCGTCCCCCGGAATGCGCCATAAACATTACGCACCCAAGGCGGAAATGCTGCTTGTAAACGGTAAACCGGAAAAAACCGCCGAATTTATAAAAAGTAATTACCGTGAAGGTGATTACATACTCGCAATGCAGGGTAATATATATTTATACGAGGGTTATCCTGTGGCAAGCCTCGGCGAAGACGCAAAACAAGCAGCACACCGGTTATTCTACCTACTTAGAGAAACGGACAAGCTGGGCGCAAAAAGGATACTTTCGGAAACGCTCCCCTATGACGGGCTTGGGCTTGCCGTTATGAACCGCCTTGCAAGAGCGGCGGCATTCCGCATAATAGAAGCGGATAAATAAAGAAAGGACAGAACCTAAAACGGTTCAAAAAGAGGAGGACTACATGACCATAAAACGCTTTTTAGCACTTTTACTTACACTTGCACTGTTTGTGCCGTTTACATTAATACTGGCAGAAGAAGAGAAGGTTTTAAACATATTCACTTGGGAAACCTATATAGACGCAGAAACCCTGCAGGAGTTTACCGATATGACAGGCATAAAGGTAAACTATTCCACATTTAACACTAACGAAGAAATGGTGCTAAAAGTGGTTGGTACCCCCGGCGAGTATGACATAATACTCGCAAGCGACTATGCCATAAATATGCTTCGCAAGGAAGATCTGCTCTACAAATTAAACAAAGAGCTTATACCCAACTATAAAAACTTGGCAGAGGGCTACCTTAACAAATATTACGACGAGAACAACGAATACACCGTTCCCTATACCGCGGGTACACCTTTGATTGTATACGATCCCGCCGTTATAGATTTTGAAATAACAGGCTACGAAGACCTTTGGGACGAACGCCTTAAAGACTCCATGGTAATGATAGACGACGCCCGCAACATAATAGGCATCACCCTTAAGACCATGGGCGAAAGCTTTAACACAACAGACGAAGATGTGCTTAAGGCTGCCGAAGAAAAGCTTGCAAAGCTGCGCCCCAACATTCGCTCTTTCAACTATGACAGCCCCCATTTTGACCTTATATCCGGCGAATGTCCTGTAGGGTATCTGTTTACTTCCTTTGCTATGATAGCGCTCAACGAACGCCCCGACCTAAAGGTGGTCTACCCCAAAGAGGGCTTGGGCTTCGGCATAGACAGCCTTGTAATATCCAAAGATGCACCACACCCCGAAAATGCTCACAAGCTTTTAAACTACCTGCTTGAGCCTAAAATCGGCGCGCGCATTGCGGAAAAACAATACTACATGTCTCCCAACGCTGCGGCGGCGGAGTTTTTAGGGGATTCTCTAAAGGACAGCCCTGTAATAAACATCCCGCAAGAGTTTCTTAAAGAGGCGGAATTTATACAAGACCTCGGCGAGTACGACAGCGTATACCAATCCATATGGCAACGCTTCAAGCTTCTGTAAAATCAAGCCGAACTAAGTTCAAATTAAACAGGCATAAGCTTTAAAATTTATGCTTAAAAATACATATTAAACTAAAAGGTATCGCAATATGCGGTGCCTTTTTTGTTTATGCTTATATTAATATCATTTATGCTTAA
>JAUNLY010000122.1 GCA_030532025.1 Eubacteriales bacterium
AGTTATTACGGCTAAGTTAATTATTACGGCTAAATTAGTCTAATCTTCAGATGCTTTTACTTTATTTTTTTAATAAACATAAGCAATTAAAACTATATTGCGTTAGCGTACAAAGGCGTCAAAGAGTATTGGACGCTTTGTGTGTAGCATTCCACATATTAAAAATTCAATCTATCAACGCTTAGCCTTTTACTCCACCCTCTGTAAGGCCGGCGACTATGTATTTTTGGCCTATGCCGAATATAAGCATGGTAGGTAGGAGGGATACTACAATTCCCGCACTCATAAGGTCCCAGCTGACGCCTGCTTTTGATATAAAGGAATTCAGAGCGACCGGTATTGTATACCTTGAGGATTTGTTTATCATCATAACGGCTATAAAAAGCTCGTTCCAAATGTTTACGAATGCAAAGCAGAATATCGCCGCAATGCCTGGGAGCGTCAGCGGGAGCACCACATAAATTATGCTCTGGAAAAGGTTGCAGCCGTCTATCTTGGCGGCTTCTTCAAGGCTTACGGGTATGCGGTCAAAAAAGCTTCTGGACATAAGAGTGCTAAAGGCTATAACCGTAGCCACGTAAATTGTTGCAAGTATTGGCAGGTTGTCCACCAGCTTAAATTTTGAAAAATACATAAACAGCGGTAGCATTATCATAAACGATGGCACGGTCTGCGTAAAATACATAAGTATTTCAAGCCCTGCCTGTAATTTGCGCCGCCTAAAGCGGGATAGTGCAAAGCCACCCATAACAGATAGCGCCATAGCAACGGTGGACGAAACCAGTGTAACAGACATGGAGTTTATAAAATACTGCTTAAAATTGCTGTATGTAAACAGCCTTTCGTATGCCGCAAAGCTTGGGTTTTTAGGCCAATATACTATGGGCAATGCATATAATTCTTCCCCGCTTTTTAGGCTTGTAATAAATATCCAAAACAGGGGGAGTATTGCAAACATAAAAAACAGAGCGAGTATTATAGTACGCAATAAATTATAAGCGATTGTCCTTGTTTTTCGTATGTTCATAGCATGTTCTCCTCGGTTGCCCTTGTTATTTTAAGATACATAAGCGCATATAAAAGCAGTATAAGCATAATTATAACGCCATAAGCAGACGCTTGACCGTAGTTAAATTCCTTGTAAATTTTATTTATCATCATAGTGCCTAATATATGCGTGCTGTTTACAGGCCCGCCGTTTGTCATAGCGTATATAAGATCCGGGAAGTTAACTATCCACATACTGCGCAGGAGCACCGTGCTTACTATTGTTGGTTTTATGTAGGGGATTGTTACATGCAAAAGCTTTTTAACAGAACCGCAGCCGTCAAGCGTTGCGGCTTCGTAAAGGTCATTAGGTACAGACTGCAGGGCGGCCAAAAGCATTATGCCAAAATAGGGTATGCCGTACCACACATTTGCAACTATAACGCTGTACATAGCTATTTGAGGGTTGGAAAGCCAACCTATGTTTTCTGATATAAGGCCTGCGCGCATAAGCAGGTCGTTTATAACACCAAACTGTCCGTTAAACAGCCAAGACCATATTAAGCCTATGGAAAAACCGCACAATGCCCAAGGGTAGAACACAAAACCGCAGTAAAGGCTGCGACCCTTGAAGGGGCTTTTTAGCATCATAGCTAAAAGAAAGCCCAGCAAAAACTGCAACAAAAGCGAGAGCAATGTCCACTTTAGCGTGTTCAAAAGTATCATGCTAAAGCCAACGTGCTCGTTGTTTATAACGGCTTTAAAATTATCAAGCCCGTTAAATCTTACATTTTTTAAATTGAATAAATTGTATTCCTGAAAAGCGATTACACCGCCTTTTATTAGCGGGTAGAAAATAAAGAAGCATATAAAAGCAATACCCGGAAGTATCATCAGAATATACCACTTGTCCCGTTTCATGCTTCCCTCCTAATAATTAGGGCTGCGCGCTGATGCGCAGCCCTTTGTACCGCATAAATAAGGGGGTAACCGCCACTAAATTATACGGTGTTAGATTAAATTAATATCCCCAGAAATCCGTGCAGGTTTTTATAAATTCTTCCGCGGTGCTCTGTCCTAACAGGAAGCTCTGGTAGGCAGCAAGGTGTATTGTGGAAGAATACTCTGCAAAGCGGGGGTCTTCGAGCGGGAACTTGGTGAATACGGTTTTTTCGTCCGCCATTTCATCGGCCCATGCTTTGTATACGGGCAGTTTGAACATTTCGGACTTATCGTATGCGCCCTTATTTACGGGGAGTGCACCGTAGAACTCGCATATTTTTGCGTTTACTTCGGCAGAAATCATGTAGGATATAAATTTAAATGCTTCTTCGGGGTGAGCGGAGTTTGCCGCAACCGCAAGGCCTGCATAGCCATAGTCAAGGTAGCGCACGCCGGAATCGCCAACGGGCATGGGTATTGCCGTGTATTGTTCAGGTGTTAAAGACTTGGAAACACTGCCGACTGCGTCGGGGTCCTGTACCAAGAAGGGCGTTGTGCCGGATACAAAGCCGTTAATCTGGTCGTTGTAACCCCAGTTTACGGAGTCCGGAGGGCAGCATTCTTTAAACAGCTTAAGGTAATTATCAACCGCTTTGCGGCCGCCTTCGGTGGTCATAAAGAACTTGCCGTCCTTTGTAAGGTATAGGTTTTCCGTGCTTATGTCGGCTACTTCAGTTACCATCATAACGTCGCTGGTTTTGCAGGGGGAACCTATGCCGCGCAGTGCAAAAGCGTACTGGCCCTTTGCGGGGTCTGTTATCTGTCTGCATACTTCAAGGAATTCCTCTGTGGTTTCGGGCATTTTTTCAACGCCTAATTTTTTTAGGACGTCTGTCCTAACCATCATACCCTTTACGTACAGGTACTGAGGAAGGAAATAGGTTGCATCGCCCATGGAGGCGCCCGCAAGCAATGCTGCGTCAACAAGTTCGTCCTTGCCGCCCCAAGCTGCTACTAAGTCGTCCAGCTTATAGAGGAAATCGTTATTAATCCATGCCGCAACGGAGTTGTCGCGTATTTCCACTATATCAACATCTTGGCCTGCCGCCAGCATAGAAGCCGCCTTGGTTTCTGCGGATTCGTATGGCGGGGAAACAAGCTCAACCTTTATGTTGGGGTTTTGTTTTTCAAATTCCGCTATGGCCTGTTCTAACACAAGCGTTCTTTCGGGTGAGGTCATAACTTCAACAAATGTGAGCGTTACTTTTTCCTCGCCAATTGCCGGCGCCAATGCCAAAACGAGCAATAGGGCCATAAAGAGAGATAAGAGTTTTTTCATGCTGAGTCCTCCTTAAATATATTTATGCCTTTTAAGCTATATTAGCACCATATATTACATTCGTCAACATGATACACCCTTAATCAGCATAGCTTTAATGTATATTTTTTGCTTTCTTATTGGCGGAGTTTTTTATATATTTAGAACAAAAAATAAAGAAATTTACGCCTGTATATAGATAGAGGAATAATAACACCGCTAATTTTCTCTGTTAGGTCTTACAAAAAATGTATTTATCTTTGAATTAACGTTTTATTAGCATAAAAATTAATAATTAATATTTATACCAGTGTAAGTATCAATAAATAATACGAAGCCGTACTTTATTAAAACCTTGTATAAATGCGTCAAATAAGCACATTCTCGCTTAAAAATAATACTAATCCCGCACCTTAATGCTTCGATAAACTTGTCTTTTTTGATTTTGCT
>JAUNLY010000123.1 GCA_030532025.1 Eubacteriales bacterium
GTATCGTTTTCAAGGTTCCTGCGCCCGTTTTTTGAGCGCCTGAATAATATACCACCTTTCTCAGAAAGTGTCAACAGCTTTTTGAAAGTTTTTTTAATTTTTTTAAACTCCTTGCAATTACTATGTTTTTAAGGGTTTCCAGCCTATAATTTTGAAAGTTTTTTATTTTCAATTTTGAAGCTTTATTAGCTTTTATTGCGCCGAAACACAAAATATAGTATTATTTATTTGAGCGATAATTCGCTTAATTATTATTGAAGGGATTGTTGCAACGTTTGACATTGAAACTGGATACCATGGACCAGTGTAGAGCACTTTTTGGTTATAATGATAGAAATATCCGTATGATAGAAGACGAATTATCCGTACGGGTTCACTTGCGCGATAATGCGCTACAAATTTCAGGAGATAAATTAAACTGCGCTGCTGCAAAAGAAGTTATAGATCAGCTTCTTTCTTTACATGAGGGTGGCGAAACAATAGATACTTCACGCGTTCAGTACTATATAAATATGGCGTTTGATGGCCATATGCCAAACGCAGAAGACTTGGCAAACGATGTCGTTGCGTACAACTTTCGTGGCAAAAAGATATTAAACAAAACACAGGGCCAAAGGGAATACACAAACTCTATACGCAATAACCAGCTTACTATTGCTATGGGTCCTGCCGGTACAGGGAAAACATACCTTGCCGTAGCGCTTGCGGTAGTAGCTTTAAAAACAAAAGAAGTAGAAAGACTTGTGCTTACCAGGCCCGCCGTTGAAGCCGGTGAAAAACTGGGATTTCTGCCCGGAGATATGTCACAAAAAGTAGACCCTTATCTGCGTCCACTGTACGACGCGCTTTATGACATGCTCGGATCAGACGGTTACCTGCGCTATATGGAGCGTGGTATGATAGAAGTTGCACCACTCGCCTTTATGCGAGGACGAACTCTTTCGAACGCATTTATTATTCTGGACGAAGCACAAAATACTACTACAGAACAAATGAAGATGTTTCTTACGAGAATAGGTAAGAATACCAAATGTGTTGTAACTGGAGATTTAACGCAAATTGACCTTCCCCACGGAAGAAAAAGCGGCTTGCGCGATGCGGCCGATCTTTTAAAGGGCATTGAAGATATAAGCATTGTAAACCTTACAAACATCGACGTTGTGCGCAACGACCTCGTTCAAAAAATTGTACAGGCATACGAAAGCAGAACACTGGAGGAAAAATGAACAAAGCTGATATAGCAAACATAAACAAAAAAATTACCACTGTAAAAAACGCAATACAATCTGATAGCTTTAAAAGACTTGCCATAAGCACATTTGGAAGCATCGTTATTCTGTTTATTGTACTTGCTGCTATTACGCCTATAAGGTATGACCTACGCCTTGGAATGGTACCCAATGTTACTATTTCTGCAAGCAAAGACGTGGTAGACGAAATAACAACCGAAAAGAACAAGTTTATCGCCGCACAAAACGTTACGCCTACATATAAATACCAAGACGGCGTTACGGAGCAAGTTTTGCTTAAACTTAACGATATAAAAAGCGAGCTCAACGCTGTAATGCAATATGCCGCAACCTTAGACGACTATTCGCTTGAGAGAAAATTTACACCTGAAGAGCTTGAATACGCCTCAAATATGCTAAAGAGCATTTCTTTAAGGAATTTCCAGTTACAGTCCTTGATGACCACTTCTCAGGAAGATTTTGAAGTTCTGTTTGACGCTTTAAAAGATACCATAGTTAACACTATGCAGACCAATATAACGCAAGGACAGGAAAACACTGCAATAAATTCTATAATAAGTATTATAGGATATAAAACAGAAATCAATGTGCTACAAAATATAGCCTCCCCTGTGCTTAAATCCGTTATATTGCCAAACATGGTTATAGACCAAGAGGCAACTGACCTCGCCAAACAGACTGCTATGGAGAGTGTGGACCCCGTCGTATACAAACAAGGGCAAAACATAGTTGTAAAAGGCGAGGGACGCATACGAGAAAACCAGCTTAAAATGTTGGATAGCTTGGGACTTTTAAACACTAATAAAACTGATTACAGCAGCTACATAGGCGCTGTAATATTGGTATTGTTATCCCTTGTGAGTTTAAACCTCTGTCTTGCATACGCATGCCCCGAACTATATCAGGACAATAAGCGCCTTTTGGTGCTCTACATTATATTTATATTGACGCTTTTACTCTGCGTTGTTACAAGGCTTATTGATTTTATATACCTTTCCCCTATGCTTCTTGTACCTATGCTGTTAACGGTTTTGCTCGGATACATGCCAGCGCTTATTACAAACATAGTCTTTGGAGTAATTGCTTCATATACGCTTTCTATAGGTGGGCATAACACCTCACTTGATGTTACATTTTTACTTTCATCGTCCATTGTGGCGGGGGCTATATCTGCCCTACTTCTTAAAGAAAACTCAAGGCGCACAAACGTATTGCTTACAGGCTTTATTTCATCTATTATATCCGCCGCTACTATAATAGCTTCCGGCATTATGCTGAGTAACGATATATCTTTGATACTCTTAAACGCCGCTCTTGCATCAGGTGGTGCTGTTTTAGCAACGTTTTTATGTATAGGCTTGCAGCCGCCTTTAGAGTACATGTTTAACCTGCCTACGCAGTCGAGGCTTATAGAACTAAGCAATCCTACTCAGCCACTTTTACATAGGCTTCTAACAGAAGCACCCGGTACATACCACCATAGCATTATAGTAGCCAACCTTGCAGAAGCCGCAGCCGAAGCCATAGGTATAAGCCCATATCTTCCACGTGTAGGTGGCTACTACCACGATATAGGCAAACTTAAACGTCCGCTATACTTTAAAGAAAACCAAATTAATCAAGATAATATTTTGGACGAAAACGAGCCGCAAGTTTCTGCGACGATAATCACCGCACATATTAGAGACGGTGTGGCTCTTGCGAAGCAATACCGACTGCCACCTGAAGTACAAGCTATTATAGCAGGACATCACGGTAACTCCTTAGTAAGATATTTTTATTCCAAGGCTGTTGAACAACATGGTGAAGAAAACATAAACGATGCGGATTTCCGCTATGACGGTTATCCACCAAAGTCTGTAGAAGCGGCACTTATAATGCTTTGTGATACAATAGAGGCTGCAGTCCGTACCCTAAAGCATCCCACCAAGGAAGAAATTAACGACTTCATATTAAAACTTATACAACAGATTATAGACAGCGGACAGCTACGCAACGCTCCCCTTACAATGGCTGATCTATATAAAATAGCGCAGAGCTGTTCCACTGTTTTGTACGGCGTATTCCATGAACGCATTGAATACCCCAGCCCTCAAAAGAAAAAACGTCTATCGGAGCTTTTGAGTAATAAAAATCCCGTTAAAAAACCTCCGGAAAATGAAACTTTAAGCCCCAATCCAGTTAAAAATATAGATATAGAAGCAAAGGAAAACAGCGATAATGCTGAAGCTTAATATAGTAGATAACAATAAATTATTAAATCCACGGTTAATTGATTTGTTTACAAAAACTGCCGTGTTTGCAGCAAAATTAGAAGGCCTTAGTTTACCCTGTTTTGCTTCTGTTACGATAACAGACGATACGTCTATAAAAGAATTGAACTTTAAATTAAGGAATATATATTCTGCTACAGATG
>JAUNLY010000124.1 GCA_030532025.1 Eubacteriales bacterium
TAATGGAAATTCGTTATGCGACAGCAAAAAGTTTTAAGTGCGGGACGTTTTTTGCCCGAATGTGCAATATGGCGTTTTTATTCCCCCGCCGCACTTGATAAAACACAAAGCAGTTGTTATAATTGTCAAGGCTCAAGCCTTAGAAACTTTAGGAGGAAAAATATGATTAAGATCGGCATTAACGGATTCGGACGCATTGGCAGGTTGGTTCTGCGTGCAACCATCGAAAACTTTAACGATGTACAGGTAGTTGCTATAAATGACCCCTTCATCAGTGTGGACTATATGGAATATATGCTCCGCTACGACAGCGCACAGGGACAGTGCAAGGCGGATATCTCTTCCAACACCGAAACCAACACATTAACAATCAACGGCAAAGACATTAAAGCCTATGCCCTTATGAACGCTTCCGACATACCGTGGAACGAGAGCGGTGCAGAATACATCGTAGAAGCAACAGGCATCAACACCACCACAGAAAAAGCTTCTGCACACTTTAAAAACGGCGCGAAAAAGGTCGTTATCACCGCCCCTGCAAAGGACAAGGAAACCCCCATGTTCGTTATGGGCGTAAACCACAAAACATATAAGAGCGACATGAACGTCGTTTCAAACGCAAGCTGCACCACAAACTGCTTGGCCCCCTTGGCAAAAGTTCTGCACGACAAATACGGCATCACAGAAGGCCTTATGACCACCGTGCACTCTACCACAGCAACCCAGAAAACGGTTGACGGCCCCAGCAAGAAAGACTGGCGTGGTGGCAGAGCCGCTTCTGCAAACATCATTCCGTCTTCAACAGGTGCTGCTAAAGCAGTTGGCGTTGTTATACCGGAATTAAACGGCAAACTTACAGGCATGTCCTTCAGGGTACCCCCGATAGACGTATCCGTTGTAGACCTTACCTGCAAGCTTGAAAAACCCGCCACCATGGAAGAAATCAACAAAACCATGAAAGAAGCCAGCGAAGACCCCAACTGGAAGGGCATAATAGGCTATACCGAAGATGCAGTTGTATCTTCCGACTTCCTGCATGATTCCCGCACCAGTATTTACGACGCTACCGCCGGCATAGGCTTAAACGACCACTTCGTAAAGCTTATCGCATGGTACGATAACGAATGGGGCTACAGCAACAAAGTTGTGGAACTCGTTCGCCATATGTATAGCGTAGACCACAAGTAAGCAACAATAAATAATAGCAAAAGCCCGGAACGACTCCGGGTTTTTTGCTACCATAAAATTACAAATTTAATACAAAGTTGTTGATAAATATTGACAACCAGCCCCTTTGATGCTACAGTTTAAAAAAAGGAGGTGGGCCATGAAGCACATTTTGGCAATGCTGTTATTGTTGTCTATATTGCCTTTGCCGACTTTTACGGACACCCCGCAAGGCAGCATGCGTGCGCTTGTAATCGCCTGCGACACATTCGTAAGCCAAGATAGCATGGCCCCATCAGCCAGCGGCAATGTAGAGGGCATAAAAAACATATTTTCGAGCGATTTAAGAGAAGATAAACATATAGAAATACAAACAAATATTGCACATAACAGGGATAGCCTTGAAGAAGAAATTAAAAAGGCTTTTTTAAACAGTACCGAGAAAGATACAAGCATACTATATATAAGCACGCATGGTGAGATAGACAATTTTGGCGGGCTGGACATTATATTTAGCGACGGCGAAGAGGAAAACGCCGTCAAAGGCAAAGAACTTCTTGAGATAATAGAGCAAATCGACGGGCAAAAAATACTTTTTCTCGACTGTTGCTACAGCGGGAACATAATATCCAAAGGGCAGATGCTCTATAACCCGCCGGAGCTTAAAAATATAAAGATTATTACAAGTGCAGGCGGTTCGGAATTAAGCTATAACTGGTCGAGCGGAATAACAAAAAAGCAAATCACTAGCCATTTTATGATAGCCCTGCGCCAAGCTCTAAGCGCTTACGGCGGCTTTGCGGCGGATATAAACCTTGACGGCAATATAAGCTTAAAGGAGTTGCAAAGCTATCTAATGGAAGCGCTTCCATCATCAACAGCACAGTTCTACCCCGAAAACGACGAATCTTCTTTGCTCAGTTACGACCTGTTTTTGGAGCAACAAAAGGGGATAGTAAGCGATATGGTGTTCCAAAATAGGGTGCTTCAGGCGGGTACTTCGCTTGATTTTTCGTACACTTTAAACCAAAAAGCGCATATCTCCTACCAGTTTATATACGAAAAAGACGGTCATTGGCTTTTTGAAAGCCCCCAAATGATAGACGACTTTGAAGACGGCAGTGCACTCTTGTGGCCCGGCAGGAAGCATAAAACCCTTACATTGGAACAGTTTGACAGACGCTTAAATGGCTACGTGCTGTTTTTTATAGTGGCAATAGATGAAAACAGTATAAGCCCGCTTGCGGGTACACTTCTGCAGGTTCAGGAAAGTGAACCCGAAGCTGTAAAGATAACAACAAACAAGAGCCTAAACCCACAAAACGGGGGAGAGCTGTGCTTGCATATAGCGCATAGAAAGCCCTGCACCTATACGGTAAGTATAAGAAACTTACAGGGTGATGTTGTGGCTCGCCCGTTTATAAAGGCCTTAAGCCGTCCCCAGCGCCTAAATGGAGGCGGCAGCATAATATATTGGCGTGGCATAACAAGAAAGGGGGACATTCTCCCGCACGGTAGCTATTCCGCCCAAGTGGATATAGAGATGGGAAATGTACGTCTAACCGCTTTCAGCTCGGCGTTTGATATATTGTAGCGAAGTTCAAAGCTATATAGTGTGTTTTGTGATTCTTAAAAATACTATAAAAATTAAGAGGATGTGGCGGGTTAATACCAATTTCAAACCTTAATGCTTTGATAAATAGGTTTTCCCAAGTTTGCTTTACCTGTTCATAAAACTTAGCTTTATTTATGTCGCTCTAATTCAACCTTACAAAAAAGAAGAAATATAGCACGATTCCTTGCGTTAATATTTTAAATTAATATAAGATTTTAGCCGATAAGGCTTTTTGTTTATCCTAATATTGTAATAATTAATACATCATAAATCTGCGGAAACCTTTTCGGAAACCTTACCGAAAACCTTTTAGTTGGCGGCGTTTTTTCGGAAAACTATTATGGGGCATAGGGTTTGAGGGGATTTAAGTTTTTTTAATAGGGATTGACTAAATGGAACATTCGGTGGTATAATTACCACAACAGCGCATAGTAGCGCGAAAAAATTATTAGGAGGAACGTATGCGTAAATTTACAGCAACCCTGCTTACACTCGTACTGGCCTTAGGCCTCATCGCTTTACCTTCCGCAGCGGAAGACGTAACAATTTCTCTTTTCCACAACAAGGTGGAAATTGCCGAAGCTTTACAGAACTTCGCAAAACTTTATTCCGACAAAACTGACGGCGTTACCGTTACCATAGAAAGCCTTGGCGGCGGTGCAGACTATGCCGGCAACCTTACTGCAAAGCTTACAGCAGACGCAATGCCCGACATCTTCGTTATAGAAGGCGATGGCGACTATAAACTTTGGAAAGAATACATGACAGACCTTTCCGAAGAAAAATGGAACGAAGA
>JAUNLY010000011.1:0-986 GCA_030532025.1 Eubacteriales bacterium
GCATACACGTTTAATAATACATCCATGAAGAGTTCATTAGACAACAGCGCTGCGGAAGCTTTAAACATTCCCTTTGGTTCTGCGGTCGCGGTTATAGGCGAAGAAGCGGACTTCTACATCGTCATATATGAAGGTAGAACGGGTTACATAGAAAAAAACAACATTTCTACCAACATACCTAATCTACCGTCTGGGGATACTACAAACGTTTCACAGGAAAAAATCTCCTCATATTCAAATTACTCAAGCCTTTCGGAAGGCTCTTCGGGGGATTCCGTAAAAGCTTTACAAGAAGCTCTTAAAGAGCTCGGTTTCCACAAAGGTAAAGTGGACGGCAAATTCGGGGCCGCTACTAAAAAATCCGTTTTAAGTTTCCAAGAAAAAAACAAGCTCCCCGTTAATGGTGTTGCAGACCCTGAATGTCAATACCTTTTATTTGAAGTCGGAGCTTTAAATTCTAAAGGCAAAAAAACACAAATAAAAACACTTCCCATTAATGCAGAAGTTTTACGCCCCGGCGACAAGGGCATTCCGGTAGAAAATTTGCAAAATAGGCTTAAAGAGCTCGGCTATTACAGCGGTAAAATTGACGGCAAATATGGCAACGGTACAACAAAGGCCGTAAAAGATTTTCAAAGGGATAATAAGCTTAAGGTAGACGGCAAAGCAGGGCAAAAAACACAGGAAGTTCTTTACAGCAATTCCGTACTTTCAAAAGGCTCTACCCCTGCGCCTGTAATCCCTACGGATGTACCTCAAACAGCACCAAACGATGACTATCAAAATATTCCTTTCCCGGATTCTAACAAAGAAGCGGTCTATCCTTATAACACAACCACCAATTCTTCCGTAAATCTAAGGAAACGCGCCTCCGTACGCTCCACGCGTTTAGCAACAATTCCGGAAGGCGCAACAATAGAAGTAATAAAAACATCGGGGGATTTTCTTAAAGTCTCTTATAAAAACCGCACAGGTTTTGTTGTAGC
>JAUNLY010000011.1:996-5305 GCA_030532025.1 Eubacteriales bacterium
TCAGTATGTAAATATTCCGGAACAGTATTTGCCGGGTGAATCGTTTTCTTACGATAGCGCAGCCCGCGTCCGTTATGAAACCCTTGCAAAGGGAGTATCGGGTTCTCTTGTAAAAACACTGCAGCAAGCTTTGAAAGAATTAGGCTTCTACGGCGATAAAGAAGACGGTGTTTTCGGCACAAGTACTACACAAGCCGTAAAAGATTTCCAAAAGCAAAACGGATACAAGGCTACAGGTATAGCGCTTCCTGAAATGCAAAAACTTCTCTATGAAGGTAAACCTCGCAACTCAAAAAACAGGAAAGTATATGTTGATACACTCCCGCCCATACCAAACCCTGACATGGAATTAGGCGACAAGGGCGATGCTGTTGCAGGCCTTCAACAAATGCTCAAAACTCTTGGTTTTTATAAAGGCGATATAGACGGCGCTTACGGAAAATCCACTATGAATGCCGTAAAAGCTTATCAAAAGGCTCATTCCATAAGACAAACCGGTAAGATGAACAGCTTCACATGGCTTTCACTTGAAACGAATATGCAAACGCCCGCTCCCGGCCAATCTACCCCACAGTATGAACTTAACGAAAGCAACGTTATAGTTATGCGTAAGGGCACGCGCGGTCTTGCTGTAACCCGCTTAGAAGAAAGGCTTATAGAGTTAGGTTATTATAACAAAACGCCAAACGGCATTTACGAAAACCAAGATATGGACGCAGTAAAGCAGTTCCAAAGGAACAACGGCTTTACAAGCTCCGGCATTGCAGACCTTTATACGCAAAGAGCACTCTTTAGCGAAAATGCCGTGCCTGCAAGTAAAACCCCGCCAAGCGATTGGCAGAGCATTACAACCAACGCTCCCACAACCCCTATCCCTACACAGCCTATCGTTTACGGCCTTTTAAAGATAGGCTCAAGGGGTAATGACGTTGTTCAGCTTCAAAATAATCTTATAAAACTTGGATACCTGACCGGCAAAGCAGACGGTATTTTTGGCACACAGACAGCCCTTGCCGTTACCGGTTTCCAGAGAGCAAACAAACTTCAGGCAGACGGCATGGCAGGACAGGATACTTTAAGCGCCCTTTACAGCAGCGGCGCCGTAGCTCAAAAGCCAAACAACCAACAAAACGATAGTAATAAAGATAGTTTCACCCGCAACCTTTCTATGGGTATGCGTGGGGCGGATGTTGCCGCAGCGCAGTCTCGCCTTATAAAACTAAAGTACTTATCCGGTGCGGCTGATGGCATATTTGGCCCTGCAACAGCGCTTGCAGTACAGGCTTTCCAAGAAGCAAACCGTTTGAAACAGGACGGCATAATAGGTTCTTTAACTTGGACAAAGTTAAATTCCGGCAACGCAATAGCTAAAGACACTATCCCGATTATACCGCCCTTTAAACCGGGCACTATAGATAAGCCTTCCGTACCTTCTTTCACAGCGCCTACGGCAAAAGAAGTCCGATTTGCACTGTGGGACACAGAAGTTAAAACACGCAGCAGAAAATTACCCCATGCAACCGTGTACGACTTTTTAAGCGGTGGACACTACAATGTAAATGTGTTCAGCAACGGCAACCATGCAGACGCAGAACCTATTACAGAAGCCGACACCGAAGCTATGAGAAACGCGCTCGGCAAGGACAACTGGACACCAAGGCCCGTATGGATAATATTCTCTGACGGACGCGTATATATGGCTTCCACCCACAGCCGTGGGCATGAAGTTGACCACAACCCAAATAACGGTTTAACCGGTCATATATGCATACACTACCCAAGAGAAATGAGCGTAGCTGAAAAAGTAGGCCCATATGCAGTTTCGCATCAAAATGCCATTTTGTCGGGCTGGGATTTAACGCAATCCATGGCGGTTAAACAATAATGTATAAAAAACACTTGCAGATAGCCGTTGATGGTCCAGTAGGCTCCGGAAAAACCAGTTTATGCGACGAAGTCGCAAAAAGACTAAATATACTCCACCTTGATACTGGTGCTATGTACCGTGCGGTAGGCTTAGCCGCAATAAGAAACGGCATATCACCTGACGATGAGGAACAACTATCTCGCCTGTGCCTTGAGGGTTTGGCTCTTGTAGATGCTATATACAAGGACAATAGGCAGATTACCTTGCTAAACAACGTAGACGTTTCTGACGATATACGCACGGAGGAAGCTGGTCTTGCCGCTTCTTCCGTTTCGCGTTTTGCCGTAGTACGCAAATACCTTGTTAAGCTACAGCAAAACATAGCCGATAAGCAGAGCCTTATAATGGACGGAAGGGATATAGGTACAGTAGTGCTCCCACACGCCCCACTCAAAATCTTCCTTACGGCAAACCCAAGGGTGCGTGCACAAAGGCGCCATAAGCAGCTTATAGAAAAAGGTGCCAATCCTGATTTTGAACTTGTATTACAAGACCTTCAAAAAAGGGATCTTCAAGACAGCACTCGCAAAATAGATCCTCTAAAAAAAGCGGATGACGCTATAGCGCTTGATACGAGCGATTTAAGCTTTGAACAATCTGTCCAAGCCATAATAAACGAGGTGAAAAGAGTATATGGCGAATAAAAAACAAAAAGAAAACAATGCACCCGATAAGAGTGTTTTTTATTCGGTTGTGCGGTGGCTTGTAAATATATCAACAAAAATATTTTTCCCTTCCAGATGTATTGGTAAGGAAAAATTTAATCGTAAAAACCCATATATTATCGTAAGTACACATCAAAGTTTTATAGATCCGGTGCTTATTGCGGCACACAATAAATGGCACCAGATACGCTTTTTAGGTAAGTCCTCCCTTAGGAATTTCTTCCTTCTACGCTGGATTGTAGACGGGCTTGGCATGATACCTGTCGTCCGCCACGCTACGGATATAAGCGCCATGCGCGAGTGCCTAAAAGCCTTAAAAAATCAAAACGTACTCTGCATATTTCCGGAGGGTACACGCAAGCAAACACACGAGCTGAACGACCTTGCAAGTGGCGTAGGGCTTATAGCTTTAAAGAGCCAAGCGCCCATAATACCCCTTTATTTTGACAGAAAGCCTAGGCTATTTCGCCGTACCAACATATATGTAGGCGACGAGATCTTCTTTGAAGACCTTATCCCCCTTGGCACCGGCAAGGATAACTGCGCAAATTTAATGGAAAGAATACGGCTTGCTACAATCGAACTTGCCGAAGTATCAAAAGCAAGTAAAAATCAGGTGAAAAATGAGTAAAATTGCGAATTTAAACATTGAGCTTTTGTTGACGAAAAAACAATTTTGGTGTAATCTTTTGGAGGAGTTGTGCGTTTAACCGTTGCAGAGCATGCGGGCTACTGTATGGGGGTACGCCTTGCAGTATCAAAAGCCTTAAATGTGGCTCAGGAAGCACAGGAAAATGGATTAAAATGCTTTTCCTTGGGTAACCTTATAAATAACCCGCTTGCCGTAGAGAGCTTTAAAACTAAAGGTCTTGTACCCGTACAAAGCGTAGACGAAGCTAAAGACGCAATACTTGTAATAAGAAGCCACGGTGTTTCAAAAGAAGTAATGCAAAAAGCCGAAGCTCTTGCAAAGCAAGTACAGGACTGTACTTGCCCCTTTGTAAAGCGGCTACATGAAACCGTGCACAGCTATAGCCAAGACGGGAAACCCGTTATAATTATAGGGGACAAAAATCACCCCGAAATTATAGGCACCGCCGGCTGGTGCCAAGGCGACACATATATTATTTCCTCTAAAGAAGAAATAGACGATTTGCCGGAAACACTTAACGAAGCGCTTGTTGTTGTACAGACGACATTCCCCGAGCCAGCCTTTGAAGAAATAAGAAAAGGCATCGAGGAGCGTTTCCCAAATGTACAGAGCAAAAACACCATATGCTCTGCTACAAAGAAACGCCAGCAGGAAGCAAGAGAGATAGCCTCTTTATCCGACTGCATGGTAATAGTAGGAGGCAAAAACAGCTCCAACACTCGCAAGCTTTACCAAACTTGCCTTGAGCATTGCCCTGAATCTTATTTGGTGGAACGTGCGGCGGAATTACCGTCTCACTTATTGCAACCCGATAGGGATATAAAAATTGGAATCACCGCCGGCGCATCCACACCGGAATGGTTACTTAAGGAGGTAGTCGACATAATGAACGACAACGAACGCATCGACCAGGTACAAAACGGTCAAACAGAAACTTCAGAAACAGCGCAAGAAGCGATTGTTTCAGACCCGCACGAGCAGCCCGCAGTGTCAGCCCCTGAAGCAGACACCACAGCGGAACAAGAAACTGTGCAGGTAAAACAAATCACCGGCGATCCACACGAA
>JAUNLY010000011.1:5315-26439 GCA_030532025.1 Eubacteriales bacterium
ACGAAGCCGACGATGCATCAGAACCTACGCAGGAAGCTGCAAGCGAGCAAGAAACAAGCCCAGAAGCTGCTGAAGAGGGTGCGGACGCTCCTCAAGAACCTGCGGAAGAAACCCCTGCAACACCCCAAAACCTTTTGCAGGAAGCTGTAGACAATTTTGCCAAGATTCGCCAAGGCCAAGAAGTCGAGGGCAAAGTTGTGCAGATTACCGAAGACGAAGTATGTGTAAACATAGGCTACAAGTCCGACGGCATTATGGCAAAGTCAGACCTTATTGACGAGGACGTCAAAATAGGCGACACCATAGAAGTCGAAATCGTCAAGGTAAACGACGGCGAAGGCAACGTTATAGTTTCCCAGCGTAACATACTGCGCAGGCGTAAATGGAACGAGCTTCTTGAAAAGCAAGAAAAAGACGAAACCGTCGAAGGAAGCGTACAGCGCATAGTAAAGGGCGGTCTTTTAGCCACAATTGAAGGCTTCAGAGCCTTTATCCCCGCAAGCCACATAGCACGTCGCTATGTTGACGACCTTAACCCCTTCGTAGGCAAAACCCTTCAGCTTAAAATGCTCGAGCTTGACAGCAAAAAGCGTCACATCGTCGCAAGCCGCAAACAGCAACTTATTGAAGAGCGCAACAAGGCGAAAGACGAAGCTTGGGATAAGCTTAAAGAAGGCGAAGTCGTAAAAGGCATAGTAAGGCGTTTTGCCAAGTTCGGCGTATTTGTGGACTTAGGCGGCGTGGACGGTTTAATACATATATCCGACCTCAGCTGGACTCGCGGCACAAACCCCGAAGATGTACTCAAGCCCAACACCGAAATCGAAGTGCTTATTTTGGGCCTCGACAAAGAAAAAGAACGTATACAGCTCGGCTACAAACAGCTTCAGCCCAAGCCCTGGGATAATATCGAAGAGAAATATCCCGTCGGCTCTATAATCACAAGAAAAGTTGTACGCATCTGCCCCTTCGGCGCATTTGTGGAGCTTGAACCCGGCGTAGACGGCCTTACACATATCTCTCAAATAAGCACACAGCGTGTAGAAAACATCGAAAGCGTGCTTTCACCCGGCCAGGAAGTCAACGTGAAAATACTTTCCGTAGACCCCCAGGCAAGGCGCATAAGCTTAAGCATTCGCGAAGCACTTGAAGAAAAAGCCTTCGAAGACAATGACGATATACCCGGTCTTGACTTAACCGAAGACGAGCTTCCCTACGAGTCCACCATGGCGGCGGCCTTCAAAGAAGCTATGAGCGGAAAAGAAGAACCCGAAGAAGCACCCGAAAGCGAAGAAAACAACTGATAATGTTTTCTTTAGGACGCTTGCGAAATCGCAAGCGTCCTTTGTTATAATGTTTTTTTAATTAAAACCTAAAACATATACTCATGCCGGTTGAAAAACTTATACTATTTGAAACAGCTAACCTAAAAACTTACACAGAGTTTTTAATGTTTTGCTAAATCGAGTGATGGCCGCATACTAAAAGCTATGCCGATTTAATAAGGCAAGGCAAAAATAGAAAAGTACCGGTTTATCAAAGAAGCATTAAGCTTTATATTATTATCAGTATATGTATTTAAGGGCGGGCATGCAGCAACTCCAATTGCTTGACAAACAAAGCTTGTTAAATTATTATTGGACATGGATATGAAAGCCTTTGCGCTTTTAATCGAATAGGTAAGGAGGATCAGCTCGTGGGAAAAAATGAACCATTACAGCAATGGGAGCAGAAAAAACAGGAGCTTCAACAAGGCAACAGCGAAAAAATCAAAATACAACATGATAAAGGTAAAAAGACTGCCCGTGAAAGAATCGGTTTGTTATTTGATACCGTTTCCTTTGTGGAGTTGGAAGCTTTAAACGAAGACAGCGGTGTTATCTGCGGCTACGGTCTTGCAGAAAACAGACCCGTATTTGCAGTAGCGCAAGATGTTACCGTAAAGGGCGCTGCTATGAGCAAGGCGCAGGCGGGAAAAATTATAAGAACGCTTGATTTGGCCAAAAAATCCGGTTCACCGGTCGTATTCTTTATTGATACCGAAGGTTTCCAAGTAGAAGAAAATGCTTTGGCGCTCAAGGCATACGGAAAGGTGTTTGCAAAAATGGCCTCGCTTTCCGGTTTCTGCCCCACCATATCGCTTGTTAGCGGCAACAGCTTTGGAGTTGCAGCACAGTTTGCAGCCATTGCTGATTTTACCATTGTAACAGAAGGCATATCCACTATGCTGCCCTTCTCCCCCGCTGTTATGAATACCGCGGGCAATGTACCTAAGGATGCAGAAACTTTGGGCGGTGCAAAGCTACTTTCAATAGAAGGTATTGCCGCTTTAGTCACTGCAAGCGAAGAAGAAGCAATAGGCAGCACCAAAAAACTGTTGGGACTTATCCCAAGCTCCACCTCGGAAGAAGCTCCTTATGTGAATTCTGACGATATCAACCGTACAATAACGGCAGATGGTAGCAGTGGTTTGGCACTCGCAGATGACATTGCGGACAAAGGCACACGTCTTGAACTCTACAAAGATGCCGGTATAGGCATGCATACATCTTTTGCACGTATAGGCGGACACAGCTGTCTGCTTATAGTAAGCGAGCCCATAAACAACAACGGCAGGCTCTGCCACAAGGCATGCAAAAAAATATCCAGACTCGTTGACTTTGCAGATAATTACAACTTGCCTGTTGTAAGCCTAGTTTCTTCAGAAGGGCTTAAGGTAGTGCCGGAAGACAAATTGCCTACACTTATGGCAAACTGCGCCGAGATGACCAACCATATATCTTGGGCAAGTATACCCAAGGTTTCAGTTATATACGGCAACGCAATAGGCGCCTCTTATATAAGCTTCGTTGCTTCTGCAAATCCAGACATTTCTTTTGTTTGGCCGCATTCTATGGTCGCTCCCCTTTCAAAGGAAACCGCAGTGCAGACGTTTGACGCACTTAAATTAAAGAGCGAAAAGCGCAGCACACTGGAAGCTGCCTACGCAAAAGCGCATGACGGCATGTCTGTTGCACAGCTTGGACTTGTAGATAATATTATTAACCCGTCTGAGACACGTAAGCATATCATAGCCGCAATTGAATTGCTTTACACTAAAGATAGAGCGTTTCAGTTCGACTGAAGATATTTAAAATAAGCAACAGCATCTTTTGCAGTTCGTACTATCAAGATCTACCCAAAGCTTTATATTAGGATCTTTAAGGCATTATATTGATTGTACTTTGTAACTATCGCACTGTTTGAATAAATACGGTGTTTTAAGAAAAAATTAGCATTTAAAGGAGAACTATCATGCGTACATTTAATATTAAAGTAAACGGCGTTTCCTACCAAGTAGAAGTGGAAGAAACCGCAGGCGCAGCCGCAGCCCCCGTTGCAGCAGCTCCTTCACCCGTAGCAGCTGCCCCCGTTGCCGCACCCGCAGCACCTGCAGCTCCCGCACCTGTTTCAGCACCCGTCGTAAACGCAGAAGGCGAAAAGGTTGTTGCCCCTATGCCGGGCACCATACTCAGCATAAAAGCATCTGTCGGCCAGCAGGTTAAAAAGAATGATGTGCTGCTCATATTAGAAGCCATGAAGATGGAAAACGAAATCGTCGCCCCCGTGGACGGCACAGTCGCACAGATTGCCGTTAAGAGCGGAGACAGCGTAAATAGCGGCGATCCCTTGGTAGTTATTCAATAATTACTCACTTTAATTCATGGCATAAAACACCCGAAAGGAGATTTGCTTATGGCAAAGGTAAGAATTACAGATACCATACTGCGTGACGCACACCAGTCCCAAGCCGCTACACGTATGCGTTTGGACGAAATGCTTCCCGCCTGTGAGGTACTGGATAAAGTAGGTTATTTTTCTCTGGAATGCTGGGGCGGTGCCACTTTTGACTCCTCCCTTCGCTTCTTAAACGAAGACCCATGGGATAGGCTCCGTGCACTCCGCAAGGCTCTTCCCAACACAAAATTGCAGATGTTGCTCCGTGGTCAAAACATACTCGGATACAAGCATTACGCGGACGATACTGTTGATTACTTTGTAAAGAAATCAATCGACAACGGTATAGACATCATACGTATATTTGACGCTCTTAACGACCCAAGAAACATGGAAGTTGCCGTAAAGGCCACCAAGCAATACGGCGGCACGGCGGAGCTTGCGATAAGCTACACCACCTCTCCTGTGCATACAGAAGAGTACTTCGTAAAGCTTGCAAAACAGTTTGAAGACATGGGTGCGGATATAATATGCATTAAGGACATGGCAAACCTTCTGCTCCCCTACCCTGCATATTCACTCGTAAAAGAGCTTAAAAAGGCCGTAAAGCTGCCCATAGTGGTGCATACACACAATACCACGGGTACAGGCGCTATGACGCTTCTTAAGGCCGTTGAAGCCGGCGCAGACGTTATAGACACAGCACTATCTCCCCTTGGTGGAGGTACCGCTCAGCCCGTAACCGAGTCCATGGTTGCGGCCCTTGCAGACACAGAGTACGACACCGGTCTTGACATTAATCTTTTGACAGAGGCCGCAGATCTACTTAAACCCGCAGTCGAAAGGCTTGAAAAGGAAAACTGGCGCGACGTAAAGCGTGTTATGTCAACAAACGTAAACACACTGCGCTATCAGGTGCCGGGCGGAATGCTATCTAACCTTATCGGTCAGCTTAAGCAGGCCGGCAAAATGGATAAATTTGACGAAGTGCTTGAAGAAGTGCCGCGTGTACGCAAGGACTTTGGCTACCCGCCTCTCGTAACCCCCACAAGCCAGATTGTAGGCACACAGGCCGTTATGAACGTTATAACCGGCGAGCGCTACAAAATGGTTCCTAACGAAAGCAAGGGGCTTCTGCGCGGTGAATACGGCAGGCTACCCGCCCCCGTAAACCCCGAAATTCAGAAGAAAATACTCGGCGACGAAGAACCTTTAAAGGACCGTCCCGCAGACCATATCGCACCCCAGCTTGACGAATTCCGCAAAGAAATAGCGGAGTTTGTCCAGCAGGACGAAGACGTATTGAGCTATGCCTCCTTCCCGCAGGTTGCCAAGAAGTTCTTTGAAAACCGTCAGGCAAGACAGCTGAAGAGCGACCCCAGTTCCTTTAACAAAGAGAACGGAACAATGGTAATTTAAAACAAACTTTTTACCAACAAACTTTTAACGGATACTCCTAACAGGGGTATCCGTTTTAAATTGCATTTTATGCCTGATTTTTGCTAATTATATGTGTGTCCCGATATGTATTTCTTTATTTTTCCGCTTCTTGTTAACAAATAGGCTTTATGTTATAATTTGCATGCATATTTTTTGTAGGAGGGTACTGCTTTGGACGAGATGCATCCGAATGTTTCACAAAGTTACGATAAAGATAAAATTAAGCAGTCTATAATAGGCAAACTTCAGCGCTATAACGGCCGAACCTTAGAAACTGCCAGCAAACAGCAAATTTATAATGCTGTTGCTTCCACCGTACGCGACCATATCATGGAAAAATGGTTGGAAACAAGGCAGAAAAACAAACAGGACAACAGCAAAAAGCTTTATTACCTTTGTATAGAATATCTGCTCGGAAGAAGCCTTTTTACAAATACGCTTAATATGGGCTTAACGGATACGTTTACCCAAGCCTTGACCGAGTTAGACCTTGATTGGTATGACATTATAAAAGAAGAGCCAGACCCCGGCCTTGGCAACGGCGGCTTAGGCAGACTTGCCGCCTGCTTTATGGACAGCCTTGCAAGCCTTTCTTTGCCCGCAATGGGTTGTACAATAAGGTACGAATATGGTCTTTTTAAGCAAAAAATCTCCGGCGGCCAGCAGGTAGAACTAAGCGACAACTGGCTTGAAAACGGCAACGTATGGGAAGTTGCCCACATGGAAGACGTTTGCGATGTAGTTTTCGGCGGTAAAGTTGTTGAATCCCAAGTAAACGGACGTATGACTTTTTCCGTCGTGGGCGGTCGTGTAATAGAGGCTGTGCCTTACGACATGCCTATGGTGGGCTATAAAAATAACGTTGTGAACACACTGCGTATGTGGCGCGCCCGCAGCAAAGAGAGCTTCGATTTACGTGCCTTTTCCGCAGGCGATTACGGAAGCGCCTCAAGGGAACAGGACATGGCAGCCACCATTTCCAAGGTTCTCTACCCGGACGATAACCACTACGAGGGCAAATCCCTTCGCCTTACGCAGAGCTATTTCTTCGTAAGCGCCTCTATACAGTACGCCATTAAAGACTTTAAGTCCCGCAACGGCAACCGCTTTAACCTGCTTCCCGAAAAGCTCGTATTCCAATTAAACGACACGCACCCGGGCTTTGCCATACCAGAGCTTATGCGCATACTTATGGACCAAGAAGGACTCGGCTGGGACGAAGCATGGAACATTACAACCAAGTGCTTTGCATACACCAACCACACAGTAATGCCTGAAGCCCTTGAAAAATGGCCCGAAGAACTCGTTAAAAGAAATCTCCCCAGAATCTACATGATTTTGGAAGAAATGAACCGCCGCCTCGGCGAAAAGCTTTGGAACTCCTACCCCGGCGATTGGAACAAGATAGCCCATATGTCCATACTCGCCTATGGCAACGTGCATATGGCTAACCTTTGTGTAAGCTCTTCTTTCTGTGTAAACGGCGTAAGCCAGTTGCATGGCCAGATATTAAAAGACAGCACATTTAACGACTTCTACAAAATACGCCCAGAAAAGTTTACCGCTATAACAAACGGTATAACACATAGGCGCTTCCTTTTAGCAAGCAACCCACGCCTTGCAGACCTTATATCGCAGGCTATAGGCACATCTTGGATTAAAAACCCTCAAGAGCTTGAGAAACTTATGCCCTTTGCAGACGATGCCGCTTTCAGGGAAGAATTTTACCGTGTAAAGCAGCACAACAAGGAATATTTTAACAAGGTGCTTTTAGACAGGCAGGGTATGGACCTTGACCCCGAATTTGTATACGATGTGCAGGTTAAGCGTCTACATGAATACAAGCGCCAAATGCTAAACGCCCTACACATATTGGTACTCTACAACCGTATTATGGACGACCCGAACTTCCAAATGGTGCCAAAGGTATTTATATTCGGCGCCAAGGCAAGCCCGGGATATGTAAAAGCCAAGATGATTATCCGCTTTATATTGTCGGTTGCAAGGCTTATAGACTCATCACCAAGAGCCAGAAAAATGTTGCGCATACTCTTCCTTGAAAACTACGATGTTTCCTATGCGGAGGCTCTTATACCGGCATCCGACATAAGCGAACAACTGTCAACCGCCGGCATGGAAGCCAGCGGTACCGGCAATATGAAGTTTATGATGAACGGTGCTGTAACCATCGGAACTATGGACGGCGCAAACGTTGAAATATGCAACCTTGTCGGCGAAGACAACATATACATATTCGGTATGCGCTCTGACACCGTAAGCAATTTGCACCAAGAAGGCAATTACGACCCAATGCTTATTTTTGAAGCAAACTCCGAAGTACGCCGTGCTATGAGCCAGATTATAGACGGCACGCTCTTCCCCGATAACCCCGCAATTATACAAGGGCTGTACCACGACCTGCTATTTGGCTCCCGTGGCGGCAGGGCGGATAATTTCTTCGTGCTTAAAGACTACGGCAGCTATTCTATGGCTCAAAGAAGAATTAACCACGACATACAAAACAGGGACGAATGGCTTAAAAAAGCCGTTATAAACACCGCAAAGAGCGGGTTCTTCGCAAGCGATAGATCTATTAAGGAGTACAACGAAAAAATATGGCAACTATAAATACAAACGACAATAAAATTTCATTAAGCTTTATTGTAACAGCGGGTGTAATCGCCGCAATATACGCTGCTTTAACCATACTATTAGCCCCTATAAGCTTTAGCGCTGTGCAGTTTAGAGTTTCTGAAGCTTTAACGCTATTGCCTGTAATATTGCCGCAGAGCATTCCAGGGCTTGCTATTGGTTGCCTTTTGAGCAACCTAATAGTTGGCGCACCATGGCAAGACGTAGTATTTGGCTCCCTCGCAACGCTTTTGGCGGCGTTTGCAACGCGCCAATTTAAACACCACATATGGCTTGCCGCGTTTATGCCTGTGTTCTTTAATGGACTTATTGTAGGTGCTGTGCTTTCTTGGCTGTATGCACTTCCGTTTTGGGCAACAGCGGGCACGGTTGCCATGGGCGAAGCCGCAGTATGCTACATGTTAGGCATTCCGCTTATACAAATGCTAAAGAAACACTTTAAAGACGAAAAGGTCGAGAAATAAACATGTTCTATCGAGATTCCACTTTTCTTATACTTATACCTGGCATTTTGCTCGCACTTTGGGCGCAGTTAAGCGTTAAATCCACATTCGATAAATACAGCAAGATGCCTGCAAGCTACAACGGTACGGCCGCGCAAGCCACAAGCAATATGCTTTCCCGCTATGGCGATATGGATATAAAAATAGAGCGTGCGCAGGGCATGCTTACAGACCATTATGACCCAAGGAGCCATACGCTAAGGCTTTCGGAGGGTGTGTATTCTTCAAACAGCATTGCGGCCTTGGGGGTCGCTGCGCACGAATCGGGCCACGCCATGCAGCAAAACGATGGCTATGCCTTCCTTAAGCTACGCAATGCCGCAGTCCCCTTCGTGTCCGTATCATCAAACCTTAGCATGATAATATTCGTAATGGGCTTAATTATGTCTTTGAGCTTTTTGGTTGATTTAGGCATAATACTGTTTTCTGCAGGCGTGCTGTTTTCTCTTATCACATTGCCGGTAGAGCTTGACGCAAGCAACAGAGCCCTAAAAATGCTCAAGGAAAACCGCATTATAACTTCTTACGAAGAAGAATTAGGCGTAAAAAAGGTGCTCCGCGCCGCCGCCATGACCTACGTAGCTTCCGCCGTTATGGCTATTTTAAACCTCGCAAGGCTTATGCTTATACGCAACAGCCGCAACAGAGATTAAGTATTAAATAAAAGAGTAGAGTATAACCTCCGCAAGTACCGCAATAAACACTACCGCAATTACAGGCAGCTTTGCTAAACTTGCAACTACTGCTGCTACACCGCCGACCAGTCCTACGACAGGCTGTATGGCATCTACATAAAATATACCGGGAACAATTAAAGCAGCTAAGGCTGTATAGGGAATGTAAGATAAAAACCGCTCCCAATACGGACTTAGCTTTTTCTTATTGTTGCTTAATGCGGGTAAGGCCCTTGGGATATAGGTTACAAGCATCATTAGAAAAATTAAAATATATATATTCATTTAACCTGCTCCTTTGTATCGCTTGGCAGCATCGTTCCAAAAAACGCACCTATAAGCATGGCGAGTATTATTGACGTGCCGTTTGGCATAACCGTGGACAGCAATGTGTTTACTGCAGCCGTAAACAGCACTACCATAAGTATTTTTGCACTCCCCATAAGGCTTGGCATAAGCATGGAAATAAACGCTGCGTATATGGCTATGCCTAATGCATCAGAAAGCTTAGGCGGTACGAAGTTCATCAAAATACAGCCTAAAAAACTCCCTAAGCTCCATGTGATATATAGCATTAAATTCATGCCGCCAAGGTATGCAGCATCGTCTTCCTGCTTTTTGCTTAGCGAAAACATTGTAAAGCTTTCGTCGCAGACGACATAAGCAAGTATAAGCTTTTTAAAAAGCGGTACATTTTTTAGACGCTTCATTATGTATGTGCTCATAACAAAATGCCTTAGGTTTATCACAAATGTACCTAATATTATAACAACCGGAGAAACGCCGGCAGACAGCATATCTATAGCAAAAAACTGCGAACTTCCCGCAATAACTATCATAGACATAAGAGTACCCTCCATAATGCTAAGCCCCGCTTTTCTTGCGGCAAGGCCGAAGGATATGCCTATGGATATCATACCTATGCAGATTGGAAGGGAAATTTTAATACCTTTTTTAAATGAATTCAAAAAATCCTCACCTCCGTCGAATTGGATTATACCATATTTAATCGGAGATGAGGAAAATATACAAACCTTTGCAGTTCTTTAGGTGTTTTTTATACTAGTGCAAGGAAAAACGCCAGCTTTTTTCTTTTTTTCAAAGCATAATTAAGGAAGCGCAGCGGCGCTACGTTGACTGCATTAGGCAAAACAAAATGGAAAAATACAAGTTTATCAAAGCATTAAGGTTTGGGGTTAGTATTACCAAGTGTAGTTAAGCGCTCTCTGCACTGCATTTTGGTGGTCGGGATCACGCCTGTCCGTACCGTGCGTTTTACTGTTGGAGAAATGTATACAGAAGTGTCCTTTGTAGTCGTTGCCGGAGATTGTATCGTCCTCATGGGGCATGCTGTTCATGCTTGCAGCATACACATGACCGTTATATTTTACAAGTATAGGTCTTCTGCTCCACGACCATTCCCCGCCCACAGCTTCTTTAAATATCTGCGTCTGTTTAGCATTTAACGGCTCTGCGTCAATATGGTTATAGCCACTCCAGCGCTTTACCGTGAACACCTTACCGGAGCCTATATCCTTTATCGAAAATATACCGCCCTTTGGTATCTTGGTGGAGCCACCATTAAACCAGTCCAGTTTTTCGGTTTCTATGGTATAGTTTGCGGCATTCTTGCCAAAAAGCTTTTTAATGGTTGAATTACCCGCAGTACCGTCCACCTTTAAGCCTGTGCGTTTTTGGAAATCCTTTACAGCCTGTACGGTTTGATTGCCGTATTTGCCGTCTATCGGGTAATCGTAATAGCCCTTTAGCTTTAAGGCCTGTTGTAAAGCTGTTACATGTCTGCCGGAGTTGTTTTTGCGTGTTGTATTGGGTACTGGTATCTTGTTTATGCTTGTAATCCCCTTCATTTTGGGGTCGTCTTTGGCAGTGGTTTGGCTTACTTTTCCGAAGAGCTTTTTAATTGTGTCGTAATTTGTCTTGCCCGTTACGGAAAGGCCGTTCTTTTTTTGGTAGACTTTAAGGGCATCTCTTGTCATGTTGCCGAACTTGCCGTCAACAACACCTTGATAGCATTTTTTAAGCTGCAAGGCTCTCTGCAATTTTTCGACATCTTCACCGCGGTCACCGTATTTTACATTTGCAGGTGGATCGCCAAGCGCGCGTATGCTACTCACTTTAGCGTATTTGCTCTTGCTCTCCTGCTCTACATTCTTGTTTAGTTTTTTAACAGCACTTGAAGACAGGTCTACAAATTTTTTCATAATATAGCCTTCGTCGCTGTCAAAGCGGGCTTTGTAAAACTCTCCCTTGATGCCGAGGATAGCCACCTTGTCGCCTTTTTTTAGTACGGCATGGTAACCACAGTTTGTATTGGATTGCATACGGAAAAACACCTTATCCGTGTTTATCTTTCCGGTATAGCTCTCAGCGGCATACGCAGTAAATACGGCGGAAACCATAAGTATTACAATACTCAAGAGAGTTACAAACCTTTTATTTTTTTTATAATACATATAATCCTCCAATCCTTAAGACCATGTAAATTCTACACATACATAATATATTACAATTTCGTTAAAAATGCAAGTCTTTTTTTAATATTTTTTGAAATATTTCTATATTATACTAATCCAAATCGTTAATCCATAGAGAAACGCAGGATTTTTTCTTTTTTGCAAAGCCGAATGAAGGAGGCGTAGCGGCGCTACGCTGACTGAGTGAAGCAAAGCAAAAATAGAAAAAAACAAGTTTATCGAAGCACTAAGGTGCGGGATTGGTATAAGATAAATAGACTTGACGGCAAGGTATAATATTGTTACAATATATTTAGCTTTTATTAAGTCCAATGGAGGGAGTAATATGAAAAAAAATATCCTCATAATAATACTTATACTGCTGGCAAGTCTTATGCTCTCCGCTTGTAGCAAACAGGCGGACAACACGAATGCTACCGCTACCAATTTACCCACACAGCCTGCGGCACTGCAGCAGCCTACAGATGTTCCCCTGCCAGACTTTGCAGCCACCCTTCCTGAAGGTTACGACCCAGCATCTGAGGAGGACGCTTCCGTACTAACAGCTAACGCAGAGCAAAACCCCGTAGCAGAAATGCCCGTATACGCGGGTTCTTCCCCTATACCTATAGATCCTGTTGATATGCCAACTCCCACACCTAGACAAGCACTTACATTTACCTATGCAAAATATACTGCGGATAAACTCGGCCTAAGCTTTGAATCCATCGCCGGCTACGAGGTAGACGATACCCAGCCCAACGTATACATATTAAACGAGCCAGCCTCCATGGTTAAGGACAATTTCCCCGTACAGATTACTTTAAGCGTCGTACCCGTAGGCAATAACTATAATATAAACAGCCTTAAGTCCGAACTTAAAACCAAGCTACAGGATTTAGGCAAGGTAAACTATAAAAAATGGGAGCCCACAAACATGAGCAAACGCTCCTTGCTAGGCAAAGAAGGCTATTACGCCAACTATCGCGGTGAGATGTTTGACGATACCATTGTCCGCGGCCGTATACATATGGCCCTTGTGAACAACAAGCTTATTACGCTAAATGTAGCTTGCCCCGGCTGGTATAACACCGATTACATGAGCGTCTACTCCCACATAAGAAGCACATTAAAGCTGCTGTAATATAAAATAAAAAACCAAGCATACTTTATAAGGCCCGTCATCTTCTAGTGACGGGCCTTATAATTATATGAGCAACATTAAAATTATATGCAATTATTGTTTGTCCGTTAAAATTACTCCGTCTGATATATGTACAATTCTATTGCAATAATCCGCCACAAAATCCTCATGAGTTACTATTATAATTGTTTTTCCGGCTTTATTAAGAGTTTGGAAAATACGCTTTATTGCTCCTCTATGGGACTTATTTCTTCCGCCAATTCCTCCGTTATATCTTCTTCCTCCTCCGGCAAAACAGGCTTTGGAAGCTCCTCCAATGACGAAATACCAAAGTGGGACAGGAATTTATCTGTCGTGCGGTACATGAACGGGCGGCCTATGGTGTCCTTACGGCCACAGATTTCTATAAGTTCTTTATTTACTAAAGATTGAATAGAGTAATCGCATTTAACGCCACGCACCATTTCAACGTCAAGCCTTGTTACCGGCTGCCTGTACGCTACCACGGCAAGTGTTTCAAGGGCGGCGCTTGAAAGGGATTGTCGTTGCACAGGTTGCAGCATTTTTTCTACATAGGGGGCATAAATCGCACGTGTTTTTAGCTGTATATGCTCCCCAAACCTTTGCAATACAAGGCCGCGTTTGTTTGATTCGTATTCTGCCGCTAGGCTCTCTACGGCATGAAGCACATCAAGCTCCGCTATTTGCAAATTATTTACTATTTCTTTTATGCTAACGGGTTCTCCCGTAACAAAAAGCACCGCTTCTATTATCTGCTGTAGATTGTTTTCTGACAAAGTTTACTTCCTTCCGATAAGTTTTATAGAAATATCTCCATAGGCCTGTGACTGACTGCAGTATATTCTCCCAAGCTTTAAAAGTTCAAGCAATGCAAGGAATATGGTTACTATTTCTTCACGGCTTTGGCTGGTATTTAAAAGGCCGTTAAAGCTGCTATTGCCATTTTTGCAGTAATTTACAATGCTGTGCATGCATTCCTTTACGGTGTGCACTTCTTTTACGATACGGTGGATTTTTTCCTCGGTATCTTCGTCTTCCTTGGGTTTCCTTGCAAGCACCCTTGCAAAAGCTTCCGACAGCCCCGATAGGCTTAAGCCCTCAAGCTCCAGTGTTGGGGGCGGTAAAGGAAATTCCTCCGGCAGTTTCTCGTACATTTTAGCGGCATTTTTTTCAAACACCTGCATCTCTTGAGCCGCTTTTTTAAGCGTTGCGTACTCTTCCAGCTGGCGTATCAGCTGTACTTCGGGGTCCTCCTCCTGTGGAGGCTCAGGCTTCGGCAAAAGGGAACGACTTTTTATTAGAAGAAGCAGTGCCGCCATCTGTACAAATGCGCTCGCCTCCTCCATATCAAGGTCGTTCGCTTCTTTGACGGACGCTATGTATTGGTCCGTAATCGCAGACACAAACACGTCTTTAATATCTATCTTAGCCTTACCTATTAAAAACAACAGCATGTCAAGGGGGCCTTCGAATTGGCTAAGCTTAAAAACTTTTTCCATATTAAATTCCAAATATTTTTAGCAAAAGCCATAGCACATTGCCCTGCACAAAATACATAGCTTGGCTTATCGCTTTTGAAATAAAATCCGTAAAGAACATAAGCGCAAATAAGGCGCCTTGGAAAAACCTAAACAGCTGCCCGCCCAAATATATTTTGCCTTTAAAAACGAGCTGATTTAGCACGTGGAAGCCGTCAAGCGGCGGCAGAGGCAAAAGGTTAAAAAGGCAAAGGCCTATGTTTATAAGCACAGAATGCAGCAAAACACGCTGTATATGCAAAAGCCACGGGGTTTTAAGCATAGGCTCTAAGACATTGTGATAATCAGGCATAAGCTGTACAAAAAAGCCGTCGTTTTGTGCATTTAAAAAGAAATTATATACTTCATTGCTGTCAAACGGGTTTTGATATAAGGCCTTACCTATTAAGACAGACAGAAGCATAGAAATAAAAAACAAAACGAAGTTCACAGTAATGCCCGCAAGCGATACTATTATATCGTCCCTCTTTTTGTTCCTAAAATTATTGGGGTTTACAGGTACAGGCTTTGCCCAGCCGAATCCAAACAAAAACAAAAATAAAGTTCCCAACGCATCCATGTGCTTTATAGGGTTAAGGCTAAGCCTACCATGTATTTTAGCGGTAGGATCGCCGGATTTATATGCGGCAAAGCCGTGTGCAAACTCGTGCATTGATATTGCAAACAGCACTGCGGGCGCCCTGTAAAGCATAAAAAGCAAAAACCCTTTAGGGTCGCTTTGCAACCATTCAAACAATTTGTACTCCTATTGCGGCTTTTATATTATGGGTTTTTAAGCGCCGCTATCTCTTTTTTAATTTCTTCCTGCTTTTTGTAGTTAAGGGGTGAAAAAGTCCCCTCCAAGGCATATTCAAGCTTTTCTATGGCAGCGTTTTTATCGCCCTTTTCAAGGTCGTAGCGTGAAAGAAAGTAAAGCGTATCTATCTGATTAGGCTTAAGCTCGTTAGCCTTTCTGAAATAAGGCTCCGCCTTTTCCTTATCGTCATAGAGCCTATAATACATCTGCCCTATATTGTCCAACACGACGGAATCCTCATCGTCGTATTCCAATGCTTTTTGGTTATACGCTAAGGCTTTTTCTTTATCGCCAGATTCCACATACAGGTATCCAAGCGTTTGGTATATAAGCCCGCAGGGATATTTCTTATCCGCCGCCTCAAGGGTTTGTATAGCTTTTTCTTTATCTCCTAATAAAAAGCTGGCTATTGAGTAGTTAACCAAAAGCTGTTGGCGCCTTTCCGGTGTATAATCCGATGCTTTTTGTGCTTTTAAGAGCATTTCCTTAGCTTTTTGTATTTTATTTTCTTCACCTGTGCGTAAAAGCAGCGTTGAATACGGCAATATATACGCAGCCTGTATTATACCGCTATTGTATAGTTCTTCGTAAGCCTTTTCCGCTTCCTGTTTATTGCCTTTTTGGTGCTTCATTAAAGCTTGGCGCACCTTAAGTGCATCAAAAAATCCCATTGTGTCCACCTCTCAAATATTAATTAATTCATATTGCTAAAAAGCGATATATCCGTATCGTTATCCACACGCGGTGCCATTGTAGGCATGGGTGTTGGGTAACAGCGCCAAAGCGCCTGTTCATAGCTTATCTGCTTTGGTAGATAGGCTTGTGTAGCAGCTTTCATGGCGATATCCCTGTCGTTTCCCTGTGCCGCTTTTAGTTGATTTACATTTGTGTAATTACCAACTTCCATTTCTTTTACAAGGCCATACAGCAGGTAATCACAACCGCCGTCGAGCACGTATTCAGGCAACTGTTCCATATAGCCTGTGTATTTTTCAAGCGGCATATCAAGCCAATATAGCGCTGCAGCATGTGCAAGCCCCACATAGCGGTAATGCCAAGGCTCAAAGCGCACGCGAGTTATATCCTTCCATTGTGTTTTATAGCGCATAATAAATCCAAAGCGGTAGGCATTTTCCATGAGCCATTGGCCTTCCTCGGTCTTGGCAAAGTCAGCATTTAGGTTTTTAAAGTTATTGGACTGTATGTCCATAGTAAGTCCAAGCTGGTGTTCGCTAGCCCCAGGTGGCATAACACTGCTACTTGCTTTTTCTTTGCTACCAACGGCCTGTACCTTCGTGTTAAAGTTTATCTGCTGTATGCCGTAGCTACGATAGCCGGACACAGCGTACAGAGTGTAGCCTTTTTCTACGCTTGCAGCAAGAAACATTTTTTCAAGCTGTTCTGCTGCTTCCTCACGCATGTATATTTTATCTTCAAGGGATTTTTTTCTCGTGGGAACTTTAGGCAAAACCAAGTCCGACGGCTTAAAGCCTGCAGGGAGCGGATTATCCATATTTACAAGGTGGATTAAATTGCTCTCTATGTTTTGGTACTGTGGTGTGAGCGTTGGGGCAGGGCTTGGTGGCGGCGTATTATCCGCAAAAGCGCCTACACACAAGGCCATAAAAATTAAAAATATATATTTTTTCATCACGGCACCTTATAGAAAAGAGATACTTCGCTGTCCCCCTGATCGCCCTCGCCAAGATCCACAGGCGGCGGGAGAGCGCGCAAAGAATCGCAATATGCCGTAAAATCCCCACCCTGTGCTTCAAACTCTGAAACCGCATTTTGAGCTTGCATGTGAAATTCCTCCAGCGTCAAAGCGTTTTCGGTTATATATTTTGCAGCCTCCACACCGACAAAGCGGAAATGCCAAGGCTCAAATATAATTCCTGTTATATCCTGTTTATCTTCAGGGTAACGCAATATAAAGCCAAAATCCGCACAGTTTTCCGCAAGCCACTTCGCTTCGTTTGTTAAGGAAAACTCGGGTCGCATACCGTCCTGCTGTGTCCATTCGTAGTTTAATATGTCACAAGCAAGGCCTGTCTGATGGTCGGAGGAACCTGGGTATGCTACAACGCCGTCGTCCTTACCGTATTTTTTAAGCCTGTTATAATACATAGTGCTCTGCGTTTGATAGCTCCGATATGCGCTTTTAACATAAAGGGTAATTCCGTCTTGCGATGCACTGTTAAACATATTGCTTAGCGCTTCTGCGGCTTCTTCCCTTAGCTCCATTCCACGGTTTGTGGCGCGGAGATTTATTTCTTTTAAGCGTGTCGGAACATAGTCCGCATCTATTAAGGAATTTTTGTTAGTTAAGACCAAAAGACCTGTTTTGTCCTCTACAATTCTTGCATCTAGCGGGAACTCCCACGCGGGAAAACTTGCAGACACCACAGAAGTCCACATTAAAAGCAATAATAATATCAAAAAAACTTTTTTCATTCCGAAAGTACCTCATATAAGTCGGGGTTTGATTGCAACTTATCTTTAATTAACTGTTCAACATAATATTCAAGCGGTATATCCTGCTCAAATATTTTCTGTGCATGTTCTTTGCCTACATAGCGTATATGCCACGGTTCGTAATTATAACCGGTTATTTCTTCCCAGCCCTCTTTATAGCGTATTATGTAACCGAAGCGGTGGGCATTTTTAGCTACCCATTGCCCTTCCACAGTTTCACCAAAGGAGCTTGTAAGTCCCGATTTTTTGGGTGTGCCTATATCCATAGCAAGCCCTAATTGATGCTCGCTTGTGCCTGCGGGTGCCACATATTTCTGCGCCCTTGCAACAGAACCTACGCTGTTTAGTTTCCTGTTGAATATCGCCTTTTGGGTATAGTATGAGCGGTAGCCGGATATTGCATGTAACGTCATACCCTGTTCTATTTTAGCTGCATCAAAAAGCTCTTTAAGCGCTTGAGCGGCTTCCCTTCGCATGGTAATATCCTCATTCGTAAGAAGCACATCGGGCTTTATTAAGTCTTGCGGCACATATGTTGAATCGAGAGTATATGCCCTGTTTACCAAAAACAGGTTTCCTCCAAGGCTTACCTCCTTGCTTGCCGCATGCCAAGAGAAGTTGCCAAGCGAAAGCGACATAAATATTAGTGCCAACAGTTTTGAAAACATCTATGCTCCTTTAGATAGTTTATAATCAAGCCCTGGGGATTTTGCAAGCAACTTGCCAAGCTGTTGTTGGTTTAAGCTTACCTTAAATAAAGTTCCGAGCTCTTGGTGTTCTTCTGTTATTATATTGCCTGCTTCTCTTAAGGCGCTTATTATGTCATATTCGCTATATGGCACGAATATATCATAATTTTTTTGGCGGCTTTTAATATGTTTTGCTATGGTATTTAAAAGTTTCTCTATACCTTCGCCGCTTTTTGCGGAAACCATTATAGCGTTCGGTATATTTAGGCTATTTTTATCTTCAAGCAGGTCGCATTTGTTTATTACCTCTATGCGTTTTTGCTCCGTTGCGCCTATCTTAGAAAGAACTTCTTCCACTATACGGTGTTTTTCTGATATATTTGGGTCTGCAGCGTCTGAAACTATTATAATTAGATCCGCCTGTACTGCTTCTTCCAACGTGGAGTGGAATGCTTCTATAAGCTCTGTCGGTAGCTTTCTTATGAAACCTACGGAATCCACCAAGAGGAAAGAAACACCGTCTTTAAGTGTAACCTTTCTTGTAAGCGTGTCAAGTGTTGCAAAAAGCTCGTCTTTTTCATAGGCATCAGCTCCCGCAATAGTGTTTAAAAGGCTGGACTTACCCACGTTTGTGTAGCCCGCAAGTGCAACAACAGGTACAGCATTTTGGCGGCGCTGTTTTCTTTGCAAATCCCTTTGGCGTTCAAGCTCTTTTAATTGCCTTTTTAGAAATGCTATGCGGTCGCGTATTTTGCGCCTATCGCTTTCAAGCTTGCTCTCACCAGGGCCTCTTGTGCCTATGCCACCTGCCAAACGGGAAAGCTGTTCGTATTGCCCCACAAGCTTACCCGCCTTGTAATTAAGCTGTGCAAGCTCCACCTGTAATTTACCTTCGCGGCTTTTAGCACGGCTTGCAAATATATCCAGTATAAGCGTTGTGCGGTCTATAACTCGCCCGGAGAGCAGTTTTTCGAGGTTATTAAGCTGAACATTGCTGAGTTCTTCGTCTGCTATAATAAGGTTTGCGTTGCCAACCTGCACTTCCTGCGCTACTTGTGATGCTTTACCCGAGCCTATAAAAGTGGCGACATCAGGCTTTAAGCGCTTTTGAAAGGCACGGCCTACAACCAATGCTCCTGCGGATTCCGCAAGCGCTGCAAGCTCTTCGAGCGATTCCTCGCTGTCTGTGCCCAAAAGAAATGCACGCTCTATATTATGCCCTGTATCAAAAAATTCTTCACTTTTATTTGGTTCTATTATATTTTGAAACCATAAAGGGGATTCCAAATGTTTAACACTAACATGGTTAAACTGTAAAATATCTTCTTCGGGCGATGAAAAATCCATAAACGCTGTGCTGAACTCGGTCATTTTACCGTTTTCGTCCACGCCAAGAGCCACCATGGCATCAAGCCGCAAAGACTTTAGCGCCGATAAATCAGGCCTTGAAAGGGTCGAATCCCCGTTTGGGTGCGTGTGTATGCAACGCACCGCGGAAAGGCTTTTTTCGCTTCTCCTTAGGCTTATATGACTTAGAGAAACAGAGCTGTCAACGCCTATGCTGATATCGAGTATACGTCCGTCTCGTGATAAATATATCGCTATCTCTCTGTTGATTTTGGCGGTAATCTGTGCAACTGAATTTGCTAAGCTTTCCGGGACAAAGGCCGAGCGGTCGTACTCTGTTGAATCAAGCGCCTCCAATTCTTCCAGTAAACTTATCTTTATGCCGTCCGTGTTGCCGTTTATCTTTATCATTTTACACCGCTTACCCCGCGCATTTCCTGCACCTGTGAAGCTATTATATTGGCGGCTTCGTAAAGCTCTTCTTCGCTTATATTGTTTGAAAGGCTTAGGCGAATGCTATTTTTTGCATCTTCTTCGCTTAAGCCTATGGCCTTTAACACATGCGAAGGCTCTAAGGAGCCTGATGTGCATGCAGAGCCTGCGGAAGCCGCTACGCCGCATCTATCCAGCCTTATAAGCAGAGCTTGAGAAGATACACCTTTAAATGTTATGTTTATAACCCCTGGTAAGCGTGATTCTAAATTCCCGTTTATTTTTATATTTGGTATTAAACCAAAAAGTCTATCAGTCAAATATTCTCTTTTTTTAGCAGTTTCGAGGGCTTTTTGTTCTATACCGTCATTTGCAATTCTAAGTGCTTCCGCTAAACCGACAATGCCCGCAACATTTTCGGTACCGGCACGCCTTCCACGCTCCTGTGCGCCGCCGTTTATAAGGTTTGCTATTTTGGTGCCTTTTTTTATATATAGCGCACCCACACCTTTTGGCCCGCCAAATTTATGGGCGGATAAGGACAGCATATCAACCCCCAAGGCTTTTACATCTAAAGGCAAATGACCCACAGCCTGAACTGCGTCGCAGTGGAACAAAATTCCTTTTTCTTGTGCCTTTTTTGCGATTTCTGATATGGGTTGAATAGTGCCTATTTCGTTGTTGGCGTACATTACGGATATTAAAAATGTATCTTCTTTTAAAGCATTTGTGATATCTTCCAAAGAAACAAGCCCAGAAGAATCTACAGGCAAATAGCTTACCTCAAAGCCCATTTTTTCAAGCTGTGCGCAGGTATGTAATACTGCATGGTGCTCTATTGAGGAAGTAATAATATGTCCGCTGCCTTTTTCCAAGGCTGCCCCTATTATTGCCCAGTTGTCGGCCTCGGTTCCCCCCGATGTAAAATATATTTCGGAGGGTAAAGCACCTATTGCTTTAGCTACATGCTCACGGGATTTATCAAGCAGCTTTCTTGCTTCCCTACCCGTCTGGTATACGCTTGATGGGTTTCCGTAGGATTCAAAAACCGAAAGCATTTTTTTATATACTTGTTCGTTTAACGGCATAGTAGCCGCATTATCCAAATAAATTCTGTTCATGTATGATTAAATCTACTCTCTTTATGGCTTTTTCAGTTCAAACTAAAGCTGATTTAGACCGGATAAATATTAGCCTTATACTAATCCAAATCGTTAATGCA
>JAUNLY010000125.1 GCA_030532025.1 Eubacteriales bacterium
CAGGCGTTCGCCCCATGATTCACGGCTTTATAATTTCGCTTTTGGTCGTACTTGTTGCGCTTGCGGTAGAATACGCAATGGGCGTTGCTCCGTCAGGAACACTAACGGTATAATAAAAAGCCTTTGCAGAAATACACAAAAAACATTTTATTTTTCTAATAGCTACAAAAGGTTTACAAAGGTCTTTATAACAATATAAAGCGACACCGCGCAATCCAACAAGGAATTGTGCGGTGTTGTTTTTATATTTATTGTTTTCTAAAATAATTTTAAGTCTAAGCAATGAACATATGCACTTGTATATTTGGGGGTTTCGTGTTTTGCTACCCAAATATCTGCTTATACTCTAAGCTTTTTCCAAAGTAAAACATATATTGCTGCATAAGCCCTGCAGAGTCGCCATAATGCGCTTCCTTAAAGCTGCCGTTATAGTGCCTGTCTTCCATGCGTAAAATCCATACATCTCTTGGAAAAGCCTCCATGCGGTGATAGGCAAAAAGCATTACACAGCTTGCAACTTTTTTACCGACGCCAGGCAGAGTGCACAGCGCCTGCATAAGTTCTTCGTCGGATAAGGTTTTAAGTTTCTCTAAATTAACAGCACCACTTTCAACCAGCTGTGCCGTCTTTTTTACATATGGCACACGGTAGCCCAAAGAGCAGGCGACAAGCTCCTCGTCCTTGGCGTTTGCTATTTTTATAGGCTCTGGAAAGCTGTAAGAATCCTGCCCTTTTATTTTTTCGCCAAACATACGGCTTAGTTTTTCAACGCTGTTTTTTATGGCGGGTATGTTCTTTCGCTGTGAAATTATAAAACTTATGAGCGTTTCCCAAATATCCTGCCTTAATATGCGTATGCCGTAGCTATATTCCATTGCCGCACGCAAAAAGCTGTCTTCCGCAGGTATCTTTTTGTGGTGCTCTTCGTAGTCAGAATCCAAATCAAAATACGGCTTCCAAAAATCGTCAAACTCCGCTTCGTCACAAAAAAAGCTTATTCTATCACCCTGCTGTGTTATTTTTACGGCTTTGTTGGTGGCTACGGCTAAAAAGCTTCCGTCCTCTGTTTTATTCATGCGAAAGCATTGCCCGCTAAGGGCCGTTTTTAATATATCAACATCGGGGCGTATAATTTCTACCATGTTTACCTCTTATACTAATCCAAATCTTTAATGCAAAGAGAAATGCAGGATTTTTTTGTTTTAGCAAAGCCGAATGAAGGAAGCGTAGTGGCACTACGCTGACTGAATGAGGTGAAGCAAAAACGGAAAAAGACAAGTTTATCAAAGCATTAAGGTGCGGGATTAGTATTACTAGTTGTATTACGCAGGCGCAGCTAAGTTAGCACGCCAAACGTTTAATTTAGTATAAACCGTTTGGGCTTTGTTTTCCAGCTTTATGTAAAATCTTCCGCTTTTATCCCGTTTTCGTAGGCTGGCATTGACAAAAAGTTAAAAAAGTGTTAAGTTTTCTATGCCTGTAAAGGCTATTTTGTGCATTCTGTGTTTAATGCGCTTTTTGAAAGGGCAATGTTGTGACGGAAAGACTTATCCGTTTATTTATTAAAGACGAGAACGACCCCAAAGCCCGTATACGCTTTGGCAATTTAACAAGTGCCGTAGGTCTTGCGATAAACGTAATGCTGTTTTTAAGCAAGGTTTTGGCAAGTATTTTGACGAGTTCTCTTGCAATACGCGCAGAAGCAATAGACAATTTAACAGATAGCTTAACAAACATATTGGCCCTTTTAAGCTTTTATTTGAGTGCCAAACCCGCGGACGCAGAACATCCCTACGGCCATATGCGTCTTGAGTTGATGCTCAGCATGCTTGTAGGCATGTCCATATTGTTTTTGGGCGGAACGACGCTTGTGGATTCCATCAAAAAAATAATCAACCCTGTAACGGTAAACTTCCATATAGCGGCTATTGTAGTTCTGTTTATTTCTATGACGCTTAAAATATGGCTTAGAGCATTTTACACTACAATAGCGAATAAAATAGACAGTGAGATGCTAAGAGCCACTGCGGCGGACTCTTTTACAGACGTATTGCGCACAGCGGGCGTAATTATATCTATATTTATATCTATAATTTTCAAGGTAAACTTGGACGGTTATATAGGCCTTATAATCTCCGCCCTTATAATTAAAAACGGCGTAGAAATTATAAAGGACAATGTTTCCCTGCTTTTAGGACACGGCGCTTATAACCCCGTAGGCAAAAAAATTATGGACTTTATACAATCGCGCGATAAAGTTCTCGACGTGCACGACCTTATGATGCACGAATACGGCGGCAACAACCGCTTCGCCACGGTGGATATTTCGCTCGATGCCGATATGCGCCTTGAAGAAGCACACCTTGTGGCAGACAGCATAGAAAGAGCCGTTGACGAAAAATTCGGCTACAGGCTTATAGTGCATATGGACCCTGTGCGTACAAAAGATTCCCTGTTCAACAGCGTCCGCAAGGACGTAGAAAAGACATTAAAACAGGTGGGTTGCCCCTACCGCTACCAAGATTTACAGGCATTGCCCCTTGATGACGGCAGTATAAGGCTTTCATTCGATTTGCTCATGCCACCCGATAAAATGAGCGAACAGGCAAACTGTACCGAACTTATCTGCGATAGGCTTACTAAAATAAACAGCCAATATATACCTATTGTGCGCAGACAATGCTTTTTTGAACACTGCTCGATTGAAGATTGACAAAAAATATTCTATTGTCTATCTTTTAAATGTATTTTGAGAGGAGAGAAGGAATGAACCATTATCCGGAGCGTATGAGCGACGAAAAAGTACGCGGTTTTATACTAGTCGTGCTAAGCCTTTTGCTTATATTAATCATATTCCTTATAGTAAGAACATTTAACGCTCCTAAGCCCGTGCAGGCTACACAGGCGCCACCCTCTGTCGCAAACCCTGCTGCCAATATGCCGGGGGGCTATCCCTTAGGCGGCGCACTGCCTAGTGAAGCGCCGACAGATGTTCCTACACAGGTGCCAACACAAACCCCAGAACCCACGCCTCGCCCCACCGCAACACCCAAGCCCACGGAGATAATCACCCTAAGGAAGGGCGATAACAACGAAAACGTGCGTGCCATGCAAGAGCGCCTTATAGAGCTTAGCTACCTTGATCAAGGCAGTGCCGACGGCAAGTTCGGTAGCGGTACTAAATCCGCCGTGCAGGAATTCCAACGCAATAACGGCTTAGCCCCAGACGGCGCTGCAGGAAGAGAAACCCTAACCAAGCTCTTCAGCCCCGACGCAAGGTAATATCTCATAAGCCTAAAATAACTTAAGCGTTTTAAGTCAACAAACACACAAACAAATCGGCAGACTTTTTACAGTCTGCCGATTTTTGTATATATCGTATGTGTGCTTTAAACCTTAAAGTATCAATCAGTCCTTATAATCGTTAAGGTTTATGCTCTCTGCATAGGGGGGATCTATTTCGCCGGCATTTATTTTTTCTATTAT
>JAUNLY010000012.1 GCA_030532025.1 Eubacteriales bacterium
TTTGAATATTGATGCGGGGTGGCGTGTATAAAAGTCTGTATTAACTAAACCGTTTTACTAAATTCACAGGCTGAAGAATGCCTTTGAATATATTATAAGGAGGTTTCATCTTTATGAAAAAACTAGTTGCTCTTTTTCTGTTCTTGGCTTTGACCTTAGGCATGGTCGGCGGCGTATTTGCCGAAGTTGTGGAGCTTAAAATTCCGCACTACAAAACCGGTGAAAACGTGGGCGCCGTATTTTTTATGCCACAGGTAGAGCGCTTTAACAAAATGTACGAAGGTAAGTACCATATAACCATAGAAGAGCTTACCCAAGATATGTACGCCGAAAAAATGAAACAGCTCGGCCAGCAGAAAAAGTTGCCCGCCATAATAGAAGGTGGCGAAATGGAATGGATAGAGCGTGCGGTTATCCCCAACAATATGTTCTTTGACTGGGCACCCTATCTGGAAGAACACCCCGAACTTAAAGACATTTTGCTCGAAGACAGCCTTGCGTTTAATACCATGGCTGATGGCAAGGTGTTCTCAATCCTGCTTCCTGTAACACGCCCCATGGGCATGTACTACAACGGCGACATGGTTCAGTTTTCCAAAGTCCCCGGCGAAATGGCAAACTGGGACGAGCTGGCTGCGGAGCTTGGCGACAATAAAATGGCATTTATGACGGGCGAAAACGCTTGGACGACAATGCTTGTTTATTCTTCTCTTATAGCTGCACAGGAAGGTGGAGCAGAGCTTTTACGCAACAGCGTGCGCGATAAAGTGGTTGACTTCAACCAGCCTATAATATTAAAAGCTACCGAAAAGTTGCAGGAACTTCTGCAAAAATACGCATCTGCCAATACTGTAGGTGCAGTTTATGCTGACGCGGCAAACGCTTTCATGTCTAAAAACGCCGCCGTTATAGCAAACGGCTCTTGGATGGTAGGCGACTTCCAAGCGGAAAATAACGACAAGTGGTCAAACGGCTTTGACGGCAAAACGGTTCGTGGCGCGGTATTCCCGGGCAATGTGGCTCTTGCCAACAACTCCGGCTATTCATGGTGGGTTCCCTCTACTGTTTCAAAGGAAGAGCAGGAAGCGGCCATTGCATTTATCACATTTATGTGCTCTCCTGAAGAACTTGAAGCTTATATGCTGGCCGAAGGCGGCATAGCTCCCAAGATGGAAACAAGCGCAGAATACAAGGCAGAAGCCGAAAAGAACGCACTGCTGTACGAGTATGTAAACGCAGTAAACAGCGAAACAATACTCGCCCCAAGCTTTGGAGACTGCATACCCTCTTCAATTGCCAACGTAGAGTTTGGCAAGCTCTTACCCAAATTAATAGACGGCAGCATGAGCGCCGAACAGTTCTGCACGGAGCTGAGCAACAAGGCTGCGGAAACACTCATGGACTAATCTAAACTCAACGGGGCTTCCAAGATTCTGGAAGCCCCTATTGCACCAATCTCATACTAATCTCAAACATTAATGCTTCGATAAACTTGTCTTTTTCCATTTTTGCTTTGCCTCACTCAGTCAGCGTAGCGCCGCTACGCCTCTTTCATTCGGCTTTGCAAAAAAGAAAAAATCCTGCGTTTCTCTATGCATTAACGATTTGGATTAGTATCAGCAGGAGAATTGCCATGAAAATCAACAAGTATACGCATATAGAACGCAGTAGGTTTATAAAAATATACCTGTTTTTACTGCCGACAATTGCGCTTTTTGCAATGTTTTATCTAATGCCTATAATTACGGTGTTGTTTACATCGTTTACAAAATGGGACGGTTTTTCATCGCCTCAGTTTAACGGCATCAAAAACTACCTTCGCTTGTTTAGGCAAGGGAGCTTTCTTATTTCCTTGCGCAATCTTTTAAATTGGTCGCTTATTGCCATGGTGGGGCACGTGGGTTTTGGCGTAATGATTGCCTTTTTTCTGTTCCAAAAACCCATAGGCTGGAAGGTAGTGCGCTCCACGTTTATGATCCCAAACGTAATCTCCGCCGCAGCTTGGGCTATGATATATAAATTTATATTCAATAACGAGTTCGGCGTTCTCAATTCGCTTATACGCGAAATAATTCCAAACTTCTCGGTAAACTGGTTTTACCAATCGCCCGCGGCGTTTTGGGCGATTACATTTACTTGGCTGTTTTATGCGGTAATAGTTACAATGCTTGTTCTGGGGGATTTGATGGCTATCCCCAAAGAAACGCTTGAAGCCGCTAAGATAGACGGCGCAAGCGGTATGCAGCTTACAAGGTATATAAAACTCCCGCTTTGCAGAAACTCCATAGGCACTTCTGTAATACTGTCGGTAACATCGCGTATTGCTATGTACGAAAACATAGCGCTTACAACGCGCGGAGGGCCGGGGGACGATACCATGGGCCTTTCACTAATACTGGTTAACAATATTACAGACTATAACTACGGTATGGCAAATGCGACGGCTATGGTTATGTTTATTATAGGCATACTTACATTGCTTGTGATAAACAGGCTGTTCCGTATGAACGAACCGGTGTAAGGAGGGTAAGGCATGAAACAGAAATCAAGTTTTCCAACGGTACTGTTTAAGGTTTTTATGTACCTTACTCTTATTTTCACCGTCATTATATCGGTATATCCAATACTATGGGTAATACAGTCCTCGTTTAAGTCAAATGCGGCTATATTGTCTTCGCCGTTTTCTCTGCCGGACACCTATAATTTTGATGCCTATACTTCGGTTCTAAACCAGTACTCATTTGGAACGTATGGGCTTAACTCTCTTGTTATATCGACCGTATCAACTGCCGTTTCGCTGTTCATATTTTCAATGAGCGCATATGTATTCGCTAAATTCCGTTTCCCGCTAAAAAACTTTATATATGTGCTGTTTACAATTACATTGCTTGTTCCGGGGCATACTAAAACACAGCCTATATTCTCTCTTATAATGAATTTAAACCTGTACGACACCAAAACAGGGCTTATGCTCGTATACCTTTCCGGTGGTATTGCCATGAGCCTGTTTGTGTTAAGGTCTACATTTATGTCTATACCCATGGAGCTAAACGAGGCTGCGGATATAGACGGCGCAGGCTTTATGCGCACATTCTTTCAGATCAATATGCCGCTTGCAAAAAACGGGCTTACAACAGCGGGAATACTAATGTTCTTAGGCAACTGGAACGAGTACTATTTTGCAGCGCTTTTAACCTCTTCGCCACAAAATAGAACACTTCCCGTGGCGCTCGGCTTTTTTAACCAAGCCTTTTCATACGACTATACGCGTATGTTTGCTGCGCTTACGCTTGTGGTAATGCCGGGGATAATAGTCTACATGTTCGCACAAAGTCAGGTACAGGCGAGCATAGCGTCTTCTGGTATAAAAGGTTAACAATAACCTAAAATAAAACGTTTTAAAGCTATATCCCGCCAAAAAGGGCGGGATAATTTAAGGAGGATAAATTATGTTGCGTTATGATACGGGCAAGGGCGAATATAAGGATTGGATTGTAGAGGAAGCAGCTTTTGACAGCCGTTACCTTGGTAAGTGCGAATCTATTTTCTGTCAGGGCAATGGCTATATAGGTCAGCGCGCGGCCTTAGAAGAAAGCTATATAAACGAGACGCGCAACCTTTTTGTTACGGGCACATTTAACAGCTTTGACGGAGATGAGGTAACAGAGCTACCTAACCTGCCCGATTTAACTGCAATGCGCATAATAATAGACGGGTACCCGTTTTCTATGGAGCGTGGCAAAATACTAAATTACAGCCGCAGGTTAAACTTAAAAACAGGGGAGCTTGAGCGCAATGTAGGTTTTGAAACCTTGGACAAAAAACAGCTTGAGCTTAGCTTTAGGCGCTTTGTTTCGTTGAGTGATGAACATATAATAGCTTTCCGTACGGAAATAAAAGCGCAGCAGGATATTCAAATAACAATAGAAAGCGGCATTGACGGGCGTGTAAGTAATACGGGCAGTCAACACTTTAAGGAAGGGGAAAAGCGCCTGCTTGATGGGCGTTACCTGCGTATGTCAAGCCGTACTACAAATTCCAATGTGCTCTGCACACAGCATGTTGCGCATAGTTTTAAAATAGACGGTAAAGCTGTCTCTGCGGGGTTTGTACCCGTCATAGATAGGCGACAGTTTTATATAAGGCAAAGCATTTCTTTAGATGCAGGAGAAACGCTTTTTATAGAAAAAATATGTGCCGTACACAGCTCAAGGGATATGGCCTATTATAAAAAACAAGATACACAGGCGCAGATAGAAAAAGACGGGCTTGAAACGATAGAAAAAGCTTATAAAATGGGTTATAAGCTACTATTTGAACAAAGCCGTATTGCTTGGCAAAAGCTTTGGGAGGCTCAGGATATTTATATAGAAAGCACAGACAGCTACGACAGGCTTGCACTTCGCTTTGCCCTTTACCATTTAAATATAATGGTTAAAAAGGATGACGATCGTGTTGGTATTGCGGCAAAAGGTCTAAGCGGGGAAGGCTACAAGGGCCATTCTTTCTGGGATACGGAGATTTTTATACTTCCTTATTTCACCTTCACCCAGCCGCAGGTAGCTAAAGCTTTGCTTTCCTACCGCTACAATACGCTTCCGGGAGCTCGCAGAAAAGCCCATGAAAACGGCTACAAGGGCGCCATGTACCCTTGGGAGAGCGCATGGTTAGACGACGGGGAGGTTACGCCGCTTTGGGGTGCGGCGGATATCAAAACCGGACTTCCCATGAAAATATGGACAGGGCTTATAGAACAGCATATTTCTTCGGACATAGCTTTTGCCGTGTGGCAATACTATATGGTTAGCGGTGATAAAAACTTTATGCACAATAAAGGCTATGAAATTATTATAGATACTGCAAGGTTTTGGGCAAGCCGAGCCGAATTTAACGAGGAAAAACAGCGCTACGAATATAACGGGGTAATAGGCCCTGACGAATACAAAGAGCATGTCAACAACAATGCATATACAAATTATATGGCGGCTTGGAATATGAAAAAAGCGCTTGAAATAATAAAGAGCTTAGAACCAGATCTGTACGATAAATTCAACAATCAATTCGATTTGGAAGCTTCCTATAGGGATATAGAGAATGTGCTTAAAAAATTGTATCTACCAAAGCCCGACCAAAATGGCATACTCCCGCAGTTTGACGGCTACTTTGACTTAAAGACTATAGACCTTTCTCCGTACAAAAAAAGTCCCGACGTAGGCACGATTTATAACGACTATAACAACGATGAGCTAAGAAACATACAGGTATCCAAACAAGCGGACGTGCTCGTGCTGTTTTTCTTGTTGGAGGAGCTTTTCAGCTCGGATATGAAAAAGACAAACTATACGTTCTACGAAGATAGAACCCTGCATGATTCTTCTCTTTCAAAGTCAACACATTCCGTGCTTGCGGCGGATTTAGGCCTTCAAGAAATAGCTTACGAATTTTTCCGCGGCAGTGCAAATATAGACTTAGGCCCCAATATGAAGAGTTCCGATATGGGTATACACAGCGCTTCCATGGGCGGTATATGGCAGTGTGCGGTATACGGCTTTGGGGGGTTGCGCATGAAAAAAGGGGAACTGCATATATCCCCCCGCTTGCCGGAAAAATGGGACAGCCTTGCTTTCAATGTTACATACAAGCAACAAGCGCTTAAGGTTAAGGCGGATAAAAATGGCGTGAGCGTCACTAATTTTGGGGAAAACGTAGTAGAAGTTGTGCTTTACGGCGAAAAGCGAGAAGTTAAGTCTTTGCAGACGATAAGCGTTATAAAACAATAAAAAGCATAATAATAAACATAAATTTAAATAGCTAGTTTGAATATGCTTTTCGCTTTGTCTTTGTTAGGCAGACATAGCTTTGCTATGCTTTATACTCACAAAAAAATCTGCTGATTTTTTATCATATTTTAAAACTATGTAAACCATACACAGTGATGCAACCTATCTGTATTTATATTGATGTATTTTATACTTTTTTACAACTCTAAAATTATTTTTAGTCGATTACATTTTATAATGTATTTATTAGAGCTTTTTCAAAACGAAAAAGCTCTTGTTTATTATGATGTTAACTGATGCCGCTGCAAACAGAAAGAGGGTCTGTTTGATTATTGCTGTATAAAACTTTATTTTATAGCTCATTCAACACTACTTAATCCAGTTATTATCCGTGTTAAGGTAAGCTAATTTAGCCTAAATCAATATAGCATCACCCGTAAAAAACATTCTATAAATAAGGCTTGACAAAAAAACATAGGCGTGGTACATTATATACACGGCTTAGCACTCGCGAGGCAAGAGTGCTAACAACCGAAATTCTTAAGGAGGGTCGCATGATTACTGCACGTAAAAAACAAGTGCTTGAAGCCATTATAAAAAGCTATGTGCAGACGGCGGAGCCGGTGGGTTCCCGCACCATATCGCGCAAATATATGCCCGATTTTTCGAGTGCGACTATCCGCAACGAGATGAGCGACCTTGAGGAAATGGGCTACCTTGATAAGCCCCATGTTTCCGCGGGCCGTGTGCCAAATGTGCATGCCTACAGGCTCTATGTGGATCACCTTATAAACGACGGGCTTATAAACCCCATAAAGGAGTCCGACACGCAAAAGGCTTTGACCGCGCGTGTTCAGCAGCTTGAAGACCTTGTGTGCACATTGGCTCAGTCCTTGAGCGAAATGTCCCGCTATACTGTGGCTGTTATGATGCCAAGGCAGAAGGATCTCCGTGTAAAGTCCTTACAGCTTATGCCGGTTTCGGGCGCTAAAGCTCTGCTGGTAGTCATAACGGACGCAGGTACCGTGCGCGATGCGCTTGTGCATGTGTCTGAGCACCTAAATCCGGACGCTCTGTACACACTATCACGTGCGATGAGCGAGCATCTAAGCGGCAAAACTATGCGCGAAGTGCAAAACTTGTTGGAGGGTATAGCCCTTCACGCCAGTCTTGACCCACGCGTGTTGCAAGGTGTGGCGGAGCTTGCAAAGCAGATGGAAAAGCAGGCTTCCACAGATAGGCTTATGGTGTTTGGCGCACAGAATATTTTGTATCACCCAGAGTTTAGCGATGTTGAAAAGGCAAGGAGCTTTTTATCCGTAGTAGAGGAAAAGCAAAGGCTTTTAAACCTGCTTGCAAGGGGTGGACAGAGGGGCATAAACGCTTATATAGGGCATGAAAATGGCATAGTGGAGCTTAAGGATTGCAGTATAGTAACAGCCTCATACGATATGGGCGATAAAAGCCGCGGAAGCGTTGCCGTAATCGGCCCCATGCGTATGCCCTACCAAGAGGTGCTTACTACATTATCCACCACGGCAAACATACTCAGCGGTATGCTGAAATACAGTTAGGAGTGTTTATAAAAGGCATGAAGGAACAGGACTTAGACCATAGGGAGGACATGCAGGCAGAAGACTTGGAGGGCGTAGCCTCTCAATCCAACGAAGATAACCAAGTGCAAAGCCTGCAAGATGAGGCCCTGCAAAAAGCTTTGCAGGAGCGGGACGAATACCTGCTGCTTGCACAAAAGGTGCAGGCGGAGTTTGAAAACTATCGCCGCCGCAACCAGAAAATACGTGCTGAAGCCTTTGACGACGGTGCGATAGCCTTTATACGCACGGTGCTTCCAGTTTGTGACGACCTTGAGAGAGCCATACAGGCGGCGGAGGGCGAAAGCGAAGAAAGCCCCCTGCATACGGGTGTAAAGCTCGTTTACAGAAAGCTTATGGACGCTCTAAACAAAAGAGGCGTCGAAGAGATAGACAGGTTAGGCGAAAAGTTTGACCCCTATCTTGAAGAAGCAGTAGCTCAGGGCAACCCGGACGAGGGAGAACCCGGCACCGTAAGCGCGGTCATTCAAAAGGGCTATAAATTAAATGACTATGTAATACGCCATGCCATGGTAAAGGTAGTCGCTGAATAAGTTAACAAGTAAATTAATATATAAAGAAAAAATGGAGGAAATTATGAGTAAAATTATAGGTATCGACTTAGGAACGACCAACAGCGTGGTCGCAGTAATGGAAGGCGGAGAGCCTGTTATAATCCCCAATGCAGAGGGTTCAAGGACTACCCCTTCTGTGGTAGCTTTTACCAAAGACGGTGAAAGGCTTGTAGGGCAGATTGCAAAGCGTCAGGCTATAACCAACCCTGACAGGACCATATCCTCAATCAAGAGGGAAATGGGTACCGACCATAAGGTTGATATAGACGGCAAAACATACAACCCGCAGGAAATAAGCGCTATGATTTTGCAGAAGCTCAAGAGCGATGCAGAAAGCTACCTTGGCGAAAAGGTAAGCCAAGCGGTTATAACCGTACCTGCATACTTTTCAGACAGCCAGCGTCAAGCAACTAAGGACGCAGGCCGTATAGCCGGCCTTGAAGTGTTGCGCATTATAAACGAGCCCACGGCTGCATCTTTGGCCTATGGCTTGGATAAAGAAAACGCCCACAAAATACTCGTGTTTGACCTTGGTGGTGGCACGTTTGACGTATCGCTCCTTGAAATTGGCGACGGCGTGTTTGAAGTGCTTGCAACAAACGGCGACACGATGCTAGGCGGCGACGACTTTGACAACAGAGTTATAAACTTCGTTGCGGATCAGTTCCAAAACGAAAACGGCATAGACCTGCGCAAAGACCGCATGGCAGAACAGCGTCTAAAGGAAGCTGCAGAAAAAGCCAAGATAGAGCTTTCAACCGCAATGACCACAAATATAAACCTGCCCTTTATAACGGCAGACGCAAACGGCCCCAAACACTTGGACGTAACATTAACAAGGGCAAAGTTTGACGAGTTGACACACGACTTGGTCGAAAGAACTGTAGGCCCCATGCAGACAGCTTTGAAAGACGCAGGCCTAAGTGCCAAAGATATAGATAAGGTAATATTAGTCGGCGGTTCTACAAGAATCCCCGCCGTACAGGAAGCCGTTAAAAACATAACCGGCAAAGAACCCTTCAAGGGCATCAACCCGGACGAATGTGTAGCACTTGGTGCCGCCATACAGGCAGGTGTTTTGGGCGGAGACGTTAAAGACGTACTTCTGCTTGACGTAACACCCCTGTCCTTAGGGCTTGAAACCGAAGGCCACATATTCACAAAGCTTATCGAGCGCAACACCACCATACCGACCGAAAAATCGCAGATATTCTCAACCGCGGCAGACGGTCAGACTACTGTAGAAATAAACGTGCTTCAGGGCGAGCGCCCCATGGCTTATGATAATAAGTCCTTAGGCCGCTTCCAGCTTACAGGCATAGCTCCCGCCCCAAGAGGTGTACCGCAGATAGAAGTTAAATTTACTATAGACAAAAACGGTATAGTTAATGTTTCTGCTAAGGACTTAGGTACCGGCAAGGAGCAAAACGTTACCATCACCGCTTCCACCAACATGAGCGAGGAAGAAATACAACAGCGCGTAAAGGAAGCCGAGCAGTATGCCGACGAAGACAAGAAGCGCAAAGAAGAAGTGGAAACCTTAAACCGTGCCGACAGCCTTATATACGAGATAGAAAAACAGCTTAAAGAAAATGGCGAAAAACTGTCGGACGAAGACAAGGCAACCGTGCAATCCCAGCTTGACGAATTTAAAAAGCTGCGCGAAACAAACGACAGCGAAAAAATAAAGGCAGAGCTTGACAGCATAACAGAAAAAGTGTACAGCGTATTCGGTAAGCTCTACCAGAACCAAGGCGAAGGTGGGCAGATGCCTCCGCAGGATATGCCTCCCACACAAAACCCTGACGGGAGTGTAAACGCCGACGGAGACGTGCAATAATTTTAGCGGGAAAGCGTGCGGGCTTAGAATAATCGGGCCCGCACCGCCTGCTTAAAGGAAGCAATATGGCAAAAAAAAGAGATTATTATGAAGTGATGGGTCTGGATAAAAACGCAAGCCAGGAGGATATTAAAAAGGCGTACCGTCAGCTTGCTAAAAAATACCATCCGGATCTTAACCACGACGATAAAAATGCAGAAGAAAAATTCAAAGAGCTAAACGAGGCAAACGCAGTTCTGTCTGACCCCGACAAGCGTGCCAAGTACGACCAGTTCGGCATGGACGGCTTTGAAAACATGGGCGGCTTTGGCGGCTTTAACCATAACGACTTTAGCGGTTTTGGAGGGTTCGGCGGCTTTGGCAGCATATTTGACGAGCTTTTTGGAGGCGCAGGAGCAGGCGGAGCACGCCGTGCGCAGCGTCCCATGCAGGGGCGTGATTTACGCTACAACCTTAAGATAAGCTTTGAAGAAGCCGCCTTTGGCGCAAAAAAATCCTTTAACTTTATAAGGGAAGAAAACTGCGACACCTGTAGCGGTACGGGGGCAGAGCCGGGTACCAAGCCCGAAACCTGCCCCACCTGCGGAGGTACGGGCCAAGTTCGCTCACAGGGTGGTTTTATGGTAACGGTGCGCACATGCAGCACCTGCGGTGGCACGGGCCAATACATCAAAAATCGCTGCAAGGATTGTTCCGGTAGCGGCCGTATGCAGAAAAAGCGCAAGGCAACGGTTAAAGTACCCGCCGGCATAGATAACGGACAGGTTATTATAATGCAGGGTCAGGGAGAATCGGGGCTTCGCGGCGGGCCTGCGGGCGATTTGCAAATAGTGGTAACCGTAGCACCCCATAAGCTCTTTAAACGCAGCGGGGCCGACCTGTTGCTCAATATGCCCATATCCTTCACCCAAGCGGCGCTTGGCGCTACAATAGACGTGCCTACGCTTAAAGGTAGCGTCAAACATACAATACCCGAGGGCACGGAGACGGGCACACAATTCCGCATTAAAAACGAGGGCATACAGCGCTTCAACAGCAACACTAAGGGAGACCTTGTGCTTACAGTTAAAGTGGAAACCCCAAAGCGCTTGAGCGAAGAACAAAAGGAACTTCTGCGCAAGCTTGAAGCCGCAACCACCGGCAAGGAATACCAAGACAGCAAAAGCTTTTTAGATAAAGTCAAGGAAATATTTAGCTGATATTTATAAACAGGTAGATAGAATTTGTCTGTAATAAAAAACAGGAAGTGCAAGTGATAAATACCCCCTTACTGGTTTGTCCAGTATAGGGGGTACACATCAAAGCCTCCTGTTTTTTGTTGTTTAGGTTTTGTTTTTGGTTATTATAGTTTCTCTGCAAACTCGTGCGCTTTTTCAAAGCCTATTAGCGATACTTGCTTAAGCTTTTCAAATGCGGGTTTTACTATGTTTTCTATCTGTATGTATTTTGGAGTTTTATCTAAATATATGCGACCTTGCTTTTTTATAAGCCTTGTGTTTACAAAGGCTATATAAACAATAGCGCCTATAAGCAGGGATTTTCCTGTGCCTAAAAGGTTAATTGTGGCAAAATAATCTACTGCCGGTATTATAGCTTCGGGGCTTAAAAACTTAAGGGCGTTTTGTGCTAAGGGGTTAAAAAGTGCATAAGGGAAAAGGCCTAATGGGAGTAAAAACAGGGCGGATATTATTATGCTTATTTTGGTTTCGGATACAGGCTTTGTGTCTATTATTCTTTCGGGTTTTTCCAAGAATATACAGACGAAAAGCTTTGTCATATAGGCAAATGTTAGCCCGCCAGATACCACAAATACTTTTTCTGCCAATACAAGCCAAAATGTATTATGCCCGTGCAAAAGATGTATGTATTCTAATATACTCTCGTGTAAAAGTGTTTTAGAGATATAGCCACTAAAGCCCGGCACGCCGGAAATTGACAGAGCGCCTACCAAGAAGCAGAGAGCCAAAAGCGGGCGTTTTCTGCCGACGCCTTTTAAATCGTTAAAATTAAGGGAGTGCGTAAGCATATAAAGCCAACCGGCTATTAAAAAAAGCAAAAGCTTTATTAAACTGTGGTTTAAAAGGTGCATAACTGTGCCTGTGAATGCTATGGCGCTTTCTTCGTTTAACATTACCTGCATAGATACGCCAAACATTATAAAGCCTATCTGGCTCATGGAGGAGCACGCAAGGGTGCGCTTTATATTGGTTGAGAAAAGTGCAAGCAGTGCGCCCACTGCCATTGTTATAAGGCTTAAAACAAGCAAAACATTGCCCCAAGGCAGGAAGCCCAAAAATAGGGGGAATGTAATAAAGAATATGCCGAACACGCCAACCTTTGTAAGTAGCCCTGAAAGCAGTGCGCTTGCGGGAGCCGGGGCTGCTGGATGTGCCTTTGGGAGCCAAGAGTTCAGCGGGAAAAGGCCAGCTTTTGCGCCAAAGCCCAGCATTACAAGCAGAGATGGGAAAAACAGCGTACTTTTATCCAAGCTTTGGGCTTTTTCCGCCATAAATTGTAGGTCGAAGTTTTGGAATATAGGGTATAGCTTCATAAGTCCCAAAAGTATAAGCATGCCGCCCAAAACCGATGTAAAAAGGTATGTCTTGCCGGCGGAAAGAGAAAGATCGTTTTCTTCCTGTGCTACAAGCGGGAAGCTTGCAAAGCTCAGCATTTCAAAAAAGAAAAATGCGGTAAGCAAGTCTGCGGCGAAAAACACACCTAAGCTTGCGCTCAATGTAAAAAGTGCGAACATTCTGTAGCGACTTAGCTTTTCCTCGTGTGCAAAATATGGCGGGGAGAAAAACGCCGTAACGCTCCAAAGCAGCGATGATACAACTGCATACAGGTTTCTTAAGGGGTCTGTCTTAAAGTTTAATTTTAAATTTCCTAAGCTAATGGAGCAGTTTATGCTGTTGCTGTATAGGAAAAGCGCCAAAAACAGGCATACGAATGAAACTGCGAAAAGCGCATGCAAGTTTTCTTTATTTTTACACTTACATAAAAAGTAAACGGGAATTGCGCATACAGCGGGTAAAAACAACAGTATGAAAAAAAATATTGTCATATTACCTCCAAGGGCATGAAAAAGCCTCCGAGCAATGCCAAAACGGCAAGAATGGCTATGGGCAGCAGCATAAGTATATCAGACTCGTGCTTTTTAATTTCTTTATGCGGTTTTTCAAACACGGCGCTTATGCTAAGCGGAAAAAGGTAGCTTGCGGTCAACATTGCCGATATTATAAGCACCACGGGCAAAATTAAATTAAATATGCCGCCTTGTGCAGCTTTTGCTATCTCCCACTTGCTTATAAAGCCCATGAAAGGTGGTATACCCACAAGCGAAAGCGAGAGCAGCAGGGTTAATAAAACCGTTACAGGCATATATTTTTCAATGCCTTTAAATGCTGAAGTTTCCGTGTCGTGCGTCTTATGTATAACAAGGCCGAAGCTTAAAAACAACCCGCTCTTAACCAAGGCGTGTCCCACTGCGTGCAAAAGACCTGCGTTTAAAGAAAATTCGTTCATCAAAAACAGCGCACACAATATATAGCTTAGTTGCGACACCGACGAAAAGGCGAGACGCTTTTTAAGCATTGTCTGCTTATATGCTAAGCTTGAACCCATGAGCACAGTAAAAAGGGAAAGCGCCATAAGCGTATATTGCACGAAACTGCCATGTAGCTTGCTTGTCCCTATGCTAAAAAATATGAGCCTGATAACGCTTATAATGCCGGCCTTTGTAATAAGGCCCGAAAGTACTGCACTTGCGGGTGTTGGGGCTACGGGGTGTGCTGTAGGCAGCCACGCGTGCATGGGGAAAAGCCCTGCCTTTGATGCAAAGCCTACAATGCCTATTAAACTAAACAACAAAAACAAAAACTCAGGCATGTTTAGAGCTTCGTTTAAGGCGCCGCCGTATACAAAGTACGGGCTTTTAAGGTTTGGTATTATTACAAAAAGCCCTATTAAAGCTAAAGCAGCACCTGTGAGAGAATGTTTTACATACTCTTTTGAAGCCTTTTTAGCGTTTTCCGTACCGTCAAAGCTTACCAAGGGAGATGATAGCAGTGCCGCCGATACAAATAACACAAAAAGTGTAGCAAGGCTATTTGCAAGGCTTAACCCAAGGAGTGCACTTAGGCTCAAAAGAAAAAATACGCAAAAATTGCGTATATCCTTTGTCTTTTCAAAATAGCCATTTGCATATATACCGCAGAGCAGAAAAATACCCGAAAAAAGCAGGGCAAACAATGTGCTTATACTGTCCTTTGCAAAAGACAGAGCAAGGTTTCCGACTGCAAAAAGCGTCAAAGGGGGCGTATTTGTAAGGCTTAAAGCTATTACAGAAATTAAAGAAAGCCCCAAAAAAGCAAGCATAGTTTGCCTATGGTGCTTTTTAATAAATTTACAGAGCACAGCCCCAAGCACAGGCAATAAAATAACTACAATGTACAGCATAAATCCTCTTTATAAAAATTTATAAAAAGGGCTTAAAGCCCTTTTTTATTACTTTTGTATTATAGTGCGGCTTTGGCGAGAAGGCCTGCGCCTATAAGACCGCTGTCTGGGTACAGTGCCGGTGGCACTATAAGCTCTTCTAAGTTTTCTACCCTTGGGTGTTGCAGGTAGCCGCCAAGCATATCCTTAACCTGTGCGCGTATTTTTGGGAAAAGGGTTTCTTGGTGCATAACACCGCCACCTAATATTATACGCTCTACAGATACAGTCATAAGTGCGGTTACGCAAAGCTGCGCTAAATAATAGCTCTCCAAGTCCCAAGCTCTGTGGTCTACAGGTATTTCCTTTGCGGGTGTCGCCCAGCGGGATTGTATCGCAGGGCCTGAAGCTAATCCTTCAAGGCAGAGCGCATGGTATGGGCATATGCCTCTTTGAAGCGGGTCGTCCTCTGCGCGGGACAGCGGTATATGCCCCCATTCGGGGTGCAGCATGCCGTGCACGAGTTTGCCGTCTAAAAGTAGACCTCCACCAACACCCGTGCCAACCGTAACATACAGTATGTTTTTAAGGCCTTTTGCAGCGCCCATAGTGGCTTCCGCAAGCGCTGCTGCGTTAACGTCCGTATCCACAAGGGTGGGAACATTAAGGGCTTCCTTAATTGTTTTATAAAGCGGGTAATCACGCCATGCGAGCTTGGGTGTGCTTGTAATATTGCCGTATTCGGGGGAATCCATGTCGAGGTTAACAGGGCCAAATGTAGCAATACCCATGGCGTCAAGTTTCTCGCCTTCAAAAAAAGCGAGTATATCTTCCATTGTTTCGTCGGGCGGGCGTGTAGGACAGGCGGTGGAGCGTACAACTTCCATGTTTTCGTTTAGTACGCCCATAACCATCTTTGTGCCGCCCGCTTCTAAAGCTCCGTAGCGCATATTATAGCTCCGCGTCCAGCAGGTCTTTTTGGTCGTTAAGCATGCTCTTGAAACGGTTGCGGAAGCTTTCAAGCTCTTCCTTAAGCGTTTCTATTTCCTGCCTAACGCTGTCACGCTGCGTTTCAAGGTCGGTAAGTTCCGGATCCGGCACACGGTCTTTGGCTTCTTGTATTATTTCGTTCGCACGTTTTTTGGCGTTTGCCAAAGCTTCGTCGCAGCTTTTCTGTGTGTCTTCAAGCAGTTTTTTTGCCGTTTCCAAATCCGCAGGGAACCTTTCCGCAGGCGGGGGAGTGGGCGATAGGGGTATTGCAGGTGCAGCCGGTTGCATGGGTGGTGGCGGTGCAAAGCTTGCGCTGTCCTGCTTTGCGACCTTGTCCCGCAAGGATGCAATTGTCTCCTGCATTACTATCATCTCGTCGCAAATCTCGTCAAGGAATTCGTCAACCTCTACGGGGTCGTAGCCTCGTACTTTAATTTTAAATTCCTTTTCTTCTATCATGTTTACGGTAATAGGCATAATCTTTTCCTTTCCTTTAGGTTCTTATTGAGCCATTTCGTTAGGTGAGTAGTAGGCCCTATGTACGCTGCTTGAAACTGCAGGTGCTTCATATTGGTTTTGGCCGTAATAATGGTTTTGCGGAGGCATTTGCTGAGACATTTGTTCTGCCTGCATATTGGAATAGGGGTTGCCATAGTTAGCCTGCTGTGCGCCGCGGTAGGCGGTATTGGCGTTAAATGGCATTTGTGCACTTGGCTGCGGCTGTGTAAAATTCTCCGCAGCCTGTTTTGGGTTGTTGGCATTTGAAGTAACGGCGTCGGTATATACTGTCATATTGGATGGCGCCATAAGATAAAAACCTATCTTAGAAGAAAGCCTTGTCATAGTGCCACCCAAAGCATAGCATGCGCCTGTTAACATATCCACATAGCGTCTTGTTTCGCTGCGGTCGGTCAACCTATCCATAACTATAATGGCGCATTGCCCCTTGCGCAGGCACATCATAGCTTGCCTACAAGCGGCGACGTTGTTTACGTTTATAACATAGGCGTCCATGCTCTTAGCGCTTGCCGTGTTTTCCTCAGGGAAAGGCACAACGTTTTCCGTGCGTTCGCGGTGCTGGTCCGCCCTACGATTTCTCTGCTGTTTAGTGTTGTTAAAGCCCTCCGGCGCAAACTGGCTCTGAAACTGAGGAGCCTGCTCCTGTACGCTTTCAGGATTAAAATCCTGCTGTTGCCTGTATGCGCCCTGCTGTGTATAGCTGGGATTATTATAATTGGGCTGAGAATAATTAGCTTGCGCGTAATTAGGTTGCGCATAAGGCTGCTGAACATTAGGCTGGCTATAAGCTTGCTCTTGGTAGCCTTGGTTATAAGGCGCTTGGTAGCCATATCCCTGTGCCTGTTGTGCATAAGGGTTTGCCCCTGTCCCGTCGTAATATTCTTCATAGGAGGATTCTTCATAGCCCTCGTATGCGCTCCCGTCGTCTTGGGGCTGGCCGCCATTGCCGAACAACCAGCGGTTGCTCGTGCCTATGCTAAATGCGTTTTTTACTTTGTCTAAAAAAGCGCCTGCATTCATTTATTGTCCTCCTTCAAGAAAGCGAATGTCGATAAAAATTCAGATAATATTATACGGTGAAGTCTTAATAATTGCAAATATTAAGCCTAACTACTTATCAAAAAGCCTTACGCTCATGCCTTCAAACAGGTAGCCTGCGTTTACGGGCATAACATTTGCCTGCGTTGCGTCTTCGGATACAACGGTTACCGGTATAAGGTACTCGCCCTCTGCAAACATTACAACAACGCCCACTATGCCGCCTTGGGTAATTATAGCGTTTGAAGGAACGGCATATGTAATGGTGGATTTTGAAAGCTGTATGCGGCAGTTGCGCGTATATAGTATTGGAAGGACGCTGCTGTCTATATTAAGCCTTACAAGCAGTTTCCCGCCAGATTTTGTAACTCCTTCTATCTTAGCGGTTACAACGGTGCTTTCAAAGTTTTCAATAAGCATCTGGTAGCTGTCGCCTATAACGGGGTTCCAGTTAAGGTCGTCCGCAAGCATAAGCATACCCCAAGATTTTTGGCGCACAAGGCGGTATATGTCCGAGCTGTCTTTGTCCTTAATAAAGTCCTGCGGTATTTCCCCGTCAAGCATTCTCTGCACTTGATCTGGGGAATAGCTAAGGTAGTTGCTTGTGTTAAGCGCACCTTCAAGCCCGTCTGTGTAGAAGCTTACAATACCGTCATCGGGGGCGGAGTATTGTTTAGTCCACGTGTCTATGCGTTGTAATTGGCTTGTTTCGTTATCGTACAGGCGGGTTAGCTTGGTGTCGTCAGGGTATTTTTGTTTTATATAGCTCTGGCGTTCCCGCACGGCCTCTTTTAGGCGTTCCTCTTGGTTTAAAAGGTTGCCCTTGGCACCATGCACAAGCGCCTGTGTTTCTGCTGCCCTTTGCATTACCATGTCGTCCAAGCGCTTTAACTGGCTGTCCGGTGCTATCTCGTTATCCAAAAGGAACATCTGCTGGTCCTTTATGTTTTTGCGGTAACCCTGCAATATATCGTACTCTCTTTGGTTAAAGCCGGTAGTGTACACGGTGCATACGGGGGCGCCACGGCTTACGTGGGAGCCTTCTTCTGCAGAGTATCTTATGGTGGATACACCGTCTTGTATAAACACGGTTTCGTTACGCACAACAAGTGCCGTGCCGGAATAGGTTGCGTCCTGCCCGCTAAGAGTTACAAGCGCTGTTTGCTTGTGGTTGGAGGATATAAGCTGGCTTATCCCCATAACGCCCAAAACAAGCACCAAAAGCACAAGGGCAATATAAAACCAAGTTATCATATTGCGCTTTTTAGGCGGCGCCTTATAGGGTATACGCTCAAATGAGGGGGCGTTAGGGTCGTCAGCTGGGTAAAGCGGAGCTGCATCTTCCCCAAAACCTGGAGCGTTCATCTGCAATGGCTCCTGTGTGAAAACGGGCGTTTTTAAGTTGCCTTGGTAGGTGGGAGGTGCAGGGGCTGCGTTTTGCGGCTGTCGCCTTGCAGACCCGGCAACGGGCTTAAAATAATCCTCGTCTTCTTGAAAAAAGCCAGAATCTTGAAATGCGTTTTGAGTCGTATTTTGCTGTGCGCTGTTCATGGGGTTTGAATAGTCGTAAAAGCCGGCGTCCTGTTCAAAGCCCGAAGATGGTTGCGTACCAAAATAAGAGGGTTCAAAATAGCCCTCTTGCTGATTTGACCAATCAGCCTGTCTTGTGAAGCCGTTTTGCTCCTCGTTGCCACGCTTCGTCATAGCCATAGAATACAACGAAATCGCATAAAAGTAAAGAATTGACAAGTTCTAAAAGCAAGGTTATTCTGATATAAACGATATTTAAGGAGGAATTGGGAAACGGCGCTGTATGTTGACGGCATAGCTATAGAGCTTGTGTTTAAGCGCAGGCAGAAGAATATATACTTGCGTGTAAAGGACGGGCGGGTGATAATAAGCGCGCCGAAAGGCACACCGGTAGATTTTTTAAAAAGCTTCGCTGAGAGTAAAAGAACTTTTATACAAGAAAACATTAAGAGGTTCGACAGTAAAAAGAAATCGGAGTATATTACGGGAGCAAAACACAGACTTTGGGGTAGGGAATATATACTTTTGGTTAAGGAGAGCAAAAAAGCTTTTTGCGAAATTGAGGGCGACAATATAGTTATATATGCACCTTTTGGTTTAGAACAAGACCAAATAAAAAACATACTTATTGAGTTTTATCGTAAAGAGCTTAATAGAGCGTACCCCGCAGTATTAAAGGAATGTGAAGCGTTAAGCGGCATCACGGCACAGGAATGCCGTATAAAAAACATGAAAACACGCTGGGGGAGCTGCAACACCAACAAAAAACGCATATGGCTCTCTCTAAGGCTTGCATGCTTTGACCCGATTTGCCTAAGAAGCGTTATTCTGCACGAGCTCTGCCATATAAGGATACCCAACCACAGCAAAGATTTTTATATATTATTAAACTCTTTAGATAAACACCAAAAAGAAACAAAGGAGATGTTAAAAACATATGAAAGCACTTATTAATGTAGACTACACTTACGATTTTGTTGCACCAGACGGCGCCTTAAGCTGCGGAGTACCGGGACAGGCGATAGAAAAGCGCATAACGGAGCTTACTAAAAAGTTCCATAATGATGGGGATTTTGTGGTCTTTGCGATAGACTCCCATGACCCAAAAGATAAATTCCACCCGGAAAACAAGCTCTTCCCACCGCACAACAAGGACGATTCATTAGGGCAGGAACTGTACGGGAGCTTAAAAGAACTTTATAAAAGCATAGACGGCTCGGAAAACCTGTGGTACACAAAAAAATCCCGCTATTCGGCATTCTGCGGTACGGAGCTTTTGTTAAAACTTAGAGAAAGAAGAATAGACGAGGTGCATATAGTTGGCGTATGCACAGATATATGCGTGCTTCATACAGCGGTTGACGCCTACAACTTGGGTTTTTCAATAGTAATACACGAAGACGCAGTCGCAAGCTTTAATCCGCAAGGGCACGAGTGGGCGCTAAATCACTTTAAAAATTGCTTAGGTGCGGAAGTAATAAAGGGCTATTAATACTAATCTCGCATCTTAATGCTTTGATAAACTTGTATTGTTCCATTTTTGCTTTACATCTATCAGTCACCGTAGCATCGCTACGCTTACTTCATTCAGCTTTGCAAAAAAAAAAAATCCGGCATAACTCTATGCATTAACGATTGGATTAGTATAAAGAAAACGCTAAACTATTTTGGCAACGCTTGCGACAGATTTAAGCCATCTACTAATTGAAAAAAGCTTGACTTGCAGTGAGTCAAGCTTTTTATAGTTGTATATAACAAAAACCTAATGGGGTTAAAAACTGCCTTATTTGTGCGGGGTATACTTAACATTATATCTAAATAAATTAAAATGCAAATCCGCTATATAAAACTACTTTATAAACCTATTCTATAATCCTGTTAAGGTGTCCGTCGGCTTTTTGTATTGCCTTTTCGGCTTCTTCTGCGCTTAAGTTAAGCAGTATGCTTACTATTGCGGTTTTACAGCTCCCTTGGCTTTTTTCAAGCGCCAAAGCTGCCGTATTGTCGTCAACACCCGTTACCGTTTTAACTATGTTGATTGCACGTGCTTTAAGCTTTTGGTTGGTCGCCATAACGTCCACCATGAGGTTTTTGTACACCTTGCCAAGCTTTATCATAAGCGCCGTAGATAGCATATTGAGCACCATTTTTTGTGCGGTGCCGCTTTTCATGCGGGTGGAGCCTGTAAGGGCTTCAGGCCCCGGGAGCGGCGCTATTGTTATATCCGCAATTTCCGACATTTTGGAATTTGCACTGCAACACAGCCCTATGGCTGCGGCGCCTATCTGCTTAGCGTATTCTAAAGCACCTAAAACATAGGGCGTTCTGCCGCTTGCTGCAAGGCCTACAAGAGCGTCTTTAGAGCTGAAGTTTATTTTTTTAAGGTCCTCCACGCTTAATTTGGGGTCGTCCTCCAAGCCCTCTATTGCTGTGGTAAGGGCCTTTTCGCCGCCGGCTATTACGCCTACAACAAGCCCTGCCTTTACACCAAATGTTGGCGGACATTCCGAAGCGTCTAAAACGCCAAGCCTGCCGGAAGTTCCACAGCCTATGTATATAAGCCGCCCGCCTAAAAGCACTCTTTTGTATATTTCATCCACCGCTTTTGCAATGTTTGGTATTTCCTTTTCGACAGCGGGGGCGACAAGTTTATCTTCATTATTTATTAGTTTAATAATGTTTTCTGTAGAGACCCTGTCTATGTTTTCGGTATTTGTGTTTCTTTTCTCGGTGTCAAGCCTGCTTAAATCCATGCCCTTCTCCTCATCTTTTTTTGATACTTTATGCCATAATGCACGTAATTGTCAAGACAAAACACTTGTAAAAATTTCGTTCAAGCGTTATATTTAATATGCCGCAATATGCGGTTCGAAAGGATTTGTATGATTAGAAACGACTTAAGAAACATTGCGATAATAGCTCACGTAGACCATGGCAAGACGACCCTTGTGGACCAGATGTTAAAACAGGGTGGTGTTTTCCACCAAAACCAACAGGTTCAGGACAGGGTTATGGACTCCGGCGATATAGAGCGTGAGCGCGGTATAACCATACTCGCAAAAAACACTCTTGTGCACTACAACGGCACAAATATAAACATAGTGGACACACCGGGACACGCCGATTTTTCTGGCGAAGTAGAGCGTGTGCTTAAAATGGTGGACGGCGTTTTACTCCTTATAGACAGCTTTGAAGGCCCCATGCCCCAAACGCGCTTTGTGCTTAAAAAAGCTTTGGACTTAGGGCTTCAGGTATTGCCTGTTATAAACAAAATAGACAGGCCGGATGCAAGACCGCAGGAGGTTATAAACGAGCTGCTCGATTTATTTATAGACCTCGAAGCGAGCGACAGCGCTCTTGATATACCCGTGTGCTTTGTGTCTGCAAGGAACGGTACTGCAACGTTTGATTTAGATGAAAAAGGTCAGGATCTGCGCCCGCTTTTTGAAGCTATATTAAAATATGTACCCGCCCCTGAGGGTGAGATAGATGCACCTTTGCAGCTGCTTATATCCACAATAGACTATAACGAGTATGTAGGTCGTGTGGGTGTAGGCCGCATTATGCGCGGCACTATAAATAAAGAAGAAAACTTGGTGCGCGTAAACAGCCAGCAACCGGGGCTTAGAACCCCCTTCCGTGCAATAGATCTAAACCGCTTTGACGGCCTTAAACAGCTTAAAATAGACAAGGCTTCCATGGGCGATATAGTAACAATTTCTGGCCTTGCGGATATTTCCATAGGCGATACCATATGTGCAGCCGCTTCCCCCGAAGCCCTGCCTTTTGTTGCAATAGGCGAGCCTACGGTATCTATGACATTTTCTGTAAACGACAGCCCCTTTGCAGGAAGAGAGGGCGATTATGTTACAAGCCGCCATCTGCGTGCAAGGCTTTACCGTGAAATAGAAAACGATGTAAGCCTGCGTGTTCAGGACGGCGAAACGCCGGACAGCTTTATAGTATCGGGCAGGGGCGAATTGCATTTATCCGTGCTGATAGAAAAAATGCGTCGCCAAGGATATGAGTTTCAGGTGAGCCGTCCCAAAGTCATAACAAAAGAGATAGACGGCCAGCTATGTGAACCCGTGGAACGCCTGCATGTTGATGCGCCACAGGCTTATGCCGGTGCCGTAATCGAAAAAATAGGCCGCCGCCGCGGCACGCTCGAAAGCATGCACGGGCAGGACCGTGTTCGCATGGAGTTTTTAATACCTTCACGTGGGCTTTTGGGCTACCGTAGCGAGTTTATGACGGACACCCGTGGCGAAGGCATTATGGCAAGCCGCTTTGAAAGATACGAACCTATGAAGGGCGATATACCGCGCCGCTCGGTAGGTGCCTTGGTAGTGTTTGAAACGGGGGACAGTACCCAGTACGGCCTTTTCGGCGTGCAGGATAGGGGTACGCTTTTTGTCCCCCCGCAAACCCCAGTATATGCCGGCATGATATGCGGCCAGAGCAACCGCCCTGGGGACATAGTTGTAAACATATGCAAAAAGAAGCATATGTCTAATATGCGCAACTCTTCTGCCTCGGAAGACAGCATGAGACTTGTGGGCATGCACACGCTATCCCTTGAAGAAAGCCTTGAATTTATAGACGATGACGAGCTTTTGGAGGTAAGCCCACAAAACCTGCGCATGAGAAAACGTATTCTAAACCACGAAATTAGAGCCAAAAAAGCACATAAAAAGCAATAAGTGTAAAAACCAATAAAAATTAAAAAATCGTATAATAGCGATTATAAATAAACCAACACAAAACCGCCTTTGAATGTATCATAAAGGCGGTTTACTGCTTAGATAATACACATCTTATTTTTTTCATCAATCCATTTATTCTTATATGTCAGGTTCGTTCTATTTAACAGGCGGGAGTGCAATATATTTGCATCAGACGATAGCCCCTTAAATGTTTCATCTGCTGTGAGCATTTTAGATAGCATGTAGCAACTGGAGCGTTCTCTGCCCCTGTAAAAAAATAATCAAAGTCTACTTTTATACGTGGTTTATTTTAGGTTCGATTAAACAAAAAGACAGTCGAGTTTTCTGTCGCCTTAAGTTTCTTAGTTATTCAGTTTTGTTTCTACTACGAAACTGGGATTTGTTATTTTAGTTATAAATGTACTATTTTATTAGCTATACTTTCTACAAATCGTTTATCGTGTTCCACAAATATTAGTGTAGGCTTTGCTTCTTTTATAATTTCCTCAATTTGTATTCTTGACATTACATCTATGTAATTCATCGGTTCGTCCCAAACAAATAAATGAGCGGGCTTTGACAAACTTACAGCAATTAAAACTTTCTTTTTTTGTCCATCGCTATAATTTTCCATATCCATTTCAAATAGTTCTCTTGCAAAATCTAATTTTCTAAGAATTGTTTTACACAATGTTTCATCAACATTTTGAATATTAATATACTCGTTTAAGCTCCCTGTTAAATCAGATGTATCTTGAGGAATATACGATATTTTCAAGTTACTTGCTAATTTTATATCCCCTGTATATTCGTGGTTTAAACCTAATAAAATTTTAATCAAGGTTGATTTTCCGCTGCCATTACCACCATGTATGGCCACTATATCGCTTTGTTTTACTTCAAAACTTACATTGTTTAATATCTGGTTTTTTCCATAGTATGACGATAAATGATCAACTGTTATTAAATGGTTTTGATGATGATGCAGCGAATGCAATAACAGGCTTTCCTTTGTTTCAATATCTTTTAGCAAACTCTGTTTTTCTTCTATTGCCTTGTTCTGTCTATTCTCTAAATTCTTGGATCTTTTCATCATCTTGGCTGCCTGATGCCCTATATACCCCTTGTCCGGTTTTGAACCTGACACTTTCTCATTTTTAGTTTTTTCAACTTTATCAGACCAAATTTTAGTTTGCCTTGCGGCTTCTTTTAAACGCTTAATATCTTTTTTTAATTTCTCATTTTGACTGATTTCAAACTGGTCTTTCATCACTTTGTTTTCATACCAAGATGTAAAATTTCCTGATTGAACATCAATAGAGTTTCTATTTATAGAAATAACATGATTAATACAGCCATCTAAAAAATCTCTATCATGAGATATGAGCAAAAACCCTTTTTTACTTTTCAGGTATTCACTTACAATTTTTCTTCCGTACATATCTAAATGGTTTGTTGGCTCGTCAATAAGCAAAAAACCATCTTCTTTTGTAAACAAAATAGCTAAAAGGATTTTTGTTTGTTCCCCTTTAGAAAGCGTTTCAAATTCTCTGTAAATAAGATTCTCATCTACATTTAGCAAATTAAGTTCTCTAAATAATTTCCATTCTTCCCCATCCGGCACGAGCTTTTTATATAAATCAATCCCTAATTGCGAAGAATCACTTATATTCGGCGGGAATTTAATAAGATCAACGCTTTTGGTGATTTTGCCTTGATAAATCTCTTGATTTAAAAGTAGTTTAAACAGAGTTGATTTGCCAATCCCGTTTCTTCCTATTAACCCTGTTTTCCAGCTTGTATCAAAAGAAAATGATACATTTTCAAATACAGGTTTTACATATCCATAATATGAGAAAGTGAGGTTTTCAATTTTAATTTCTGACACAAAATCACCTCCGCAAATTTTATCCACATCACCATAATACTATCATTTATCAATTAAATAAATGATACCACAGTTCTTCTATCGTGGGAAGTCCATAATGACGAAACAGGAAGGCGATAAGCAACCCTGATATAACGCAACTCTGATATACCTATTCCTACCTCGCCTTGGACGAAAGATGCTATCGCTCCAAATATACAAAACAGCATAACGATACGCAATAAAGCTGTTCCAATGCCAAGTAGGAATGTCAGAAAAGCTGGCAAAACTGATGAGACTTGACTAATCGAGACAATATAATTTTCAATATAAATCGCATACACTAACTTTTTTTAGGTTTGTGTGTTGCTTAGAAGCATTATTTTATTAAGCTCATTGTTAGATCTTAATAGGTGACGATATAAAAAAGAATGTGCTTTATCACATATAGTCTACCTACTTATCCTCTAATTTAAAGTATTTATTATTCATACCTATGGCAAATCCATCTTCATATTGATATCGTCCTTCATAATCAATAGACTTTATGTTATTAGCTTCTTTTCCATCTTTGAGCATAAAAACTTTATCCTTCAGGCTATATACTTTCATAGTTTCTTTATCAAATGTAATCGTGTATATATTTTCCCCTTCTAAACTAATAGGATATAAAAATGCTCCGATATCTTTTTGAGTCAATTCTTCTCCAATTCTATATATTTTGCCCCTATCATCAATAATCTCTTCATAATTATTAGGATTTAGGACAAGTTTGGTTTGATCAAACCCTCTGAATAGAGTATTAATATCTAACTCATTTGTTATATTAGAACTCTGCGGATAAATCCTATAAGTTTTGCCATTAATCATAATTAGTTTTTTAGACATATCTATACTATTTATCATGGCGTTTATACCTTTTTCTCCATCAACATCGAATTTAATAGATAAGTTTCCTTTATCATCTCTAAAGATAATGCCTATATCTTTACTTAGTTTAAATGTTTCATCCGATTCTTCGGAACTAACAAAATAACTCTAGTTTTCTTTTTCTA
>JAUNLY010000013.1:0-17708 GCA_030532025.1 Eubacteriales bacterium
CTTTTTTCGTCTTTGATAGTCCAAACTCGCATATTTTACACGCCTTTTATTGAATTATTTCATTAATTATGAATCAAATTCTCTTGCGGTCGTTTCCCGAATGGTTTTCATTACTCATAAGTAAACAAAAAATGACCGCTTCGCGCAGATGCGAGCGGCCAAAACAAAAAACGATGCAAATTTCAGGCGCAACACAAAAGGCACGAAGATACACTTTCGCACATGAACATTCGCATCATCATACGGCTCATAACGAAAACATACCTCCTTCCTTAAGTTGACGCAATTATAGACGTAAAAAACCTCCCTGTCAAGTGAGCGAATACCGGAAAAACATTGCGTGTACAATTTGGGTTATTGTTTAAAAACTAAACCGGTACTAAAACCAAAGCGTTTATATACAAAAAAATCCATCATAAATTTACCAAATAAAACACTACCCAAGCAAAAGCTTCTAAACTACCTAAATGAATAAAATTATGTTAACAATTCATAATAGTTATATTTATAAGCAAAAACCACGGAAAATGTGGACAAAACGCCGTTTATTTACGCTGAATATATTTACTGTGCATAAAAACAAAAAAATCTTGCAAAAAATTGTTGACAATTTTTATTCCATCATGTATATTAAGGTTGCTTAAAGGTAAAACAAGACTATTATTCAAAGGGAAGAAGACCAATGTCGGAAACAATACAGGAATTTTATTCGTTTTCATCCAATAATCCTCGTGGCGGTTCGGTATTCCATGTGGTACATTTTTTGCGTATAAAATTGTTGTTGGGCGAATATCCAAAAGGCACAAAGCTTCGCGAAATTCCATTAGCCGAACAATTTAAAGTGTCCCGTGGGACTATGCGTACCGCATTACAAAAGTTGGAGAGCGAAGGCTTAGTTTTGCGATTGCCCAATGGACGACGTATAAGCCTTGGCATAGATATACGCTTTATACAAGATTTGTATGATGTACGCAAAATGCTTGAAGTTAAGGCAGCTGAGCATATTTTGAAATTTTCAGATGCGGAAAGAAAAAAGGCTTTGGAAAATCTTGATTCTCTTGCGCGGCGCACGAACAGAAGCAAAAGCGGGGGCCGAGAACTGTCGGTAGAAGAACGGGTTGTTAGAGATGCTGACCTACATAGGTACATAATATTGGCAAGCGGCAGTCATTTCCTTTTGCAATGTTGGCGAACTATCGAACCTGTTATGTGGACAATACTTGATATAAACGCGACAAGAAGCGACACGAATAAGCACTTTGAAATTTACAAAACACATGATGCTATGGTACAAACGCTTGTTCAAGGAAAGGTTCAGGCGATTGATATGCTGAAAGAACATATCGAACAATCAGAAAAACTGATTATCGATTTTCTGTCTCAGCATACATACACAGAAGAAACTTGAGAGGAGGGCAGAAGCAGCAAGAAACACTAAAAATTATCCCGTAGAATATTATTTTAGAGAAAGGGTAAAAGTATGAAATTTTGGAAATGGCTCGATACTAAATTCGAAGAAACCTTGATGGCTGTGGGTATGTGGGCAATTGTAATTGTTATGGGAATACAGGTAATTATGCGCTATGTGTTTGCCAGTTCTCTTGCGTGGTCGGAAGAAATCAGCCGGTATATCTTTATTTGGTTTACCTTCTTTGGCATCAGCTACGCAATTCGCAACAACTCCCACATTCGCATCGACATTTTGCAGACCACATTCCCCAAGCTTGAAAAACCTATGGAAATAATAGGAGACATCTTTTTCTTTGCTTTCTGTGTCTATATGATAGGCCCTTCGATTACTACATTAAAAGGCCTGTGGAAAACATGGCAAACAAGCCCTGCAATGGAAATACCTATGTTTTTTGTGTACATATCCTTGCTGTTTGGCTTTATACTGTCTATTCTTCGTTTGCTCCAAAAGTATTACATGTTGATTTTCAAAAAGAGAGATATTGCGAAAGAATTAGCAGAAGAAAATAAAGAAAAGGTAGAAGCTCTCGATACAATAGAGGAGGATAATTAAATGATAGGAATGGTATTTCTTGTCTTCTTTATTACTCTGGCAGTAGGCGTGCCTATCGGTATTGCGTTGGGAATAACCGGCTTATCCGCTTCCATTTTGGATCCTATGCTGCCCGCTAATGCGTCATATGTATTTAGAAACATGGTTACGGCGTTAGATTCCTATTCTCTTTTAGCGGTTCCGCTGTTTATTTTGTCGGGAAACCTTATGGCAAAAGGTGGTATCTCTAAAAAACTGTTTGACTTTTTCGCCTATTTTGTAGGCAAAAAAACTGCGGGTTTGCCGATTGCGGCTATTATAACTTGTTTGTTCTATGGTGCAATATCAGGCTCGGGCCCCGCAACTGTTGCGGCAGTAGGTGCAATGACTATACCGTTGTTGGTTCAGCTTGGATATAAGAAAGACTTTGTTACGGCTATGGTTGCAACTGCCGGCGGTCTTGGTGTAATTATACCTCCTTCGATTCCGTTTATTATCTACGGTCTGTCATCGGGCGAATCGGTGGGTGCGTTGTTTATAGCAGGTGTATTGCCCGGTATCCTTATAGGATTATGCATGATAGTGTATGCATACTACTATTGCAAAAAAACCGGCGAAGACAAAGAGAAGCTGGAGAAAAATTACAATGAACTCCGCAAATTGGGTTTCTTTGGAATTCTCAAAGAAAGCTTCTGGGCTTTGCTTACCCCCGTTATAATACTTGGCGGTATTTATGGCGGCGTAGTTACTCCTACAGAAGCCGCAAATATTTCGGTCATCTATGCTTTAATTGTAAGTTTGTTTATATATAAATCAATAACAATTAAAGAAATCGTAGAAGTAACTAAAGATTCTATCCGCTCATCAGCTCCGGTACTGCTTGTTGTTGCGACGGCTACAGTATTCGGTCGCGTACTTACATTAATGCAGGCGCCACAGCAGATTGCGGAAGCGATAACATCTGCAATATCATCTCCTATCGTTATCATGCTAATTATTAACCTGTTCCTACTAATCGTAGGCATGGTAATGGAAACGCTGGCGGCTATATTGATCCTTACTCCTATTTTCCTACCGATAATCGTCCAATTGGGAATGAACCCAATACACTTTGGTGTAATGATGGTGGTTAACTTAGCCGTGGGCTTTGTAACGCCGCCGGTAGGCATGAACCTTTACGTTGCAAGCTCAATGTCAGGCATACCGGTAATGCGCATTGCCAAACATGCACTTCCCTTTATTATTGCGTTTTTCATTGCGTTAATGATTATCACCTTCGTACCTCAGGTCAGCTTGCTTCTGTTAGGCTAAGCGACCTTAAAACAAGACCAAAATAATTTGAGGAGGAGACTATGATTCACAACACACTTAAAAGGAAACTCAAAGAAGGCAAAGCGACTATAGGAACATTCTTGGTTACCGGTGCACCGGACTTAGTAGAAATCTGCGGCTTAGCCGGATATGATTTCGTAGTAATTGACGGAGAGCACGGTCCGACAGGTCCGGAAAACGCCACCAACATGATACGCGCCGCTGAGGTAAGGGGAACCACACCCATTATCCGCATACCAAACAGATTTGAAAGCAGTGTTCTGCATTTCCTGGACATTGGTGCCCATGGCATACAGGTGCCTCAGATTAATAACGCCGAAGCGGCGAAAGAAATTGTAGCTCGCGCCAAATATGAACCGGTAGGTATGCGTGGCGTAGCATTCCCCCGTGCGGCAGATTATGGGTTATGCGATATTTCCAAGTATTTCTCGCATGAAAATGAAGAGACTTTGATAATTACCCATTGCGAAAACAAAATCGGCTTGGAGAATTTGGAAGAGATATGCCAAGTTCCGGAAATCGACGTTATTTTCCTTGGCCCATACGATATGTCGCAATCTATGGGCGTAACCGGGCAGGTAACACACCCGTTGGTGGAAGATGCCGCCAAACGAGTCATAGAAATCACGCGCAAATACAATAAAGCTGCCGGTATATTTGCAGGAACCGGTGAAATTGCAAAACAACGCGCAGATCAAGGTTTCCAGTACATCACAATAGGTATGGATGTTACGCTGTTTGGCGCAAAGTGCGTACAAGAGGCAAAAGCTTTCAGAGCTTAAAGTTAAAACAGTAAAAAGGAGAGATATATGTTTAAATTTGTCACACTAGACCCTTGGCAACTGCCGGGATCACGTTTCGAGATTGAAAAAGAAATGCTCGAAAAAGAAGGTTTTGAAGTTGTTCTTGCCGATTGCCACACGGATGATGATGTTGTGGCGGTCGCTAAGGATGCAGACGCCATCGCACTTATTTACCACCAAATGACAGCAGAATTGATGGACCGCCTGCCCAAATGTAAACTATTGGTACGCTACGGAATAGGTACGGACACCATAGATATTGAAGCTGCATCAGAACGTGGAATCGTTGTTTGCAACGTTCCGGATTATTGCCAACCAGACGTTGCAACCCACACCATAGCTTTACTGCTTGATATATGTCGCAAGGTTACCTATCTTGACAGAGATGTCCGCAAAGGGAACTGGGATAGCACGATAGGGTATAAAGTTAACCGTGTCAAAAACTTAGTAATAGGTATGTATGGTTTTGGTAGTATTGCAAGGACTACGGTACAGCTTTTATCGGGCTTCGAACCGACCATTATCGCCTATGATCCTTACGCTCCGGATTCCTTGTTCGAAGAATTTGGCGTAAAGCGTGTTACGGAAGACGAGCTTTGGGCTCAATCCGATGTGATTTCGGTGCATACTCCGTTAACGCCCGAAACCAAGTTTGCGATAAACAAAGAAAGTATTGCTAAAATGAAGGAAGGCGTAATCATAGTCAATACCGCCCGTGGCCCGATTATTAAGCTTGACGATTTACTTGAAGGTTTAAAATCCGGCAAGGTTAAAGCGGCGGGGCTTGATGTTGTAGAAGTAGAACCTATTAAAGACCCCAATGCAGAAATCTATAAATATGATACTCTGATTGTAAACCCCCACAGCGCATATAATTCTGTAGAAGCCGAGTATGAACTGCACTCAAAGGTTGGCCAATCAGCTATCGATGTTCTTGTAAAGAAAATTATCCCATACAATGCAGTTAATAAAAAAGTTGTAACAAAAGTAAAAGAATGAGAGGGAATGTTATGAAAAAATTTTTAGTGGTTATTGCACTGCTTTTAACTATGAGTTTGTTGACAGCGTGTGGCGGCAAGAAGCCGGAGCCGACGGCGGCCCCCGCTGCTAAGGAAACTGTTACAGAAAAGACTACAGAAGCGGAAAAACCCGCTGCCGAAGTTAAACAGGGTGAATTCGTAATCACCATGTCCCACGCCACGGCGGATACTACCTCCCTCCATGCAGGAAGTGTTAAGTTTAAGGAATATGTTGAAAAGGAATCCGGCGGACGTATAAAGGTAAATATCTACCCCAACGCACAGCTTGGCGGTGACAGAGAAACAATAGAAGGCACTCAGGCTGGCCAGATTACAATGATGTCCTCTTCAAACGCCGTTCAGGTTAACTTCGTACCTTCTGCTGTTATCTTTGACATTCCGTTCATATACCCGAATTTGGAATTTGCACGCAAAGTATTGGCTGACGAAGCATTTATCAAAGCCATTTCTGCAGAATACGAAAAGAACGGCTTAAGATATGTCGGAACATCTGACCAAGGCTTCCGCACACTTACTACTAACAAGGAAGTACGTACACCTGCTGACATGAGCGGCATCACACTTCGTACTATGGAAAACAAATACCATATGGCTTTGTGGAGGAACATAGGTGCAAACCCCACTCCGCTGCCCTTTAACGAATTGTATACCGCTTTACAGCAGGGAACGGCAGATGGACAGGAAAACCCCGTTGAACTTATATATTCTCAGAAATTCTTCGAGCAACAAAAATACGTTGTCTATACCAACCATATACTTCAGACCATAGTATGGATTATGAACAACGAATTCTATACTAACCTTCCTGATGACATGAAGGCAGTTGTAGACGAAGGCTCAAAGGTAGCGCTTGCTTATGCAAACGAATTCCAAGATAATAACGTAGCCAGCTACACCAAAACTATTGAGGATTATGGCGTAAAATTTGTGGAACTGACCGAAGAAGAACGCTTAGCGTTTGCAGAAGAGGCGAAACCTGTTTGGGACATGGTCGAAAAGGATTGCGACCCCGGCGTATATAGCGCATATATGAATGCCGTAAAAGCTGCAGAAGATTCGAGCAAGTAAGAAGTGAATAAAGCTATCGAAAACATTCTTAACCCTATACAGATTCCCGATATGGGAATCGTACGCCAAGGCTTTGATAAACAAAGCCTTGGCGATATTCCGGGGCACATAAAAACACAATTTTCTAAAAACTGGGTTAAAGAATGTGTTAAAGAAAATTTGCGAATTGGTATAACTGTAGGCAGCCGCGGTATATCAAACCTTTTGGAAATTGTAAAAGCACTCAGTCAAGAGCTTAAATCGTTAGGTGCACAGCCGTTTATATTGCCAAGTATGGGAAGCCACGGTGGTGCGACGGCGGCAGGACAGAAAAAGATACTTGAAGAACTCGGTATTACGGAAGAGTCGACAGGGGCGCAGGTACTTTCTAATATGGAAGTTGTAAACCTTGGGGACTCTAACGGGATTCCCACCTACTACGATAAAATTGCTCTGTCTCTTGATGGGGTTATTGTATTGAACCGAATAAAAGCGCATACGGATCTTGAGGGGGACATAGAAAGCGGTTTTCAAAAAATTATAGCGGTAGGTTTAGGAAATCACAAAGGTGCTTTAGTCGTACACGAGCAGGGATTGAACCGTTCTGTTCCTCGTATACAATCAATAGCAAAAAAGGCTTTAGAAAAAGGGAATATACTGTTTGGCGTAGGTGTAATTGAAAATGCCTACGACAATGTGAACGACATAGTGTTTGTGCCTCGCGATAAAATAATAGAACAAGAGCCGGAATTACTAAGGAAGTCAAAGGCTTTGCTGCCAAGCTTTCATTTTAACGATATTGACGTCCTTGTTGTCGATTGGATTGGTAAAAATATATCCGGCGACGGTATGGATCCCAACATAATTGGCCGCAGTATGATAGGCCAAAAAAATAAAAACATTCGTATAAATCAAATAGTTACCTTGGCGGTAACCGAAGAAAGCAAAGGCAGCGGCGTAGGTGTCGGCCTTAGCGATGTTACGACCAGAAGAATGGCAGATGCTTTGGATTTTGAAGCCATGTATATCAATACGATTACTGCAATTGCAATAAAAGGTGCTTCTTTGCCTATCGCGCTTGATAGCGATAGAGCCGCTATACAGCTGGCTCTAAAAGTGGCAAGTGTCGGCGAAGATCCGCTAAAATCGCGCATGGCCCGCATTAAAGATACTTTGCATATGGGGGAAATTTGGGTGTCCAAAGCAATTTTTGACGAAATTGCATCAAAAGACAATATAGAAGTCGTTCAAGAGCCTAAGCAAATGGTTTTTGACGATAAAGGTAACTTAGAACTTATGTAATAGCGTCCAAGTATTAATTTGATAAGACAAATACCGTATTAACAAAGATACATAATCCCAATCGGCTGCTGTTTTAACGGCAGCCGATTGTTTTATAATGTGCTTCTTGTTTTATAGCCCCGTTGAAAAACGACAGTTTTTTATGTTAAAATATCCTTGCAAATCAAAGAAAACAGGGAACGTAATATTTTTAGCTGCTCTTATTTTCTGAAAATATTTAATTAATTCTAAGTAGTATTTAAGAGAATCCATCGCTATTAAAAGTAAATACTAAATGCTGATTTTCTGCCACCTGTTGCCTGTAAGAAGCTTGATTTAGCTTAAGTAAATCCTCACCTTTTGGAAGTTTCATCTAACGAAAACTAAATTGGGCTTAACACCAACTTATTTATGCGGTGTATAATTTAAAATAAAAAAGGAGCAAAACTATGCCGACACTTCCATTTATAATTATGTTACTCATAATGCTCTGTGGATTGGGCGTTATATATATGGGCTTGCAGGTGTGGAAACACCAAAAAATAGCCTATCTCCATAGTCATCACAGGGATAGCCTTAATAAAGACGATATACCGGAATATTCAAGAAAAATAGGCAGGGCGATTGTATTAATAGGCTTTGGAGTTGTTATCACGTCTTTATTGTTTATTTTAGCCCAAGCGACATGGACATGGGCTATATTTGCGCTGTGTTTCATCGTAGGCATAGCCGAAATTTTCCGCACGGTAAGGCGCTATAATGGGTGAATTGTTTAATAACAGAATATGCTGTTGCAGGCGAATTTAATATCAGCCTAAACCCGCAAGGTTTATTTTATAATAAAGTGTAAATTTCAATAATAACTCCGCCTATCACATTTCCTTGTCTATGTAATCGCACAGGGCTTTGTATGTTTTGCTGCTCAGGTCGTGCTCTATAAGGCAAGCGTCTTCGTGGGCGGTTTTTTGGTCTACGCCTAATTTAATAAAGAAATCGGTAAGCGTTTTGTGCCTTGCGTATATTTTTTTTGCGATGGCAAGCCCTTCGCCTATAAGCTCTATACCGCCGTCTGTATTTATATTTATGAAGCCGTTTTCCTTGAGCTTTTTTACCATATAGCTAACGCTCGGCTTGGTTATGTTAAGCTGTTTTGCGATATCCACCGAGCGCACGTGCCCCGTCTGCTCTTGTATCATAAGTATGGCTTCCAAATAATCTTCAACGCTTTTGTTTATTTTCAAAAAAATCACCCCTTAAGAACTATAAAAATTATAACATTTTAGGGCGCTACTGTAAAACAAAATGAATTTTCGTGGTTTATAAAAAAATTGAAAAGGGCATTGACATTAAATAAGCTTTTGTTTTTTAGCCTTTTATGCCTGATGTAATGAAAGCGTCTATAATATTTTTTTGGATGAAAAAGTACAGTATAATCACAGGCATTGTAGCAATGGTCGCGCAAGCCATGAACGGCCCCCAGTTGTTACCGGCTTCGTGATCTAAAAATTCCTGTAACCCTACAGTTATAGTTCTTGTTTCGGGCTTTGACATTACAAGCAGAGGCCAAAAATACATGTTCCATCCGTCAATTATGCATAGGATAAACATGGCGGATATTGCGCCCTTGCAGATGCCTAACACAACGTTGCGAAGCGTCCAAAGAGAATTTGCTCCCTCAATAGAAGCTGCTTCGTAAAACACCTTAGGTATACCGCGTATATGTTGCCGAATAAAGAAAAAAGTAGAAGCGTTTGCAATATTTGGGATTATTACACCTGTCCACGTGTTTATAAGCTTCATTCGGCTTATCAAAATATAGTTTGGTATCATTGTAACTTGGAATGGAATAACCATTGTGATAATAAAGAAATAAAAAAGTCCTTCGTTTATTTTGGTTTTATAATACGTAAGCCCATATGCTGCTAAAATTGCGACCACAGTCTGAAGTATAGCAATACCCAGCGTTGTAGCTACACTGTTTATTAGCCAGTGGCTAATTTCGTATTCTTTAAACACGGTAACAAAGTTATTAAGGGTAGGTGCGTGAGGAATTAGTCGTATTTCGGTTGTGAAAAGTTCGTTGGGATGTTTGAACGCAGATGAAAGCATCCATAATATTGGCAGTATATTTATGAGGAAAAGAGAAATAAGAAAGACATTCAGCAATATGCTTTTTGTTGTTTGCTTAGTTTTCATAGTAGCTAAATCCTCCAACGCTCTTCATCATAAAAATAGTAATAATAAGGAAAAACACAGACGTAAATATAGCAGTAGCACTTGCCAAGCCAATATTAAAATACTTGAAGCCGAACAAGTATATAGCATGAGACAGATTTGTAGTTGCGTTACCGGGGCCACCATTTGTCAGAACATTAATCGGAGTAAAGGCACGCTCGGCCGCAAAAATTACTGAGGTCATCACCAAATAAATCGTGGTAGAACTAATCAATGGCCATTTTACGTTCCAAAATATTTGCCAGCTGCTAGCGCCATCAATTTTTGCGGCTTCGATATAGTCCTTTGGGACGGTTAGAAGCCCTGCAATAAACAGAATCATGTTGGAACCCATGAACTTCCAGCCAGATATAGCTATTATTGAAAGCATTGCCGTTCTTTGATCACTTAACCATGCATAACCCTTGCTACCAAAAAGCTTGAAAAAGTTATTGAGAAGACCAAAGCTTGGGTTAAAAATCCACATCCATACAAGACATATAATAGAGAAAGCGAGAACAGTAGGAATAAAAAACAGTGTACGATACGTGTTTTGTAGTTTTTTCGGTTTTACATTTAACAAAAGCAAGGCTAGTAATAATGGTATAATTATGAAAAAAGGCAGAAGACCAACAATGTATAATAAAGTATTTAAGAGTGCATTTGAAAAAATCTCTTTGCCAAGCATATTGGTAAAGTTGCTCCAACCGACAGATTTCATTTTCCCTATGAAATTCCAACTTTTGAAACTTAAAATAAAACTATATATAAGTGGCCAATATTTGAAAACAAGAAAGAAGACCATTGCAGGCAATACATAAAGGGATAATCCTATGTATTGCTTTTTGGTTTTAGTTTTAGATTTATTACTTGTAGCTGTTATCATATCTATCCTTTTTGGCGATTATTATAGTTTGGTATAACGACCATCAATGTGTTTTGTAAGCCCATCTTTTCAGCTTGTAGCTCGCTTCTTAAGATAGCATTGCGTTGCTATGGCTCCTTAATTCAACTTTGCAAAAAGACAAATACCGCATAATTTGCATTGGCCTACATTGCAATCTTTTATTATCTGCTTTATATAAAAACTCAATTTATATCAAACAAATCTATACTTTTTGCGTTTGTATTTAACAAAAACTCGTACGATGCAGCAACACATCATCCCTGTTGTGTGTCATTAAACAGTGCAGCAACTTCATTAAGTTTCTTTTCAGGGTCTTTTCCGCCATATACTTCAATTACGAATTCGCCCAAGTATCCTTTTTCGCGTGCGTATTTATATATTTCGCTCCAGTTGAGGATTCCTGTATTTGGTAAATCATGAGAATCTATTAGGCCGTTGTTGTTATGTACATGGAAAGAAACAAGTTTATTGCCGGCAGCGTCTATTTCATTAAATATATCTGCTCCGGTCAAAGGTACGTGCCCTATATCCAAGCAAAATTTCATATTACTCAAATTAAATAGCGTTTTTTGGTTTTTAATAGTGCATGAAATATCATTTTCTAAAACAGGGTTGTTATCGGGGATGTTTTCTAATGCAATTGTAACTCCACGGCTGCCGGCATAATCGCATAGGTTCTCCAAAGTTTCTTTTACAATTTTCACGTCTGACAAAGTATACGGATATTCTCGCCGATTCATAGCGTGCATAACTAATATGGGTATGCGAAGTTCTTCACATCTGTTAATGGTTTCATACCATAAACCCATGCGATAACGGAGAAATTCCATATCATCATTATGGTGATCAAGTGAATGGTTAAAGAAATTGCGGAAAGGCGCATGTGCAGAATGTATGTTAAGACCGTATTGTTGTACCCAAAATTTTATGTTATCAGTGCTAAGCCCTGCACGTGGGTCAAAATGTACTGTATCTCCCCAAAGCTCTATATTATTAAAACCCTTATTAGCTATTGCTTGTAGGGCTTTCTTTAAATCGAATGTCTCAAACATCCAAGTAGAAATGACGTATTCAGATTTATTTTGAAAGGGGTTCATAATTTTCTCCTATAATACATAGCAGCAGGAGATTTTCCTCCTCCTGCTGCTATATAAAGTAATGTTAAGGCAATAATGCATTGCATTCATTGGCTAAGGCTTCAAGCGTTGCCGCAGGATCCAAATCGCCATGGATAATTTCTAAGCGTTTGTTTGTGTATAGCTGGTCTATTTCCAATCCGACAGATCCTCCGGGCCAGTTTGTCCACGGTACTGCATAAGCTAACTGGTCATAGGCAGGCTGTTGGCCTTCCGCTACATCAACCTTGGCTTTAGTAACACAGACATAACCGGTTTGTGTGAATGTTCTCATGGATTCGTCGTTTGTTGCAAAATCGATGAACTTCCATACGGCGTCTTTCTTAGCGCTATTATCTGTATTGGTGAAAGAAATAAGTGCCGACCCGCCTGCCGGAAGCTTTCTCTCTTTGTCGCCAAAGCTTGGATATTGTGCAACATCAAGGTTAAAATCGCAGGAAGTTCTTAAAGCGTTGAGTTTCATTACGGAGGATATATACATAGCAACGTTACCGGCGATAAAATCTGCCATCAGCTCACCGTCTGTGTTAACAGCGGCGTAGCCTTCTTTGTGCATAGACTGCCAAAGCCCTATAGCTTCTGCCGCCTGCTCGTTGTTGAATGCGACTTTTGTCCCATCATCAGATAGAACTTTGCCGCCGTTTGAATATATCATGGCGAGGTCAGGCCAGTTGTCAACTTTTTGCATGCCGAACGAATATTTACCGGTTTTTTCTTTGATGACCTTAGAAACTGCTACAAGTTCGTCCCATGTCTTGGGGACATCTTTATCGCTAAGGCCTGCTTCGGCAAAAATGTCTTGGTTGTAGTACATTACAATATTGCTGAGTGCAAATGGTGCGCTTATCAGTACACCCTCTGCCTTGCCAAGGTCCAATATGTTAGGCTCAAAACGGTCAACGAGTGCTTGCCAAGCTTCTTCGTTTGGCGCTAAATCTTTAAGTACAACAGGGTCTAATTCGTTGTAAATATAGTTGAATAAATTATAGCCACCTATGAAAAGATCAGGGCGGTCAATACCCGCTGCAAGGTCAGCTATCATTTTTTGGAGCAACTCAAAGTATTCGCCGGGCTTGGCGGTTACTTCGACTTTTATGTCCGGATTTTCTTTTTCAAAAGCGTCTACAATTGTCAATAGTTTGGACTCTACGTCGCCACCCCAACGATGCCACAGGGTGATAGTCGTGTTTTCGGCCTGAACATTGGCGGTAATCATTCCTACCATCAAGAGACAGGCGGCGATAAGCGAAAGTAATTTTTTCATGTTCTCTTCCTCCTTCATATGGTATACGTGTACACTAACATGCTTTTAAGTGGAAATCGTGATTTATGGGTAAAATTCAAGTAAACTTTAGGCTGCAATTTGTAGCGTTATTTTTAACTTATTAAGGCGCTACTGTAAAACAAAATGAATTTTCGTGGTTTATAAAAAAATTGAAAAGGGCATTGACATTTTAGAAAACTTGGATTAAGCTAAGTTTAGTTAGTTAGAGAGAACTAACTAATATAATTTGAGGAGGGGTTATTGTGCCGCTTACATTGCTTAAAGACGGGGAGGAGAGCGTCATAGTGCGCATAACGGGTGAGCCGGAAGTAAGGCGCCGGCTTATGGACATGGGGTTTATTGAGGGGAGCCGGCTACGTGTTCTATCCTGCGTGTGTGGAAATTTGATTGTGGAGGCAAAAAACATACGCATTGCGCTCGATAAAAAATTGGCGAAGAACATAAAAGTGGCTTAAATCTTATATCGATATAAGAAGCTTACCAACAACATTAAAGTGTTTTTAAAGCAAAATTTATGTCGTTATAAAGCATTAACGGATAACATAAAAGCATTTAAAAACCTTATATCACTGCAAAAGAGCTTTATTTCACCATTTTTGTTTTACTTTATGGATTACAAAACTTAATCCCTCGCCTTGGCAAATTATTTTTGCGGCACATCCACAGAACAACCAAAAGGAGGAACACATGAAAACGCTTCAAAATGCCACAATAGGCAGCACTGTAAGGGTCAAAAAACTGCACGGGGAAGGGCCTGTCAAAAGGCGCATTATGGACATGGGAATAGTTAAAGGGGTGGATATTTATCTAAGGAAGACTGCGCCGCTCGGAGACCCGATAGAGATTACATTGCGCGGGTACGAGCTTTCTCTGCGCAAGACGGAGGCCGAAAAAATAGAGATAGAGTAGCTTGCTATAAGCAAATAGGCTTTGCTTAAGAGGTGTATCTTAAAGAAACTTCTAACAACCAAGCGACTTTGCTTAAGGGGTGTATATTTAAAGAAATTTCTAACAATCAACAGGCTTTGCTTACAACTAACATAAATCGTCTGCGGACTGCGAAAAGCTTGATTTATTTTATTTTTTTTGCGGTTGAACCTGATATTAATTTCAAGCCTTAATGCCTTGAAAGACCGTTTTTTCTTTCTTGCTATGCTCTGTGCGACTAATTAAAGTGTTGGCTATGCCTTACTCGCTCGGTTTTACAAAAAAATCCGCGTAATTCTCTATTTTAGTTAGCATTACAGCAATCTCATGCATCTAAGCGCCATTTTGTTTATTTAGCGTATACTTCAAACAAATCAAATAATTTTTTTTAACCACATAGTTAGTCTGAACTAACTACTATCGTCTTTAGGAGGAACACATATGAAAGGGAAGATCACAATTGCGCTTGCGGGCAACCCCAACAGCGGCAAAACCACTCTGTTTAATGCATTGACCGGTTCCAACCAATTTGTCGGCAACTGGCCGGGGGTTACGGTTGAAAAAAAGGAGGGCAAAATACGTGGCAGGGATTATATAACTGTGCAAGACTTACCGGGCATATACTCGCTTTCGCCCTACACTGCGGAAGAAGTAATAACAAGGAATTATCTTGTTCACGAAAGCCCCGATCTAATAATAAACATAGTTGACGGCAGCAATTTAGAGCGAAACCTCTACCTTACAACCCAGCTCTTGGAGCTAAACATACCTGTGGTCGTTGCGTTAAACTTTATGGATGCCGTAAACAAAAACGGGGATAAAATAAACATAAAAGCGCTTGCGCAAAAGCTCCATTGCCCTGTTGTAGGCATATCCGCCCTTAAAAAAGAGGGTCTGGAAGAGCTTATAAGGCTTAGCGTAGAAACGGCTAAGAAAAATACTCAGCAAGCTCTGTTTAGCTTTGAACAAAAAATCGAACAAGCGCTGTCTTATATACAAAACATCAAAATACCAAATATTCCCAAGGAAAAATCCCGCTGGTACTCTATTAAACTGCTTGAAAAAGACGAAAAAATAATGGAAGAGCTTTCTTTAAGCGGCGATAAAAAAGAAATGCTTTGGAATATAATTAAAGATATAGAAAAAACATACGACGATGAAGCGGAAAGCATAATAACCGACGAGCGCTATACGCATATAGCAAAAATTTTGGAAGGGAGCTATAAACGCGCAAACAGGCAGGAAACAGTGTCCGACAAAATAGACAAGGTGCTTACAAACAGGTGGCTTGCGCTCCCTATATTCGCAGGTATTATGACGCTTATGTATTATATTGCGATATACGGCCTTGGCACCATAGTAACGGACTGGACTAACGAGACGCTTTTTGGCGAATACATAATAGCTAACACGGTAGAAGTTATGACAAACGCCGGCGCCGCACCTTGGCTTGTGTCTTTAGTAAGCGACGGCATTTTAGCGGGCGTTGCTGCTCCCTTGGGTTTTGTGCCGCAAATGGCGCTCGTATTTTTGTTCCTCGCACTTTTACAGGGCAGCGGGTATATGGCAAGGGTTGCCTTTATTATGGATAGGCTTTTCAGGCGCTTTGGGCTGTCGGGCAAGAGCTTTTTATCTTTCTTCGTGTCAAGCGGCTGCGGAGTTCCTGGCATCATGGCAACAAGAACCATAGAAAATAGGCGCGATAGGGACATGACGATGATCACCACAACCGCTATACCATGTAGCGCAAAGCTGCCGGTAATTGCAATGATTTCCGCTTTTACTATGGGCGGGGCGTGGTGGGTGGCGCCGCTTGTGTATTTTACCTCCATAGCTGTTGCTATAATGGCATCCGTAATTATGAAAAAAACAAAGCTTTTTTCCGGCGAGCCCGCACCTTTTGTTATGGAACTGCCGGAATACCGCTTGCCAAATTTACAAGGTGTTTTGCGTGAAACTTGGATTAAAATATCCGCCTACATAAAAAGGGCGGGTACGATAATATTTGCAATGTGCGTGCTTATGTGGTTCTTGGGAAGCTTTGGCTTTCAAGACGGGCAATTTGGCATGGTGGAATCAAGCGACAGCTTTTTGGCGATAATAGGCGGGGCTATTTCATTTATATTTATTCCATTAGGCTTTGGGAACTGGCAGGCGGTTGCTGCAACATTTGCAGGTTTTACAGCCAAGGAAGCCATAGGCACTACCATGAATATATTGGCGGGGCTTGGTGAAGTGGACGGCTTTGTAGAGGGCGGAAGGCTTTTCTATCTAAGCTTTTTCCCGACAAACATGGTCGCTATGTCTTTCCTTATGTTCAACCTGTTTAACACACCTTGCCTTGCAGCGGTAAGCGTACTATACCGTGAGATAAGCAGCAAAAAGCTGTTCTGGTTTGCGATTTTATTGCAAAACCTCGGCGCATATGCAATAAGTCTTGTGATATACCAGCTTATAGGCTTAGCCTTGGGAGAAGTGGGCTTTAGCATTATGACCGTTGTGGCGGCTGCGGTGCTGTTGCTTATATTATATATGCTTTTTAGAAAAGAGAGAACCCCGCAGGCAAGACCTGCGCTGTACGGTGGGGTGAATTGAAAATTTTGAACATATAAACCAAAAGGTCTTAGTAAAGAAAGGAGAATACTCATGTGGAGCATTTTAATAGGTATAGCCATATTTCTTTTAGCGGTAATTATACTTAAAAAACAATTAAAGGGCGAAAGCTCTTCCTGTTCGTCCTGTGCATCTTGCCCATCTTGTTCTACCTGTATGTCGTACCGCGTACAGAAAAACAAAGCAAACGAAGATGCCAATTAGATAGATACCGCAAATAGGTAATTTAACCATTAAATAAACACGAACAAATTTAAAACACGGTTTATGTTTATCTCAGTCTAAATAAATCTATACAATAATTGAGAAAAATGTAAATATAAAAGACCTCCTATTTTACACAGCCTGCATTATAAAGGGCTGTGTTTTTAGGTGATGTAGCCTGTCGTTTTGCTTATATATTTTTTGTGCCTTAGATGCAAACAAACTAAAATTGGCATTTTTATGCTTACAGCATCACATAAACCGTTCCAACTATTCTAAAAATTTATATTTAGAAAATTCTAATTAATACCTAAGTGTTGGCTTTGTTTTAAAATGGGTTAAAGCTATAATTTACAAGAGCTATCCTAAGCCCCGCTGTGATTGTCATTCCACACTGTAAGTGTTATAATAGCAATAGTTTTTTAGAAGGGAAAGGAAGCTTGTATGGAGCATAAGCAATTCTTAAAAGAAGTTACAGCCATACCCGGCTTAACAGGCAATGAGATACAGGTTGCGGAGTACATAAAGTCTAAGTGGGAACCGCTTGTAGACGATGTTATAATCAACTCCACCAACAGCGTCATTGCCCATAAGGCGGGTAAGGGGCCAAAAATTATGTTTGCCGCCCATCTTGACGAGATAGGTCTTATGGTAAGCCGCATAGAGGAGGACGGCAGCCTCCGCGTGGCTCAGGTAGGCGGTGTAGACCCAAGGATATTGCCTGCGATGCGTGTTAGAGTTTTAGCCAAAGACGGCGTTCTTACAGGTGTTGTAGGTGCCAAAGCACCCCATTTATTGACCGAAGAAGAGCGTAGCAAGAACTACCTGCTTACGGACCTTTATGTGGATTTAGGTTTGCCTGCCGATAAAGTAAAACAAAAAGTACAGGTGGGGGACGAGGTTCAACTTGAACACCG
>JAUNLY010000013.1:17718-24753 GCA_030532025.1 Eubacteriales bacterium
ACCGCTTTGTGGATTTGTTAAACAACCGCATAGCCGTAAAAACCTGTGATGACAGGGCCTGTGTTACAATATTGTATAGGGCGATGCAGCTTTTACAGAATATGCGCCACGATGCGGATTTGTATTTCGTTGCAACCTGCCAAGAGGAGATAGGCACATACGGTGCCAAGACCGCGGGCTTTGAAGTCAATGCCGATTTTGGCGTAGCGCTTGACGTATGCCACGCCCACACGCCGGATGCAGAACCAAGCCGCACTAACGACATAGACGCCATAGTCGCAAGCGAAGGGCCTTATATCAACCCCTTCCTCCGCAAAAAATTAAAAGAAACCGCAGAGGAGCAGAACATACGCCTGCAGACAAGCGTTGTGCCAAGCTACACCTCTACCGATTTGGACGATTTAGCCATGCAACGCGCCGGCATACCGTCTGTATTGATAGAGCTTCCGCTTAAATATATGCACACCAGCGTAGAAAACATAGACATGCACTGCATAGAGGAGGCTGCAAGGCTTTTAGCCAACTTTGCACAGAAGGTAAGTGCCGAATGGGAGGAACAGTTATGGATTTGAAAACACTTTGCGAATTAAACGGCCCTTCCGGCAACGAACAGCCAGTACGCAAATATATATTAGAAGAAGCAAAAAAACTCTGCGAAGATGTACGCATTGACCGCATGGGCAATGTTATATGCAAAAAGAAAGGCAAAAACCCTGATGCCCCCCATGTGGCACTGTCTGCACATATGGACGAAGTGGGCTTTATAGTTTGGGGTCATACGGAAGACGGCATGCTTCGCATACGCCCGATAGGCGGTATAGACCCCCGTGTTGTAGTGAGCAAATGGGTGCTTGTAAACGGCGAAACACCGGGCATTATAGGCGCTAAGGCTATACATTTGCAAACCCGCGAAGACAGACAAAAGCTTTTAAACTTTAGCAGCCTGTATATAGATATAGGCGCTAAAAACAAGGAAGAAGCCATGGAAAAAGCTCCGCTTGCATCATATGCTTCTTTTGTGTCCAATTACGAGGAATTTGGCGAAGGCTTTGTTGTTTCAAAGGCGCTGGACGACCGTGTGGGTTGCTATAATTTGTTGCGTATACTTAAAAACGACTACCCCTGCGATATAAGCGTGTGCTTTGTAAACCAAGAAGAAGTAGGCCTCAGGGGTTCTACAACGGCAGCCTATCTTGTGGACGCGGATATAGCCGTAGTCCTTGAAGGTACAGCCTGTAACGACCTTGGGGACACCCCCGAAAACCAGCATATATTAACGCCCGGCGAAGGTGTCGCCGTAAGCTTTATGGATAGGGCTAGCATTGCCGACAGAGATTTATTTAACTCAATGCTAAACATAGCTAAGGAGCATAACATAAAAGCGCAGGTTAAGCGTGGCGTTACAGGCGGTAACGATGCTACATCGTTCCAGCTTGCGCGCGGTGGCGCTAAAACCATAGTGCTGTCAGTACCCTGTCGCTATATACATTCCCCAAGCAGCGTGTGCAATTTAAGCGACGTTGATTCCCAGTACGCCTTGGCGGACGCATTTTTAAACACTTTATAATCAGGAGGTAGAACCCATGCTTCGCAATACATTAAAAACACTTATGCAGTCTTTCGGCCCGTCGGGCAACGAAAAAACGGTTGCCAACACAATTAAAACCTTGCTTGCAGGGCATGTAGACAGCCTGCACGAGGACGCCCTTGGCAATATAATAGTAGAAAAATACGGCACTTCCGACGATGCCAAGCGCATTATGCTAAGCGCCCACATGGACCAGATAGGTTTTGTGGTAAGCGCCATAGAAAAAGAAGGCTACCTGCGCGTGCAACCCGTAGGCGGTATAGACCCCATGCTTTATGACTCCCGCCATGTCGTGTTTGAAAACGCGACAGACGGCGTATTGTCCATAGAACCCGTTAAAACAGGCAAGCCCACATTTGCAAATTGCTTTGTGGATATAGGCGCAAAAAACCGCGAAGAAGCCATGACCCGTGTAAATTTGGGCGATATGTGTGTCGTTTATCCCGATGTTTACGACCTTGGCGAGTTCAAGGTTTCAGGCCCAGCGCTTGACAACCGTGCAGCATGCGCGTTGTTGGTAGAACTCCTTTTAACCACCGAAGCACAGAAAAACACCATAGTAGGCGTGTTTTCAACCCAAGAAGAAGTAGGAATCCGTGGCGCCACTGTTGCCGCATACAGCATAGCACCCGACATGGGCGTTGCGATAGACGTAACAGGTGCTGGCGATACGCCGGAAATAAAGCTCCCGCAGCTTAATTTGGGCGACGGCCCCGCAAACAAATTTATGGATCGCTCTTTGATAGCTTCCCCCATGGTTAGGGATCTAATATTTGACGCTGCGGAGCAGGCTGGCGTTAAAATGCAAAGAGAAGTACTGCCCTACGGCGGTACGGACGGTGCGGCCATACAGCATTCAAGGGGCGGCGTGCCGGCGGGCGTAGTATCCATACCTTGCCGTTACGTGCATACCCCCACCGAAGTAATAGATATGCGCGACATGGAAGGCGCACTTAAAGTACTGCTCAAATTTGTAGACATAGCATAGGAGATAATATGAAACAAATAACAGCTCAAGGCATGCGTGATATGTTTCTTAATTTCTTTAAGGAGAAACAGCACGCCATAATACCGTCAAGCTCCGTAATACCGGAGAACGATCCCACAGTGCTTTTTACCACGGCAGGCATGCACCCTTTGGTACCCTACCTTATGGGTCAGCCTCATCCCGCGGGCAAGCGCCTTGCTAACGTGCAAAAATGTATACGCACGGGGGATATAGACGATGTGGGCGACGATAGCCATCTCACATTCTTTGAAATGCTCGGCAACTGGTCCTTGGGAGATTATTTTAAAGAAGCCATGATACCTTGGAGCTGGGAATTTTTGACCGACGAAAAATATCTGGGCATACCTAAAGACAGGCTCGCCGTTACAGTGTTTGAGGGCGATAAAGATGCTCCGCGCGACGAAGAAAGCGCCAAGCTCTGGGAAGACTGCGGGCTTGACAAGAGCCATATATTCTACCTCGATAAAAAACACAACTGGTGGGGCCCTGCGGGACTTACAGGCCCCTGTGGCCCCGACACGGAGATGTTTTACATTACCGACAAAGAACCCTGTGGAGAAAACTGCTCCCCCGCCTGCTCCTGTGGCCGTTACCTTGAAATATGGAACGACGTTTTTATGCAATACAACAAATTGCAGGACGGCAATTACGAACCGCTCAAACAAAAAAATGTCGACACCGGCATGGGTATTGAGCGTATAGTATGCACTTTGACGGGTCAAAAAAGCGTATACGAAACAGAGTTCTTTATGCCCATAATAAACAAAATTGAGGAACTTTCTGGTATCAGCTATAAAGGTGCCGACGAAGACACCATCAAAGCTTTCCGCATAGTTGCAGACCATATCCGCACGTCCACGTTTATATTGGGCGACCCAAGGGCCGTAACGCCTTCTAATGTGGATCAGGGCTATGTGCTAAGGCGGCTTATACGCCGTGCCGTGCGCTACGGTATGATGCTCAATTTGGAGGATGGCTTTACAAAAGAACTTGCAAAAGTAATAATAGAAAACTACTCCGTAGCCTACCCCGAGCTTAAATCAAACGGCGCCTTTGTTATAGAGCAGTTTGCTTTGGAGGAAGAACGCTTCCAGCGTACGCTTAAACAGGGCACCAAGATGTTTGAAAAGGTGCTTGGCAACATAGGCAATAACGAAAAACTCGTTAAAAATATACTTTTACCCGCACAGGAAAAGAAAACGGACGAGCAGTCGCTTAAACTAAAGGTTAAGGAAGTTTCTGCAAATATAAGGCCCACGCCTGAAATGCAACCCGTAAAACAGGCTGCGGAAAAATATGCCCAAGGCGAAATAGAGCTTGATCAATTTATAAAAGAACTTGAAACAGCCCTAAGCTCCCTTAAAACCGTTCCCGGTAGAGACGCCTTTAAGCTTTACGACACCTACGGTTTCCCAATAGAGATGACTGTTGAAATGGCTAAGGAAAACGGCCTTTTTGTAGACGAAGAGGACTTTGCCCGCCGCTTTGAAGAGCACCAGAAAAAGAGCCATGCAGGCGCAGAACAGCGTTTCAAGGGCGGCCTTGCAGACCACAGCGAGCAAACTACAAGGCTCCATACCGCAACCCACCTTTTGCAGGCGGCATTGCGCAAGGTATTAGGGGACGAGGTTGAACAGCGTGGCTCCAACATAACGGCAGAACGCCTGCGCTTTGACTTTTCTTTCGGCCGCAAGATGACGCCAGAAGAAGTAGCGGAAGTAGAAAGGCTTGTAAACGAAGCCATAGCGGCAGATGCCCCCGTAACTTGCGAAGAGATGACATTTGACGAAGCCAAGGCGCACGGCGCAATAGGTCTTTTTGAAGACAAATACGGCGAAAAAGTAAAGGTATACACTGTAAAGGGCTTCAGCATGGAGGTATGCGGCGGCCCGCACGTAACACACACAGGCGAGATAGGCTCGTTTACAATACAGAAAGAAGGCAGCTCTTCTGCGGGTGTGCGCAGGATAAGGGCTACAATAGGCGCATGAACAATATACAGCGCTTGTTAAGCCAAAAGCCCCTTGAAAGAATCACTCAATCCGAGATGCTCCGCAAGGGGCTTCTCGGTACGGTGTTTGAAGGCGAAGAATCCGCCCTTATGTACGCCGAGCATATGGATCTTTACGTTCTTATGGCAAATAACGAGGCAGCGGCGGAGGAGGCTATTTCCCACGCCCAAAACCCAAAGCTTATATTGAGCGACATATCTTCTTTTGATAAAGAAATCATAAGGCGTTTTTCTCTTAACGGCAGTACCGTTTGCTTTAGCGCAGCATATCTATCTCAGGATAAAATACTCGTATCGCCTGATATAGTTTTAAGGCCTTTAAGCTTAGAGCATTTGGACCGTGTGGATAAAGACTACCCCATATACAGCCGCGAAAAAATAAGGCGTTGCATATTGTCGGGCGTTTTACAGGGCGGCTTTCACATGGGCGAATGGGTGGGCTTTATAGGCCAGCACGAGGAAGGCACCATGGGAATGTTGCATATTTTTGACGAATACCGAAAGCGAGGCTTTGGGTACGAACTTGAAGCAAGGCTTATAAACAAGCTTTTAGACCTTGGGGATATACCAACAGGGCATGTGGTTACCAACAACCACGCATCGCTTGCACTTCAGAGAAAGCTTGGCATGCACATAAGCGAAGGCACAATAAGCTGGATTTACTAATATGGACGGTTTAACGCTTGGCTTTTTAGTAGAAGAATTAAGCAAAAGCATATTGGGCGCAAGGGTGGATAAGATATACCAACCCTTCGACGATATGCTTATTTTGCATTTGCGCCAAACGGGTAAAAACCTAAGGCTCTTAATAGCCGCAGCCCCAAGCTGTACAAGAATACATTTGACCGACAGGAGCTTTGAAAACCCCGAAAACGCCCCCATGTTTTTAATGCTTATGCGAAAACACCTTCAGGGCGGGCGGCTTGTCAACATAGAGCAGATAAACGGCGACAGGTTTATAAAAATAGATATAAGCGCCCGCAACGAGCTTGGCGACAACGGCATTAAAACGCTGTATTTTGAAGCCATGGGAAGACACAGCAACCTTACATTGGTTGAAAACGGCACAATAGTAGACGCTATACGCCGTGTAACGCCCGATATGAGCAGGGTAAGAAACCTACTCCCAGGGCTTGAATACATGTGGCCTCCCATGCAGGATAAACTAAACCCATTTAGTGTAGAACAGGAAGCCTTGTCTTTAAGGCTTCAAAGTGCAACAGGCAGGCTTGATAATTTTCTTTCTGAAAACATATCAGGCCTTAATGCAAAATCCGCAAAGGAATTGTCGTTTAGAATTACGGGAGAAGAAGTCCCCCTTATACAGAACTTGGGCGATAAGCAACTGCTAACAAAAGAAATATATGGTTTGCTTAATTCCCTTAAAAGCTTATATAAACCCAACCTTGTATTAAATGCGGAAGGCCAGCCGGTAGACGCCCTGCCATTCCCGTATATAACACTAAAACAGAGCAATATAGAATATGTTGAAAGCATGTCTATGGCGCTTGATACATTGCACACTTCACAGGACAACGACAACCGTATGCGCCAAAAAGCGCATAGCCTTACACGCTCCATAAGAAAGGCCGTAAAACGGCACGAAACACGCATCGCAAAGGAAATTGAAGCGCTCGCGCGTGGGGAAGAAATAGAAAGTTTGCGTATATCAGGGGAAATTTTAACCGCATTTTCGCACGATGTAAAAAAAGGCGCATCAAGCGTTATATTGCCAAACTACTATTCAGAAACTGGGGATAGCATAACCATAGCGCTTGACCCCGCACTTTCTGCACAGCGCAATGCGCAGAAATACTTTAAGCAATACAAAAAATACGATACCGCCGCCAAAATGGCGGAGGAAAACATAAAAGAAGCTCAAAAATCGCTCGATACAGCACAGCAGCTGCTCTACGACCTTGAACAGGCTGAAAACACATTGGATATAGATTTTGTCCGCGAGCAGGCAGAAAAACACGGCCTTATAAAAAAACGCCTAAAACAGAACAAAAAAAGGCCTAAGGAAAATAAATCCGCACATATGTGCTTTGTATCAAGCGACGGTATAAATATACTTGTTGGCAAGAACAGCCGCCAGAACGAAGACCTGCTTAAGTCCTCCGCTCCGACGGACCTGTGGCTCCACGCAAAAAACATACCGGGAAGCCATGTTATAGTTAAAAACCCGCCGGATACTCTGCCCGATGCAACGCTTTTTGAAGCCGCAAGCCTTGCCGCCTTTTACTCTAAAGCCCAAGGCCGAGGGATAGATGTAGACTACTGTCTGCGCAAATACGTCAAAAAAATCCCAGGCGCAGGCCTTGCCGCCGTAACCTTTACCGACAACCAAACGCTGTACATAACAACAGACGCAAAAGCAATACAGCGCATAAAAGTATGCGAATAAAACAGTCATCTATAAAACAG
>JAUNLY010000014.1 GCA_030532025.1 Eubacteriales bacterium
TTCCAAAAGAAAAACCGATTATGTTGTATACACAAAAAAAGGAAGTGATGTTGCTAATTTGCTAGCTTCCATGGAAGCTATACGCTCATTGCTTAAGCTTGAAGATTACAGGACGCTTTCGCAAGTTAAACAGAAAGCATTAAGACAGGTAAACTGCGACCAAGCTAATGTGTCAAGGCAGGTCACAGCTTCGCAAAAGCAGCTTGAAACTATAAGCCATATATCCAAATTAGCGGGGTTAAGCGCATTGCCAAAAACGCTTGAAGAGTTGGCACGCCTTAGGATAAGCCATCCGGATTTTTCGCTAGCCCAGCTTGGAGATGCAATGAGCACAAAAATAAGCAAGGCAAGCGTATCACGCTATTTTAAACAGTTGGAAGAATTTGCTTCCGGTTTGCACGAACACATACCAACCGGAAGTAATCAAAATAAAATATAAAATAAAAAACATAAAAAGGAGGTGTGTACCTTGATAGAGATACCAATAGACTTCGACGAGCTTTTGCCTTTTAACAGAATAACCGCACTTAAAATAGTAGATGTGGCAGACAATTTTAAGGCGCAATGCCTTGTAAGATCGCAAAGAGGGGAAATAAATATTAAAAGCATTCTTGGTGTTATGAGCTTAAAGCCAGATAATGGCAATCACCTGTTTATAAGCGGTATAGACGAGCGGGAGGCTTCGGAAGCTCTTTTGGCCTTGTTTAATAATCTTAAAAATGCATAAAGATAGAGTACCGCTCAAATATTGTGGTATAATAGCTTTTAAGGAGGAATGCTATGAGGCTTGAAGATATACATTCTCCGGAAGATTTAAAGCTTGTGCCCGTTGAAGAACTCGAAAACCTTGCTTTACAAATCCGCCAAACTATCATGCAAACGGTAGCCGATAATGGTGGCCATTTGTCAAGCAACTTGGGTGTTGTGGAGCTTACAATAGCTCTTCACCGTGTTTTTGACAGCCCCAAGGATAAAATAATATTTGACGTTGGGCACCAATGCTATGCCCATAAACTGCTTACCGGAAGAAACAAAGATTTTTGCACACTGCGCCGCTTTGGAGGTATAAGTGGTTTTCCCAAAAAAGAAGAAAGTGACCACGACATATACGAAACCGGCCATGCTTCGACGGCTCTGTCGGCGGCGCTTGGCTTAGCCAGAGCAAGAGACCTAAAAAAAGAAGACTACCATGTTGTAGTAGTCGTGGGAGACGGTGCACTTACCGGCGGTATGTGCTACGAAGCCTTAAACGATGCCGGCAACAGAAAAACCCCGCTTATAGTAATATTAAACGATAACCAGATGAGCATAAGCCCAAATGTCGGCGCCTTGAACAATTATTTAAGCCGTATGCGCTTAAGTAAGCCTTATTTAAGCGCTAAAAAGGGTGTATCGTTTGTTTTGAGCAATATACCTTTTGTTGGGAAAAGACTATATAAAAGGGTGCAGAGCTTTAAAAACCATATAAAAAATTTATTTATTAAAGAAAGTTATTTTACGTCTCTTGGCTTTACATATTTAGGCCCTATAGACGGCCATGATGAACAAGCTATAGAAGAGCTTTTGTCAAAAGCTAAGCGCAAAAAAGAGCCGGTTTTACTGCATATTGTTACAACGAAGGGTGCGGGTTATGGCCCTGCGGAAGCCGCTCCTGACCGTATGCACGGTACGCCACCCTTTTCGCTTAAAGACGGATGTGCAAAACATAAGCAAAGCCCGCCTTCCTTTTCAAAAGCACTTGGTGAAAAACTTGTAGAGCTTGCAGAGAAAGACAACAGGGTGGTAGGAATTTCCGCCGCCATGATGGATTCAACGGGTATTGGTGCTTTATATGAAAAATATCCCGAAAGAGCTTTTGATGTAGGTATAGCGGAGGAGCATGCCGCAGTGCTTGCAGCAGGCCTTGCAACAGGTGGCTTAAAGCCATATTTGGCTGTGTACGACACCTTTATGCAAAGAGCTATGGATCAACTTATAGTGGATATTGCGCTCCAAAATCTTCCCGTTACCATGTGCTTAGACCGTGGCGGAATAGGTGGGGAAGACGGGCCTACACACCATGGTGTGTTCGGTACGGCGCTTTTTAGAGCGGTGCCAAACACAGTTCTTTTAGCGCCAAGAAGTGTTGAAGAATTTAAGCAGATGCTAGACTATAGCCTAAAAGCAAATCAACCTGTAATAATACGCTATGCCAAGGCCGAAGGTAAATTACAGCAAGAACTGCCAAAACCTGTGTTTAAAGTTGGCAACTGGGAAAATTTAAAAACAGGCAAAGACCTCATGTTTATTTCATACGGCCGTATGGTGGACGAATGTCTTGCAGCATGCACGTTGTTGAAAGACAAAGGCATAGATGCAGGTGTTATCAATGCTTCAAGCCTAAAACCCTTAGATTTAAAGATTATTAAAAATATATCCGAAAGCAATATCCCTTATATAGTTGTAGAGGAAGTACAGCTGCAAGGCGGGCTTGGTAGTGCAATCGCAGAAATGTCCGTTAAAGAAAATTTTGTTAAGCCTTTAGATATATTTGCGTTGCCCGACAGTTTTACAAAACACGGCGACAGGGCAAGCCTTTTAAAGCAATTAGGTCTTGACTGTAAAAGCATAGCCGAAAGGGCGGCTAAATTATATGGTGAAAAACATGCGTAAAAGAGCAGATGTTATTTTGTCAGAACAGCAAAGCATAAGCCGAGAAAAAGCACAGCGGTTTATAATGGCAGGCAAAGTTTTTCTGCGAGAAGTGCGCATAGAAAAGCCTTCAACTATGGTAGAAGATAATGAAACCCTTATATTAAAAGACGACGACAAAGCTTTTGCGAGCCGTGGTGGCTATAAGCTTGATAAGGCTATGGATTTTTTTGATGCAGATGTAAAAGGGCATGTCTGTCTTGATATAGGTGCTGCTGCCGGCGGCTTTACCGATGTTTTATTAAGACGCGGTGCCGCCCATGTATATTCTATTGATGTAGGCTATGGCCAAATAGCTTGGGAACTGCGCCAAGATAATAGGGTTACAGTTATGGAGCGCACAAATGCAAGAAACCTCACAGCGGAGGATTTTTCGCTAAAGCCTACATTTGCCGTTATGGATGTTTCGTTTATATCCATACTTAAAATACTCCCTGCAATCACACAGATATTAAATAAGGGCGGGCGCATGGTAACGCTTATAAAGCCACAGTTTGAAGCAGGCAAAGAAAATGTGGGTAAAAACGGTGTTGTGCGCGACGACAAAATACATGTCGAAGTAATAAAAAACATACGAGATGGTCTTCCTTTCGGTTGGTGTATGCAAAACCTTTGTTTTTCTCCTATAACGGGCCCCAAGGGCAATATAGAGTTTTTGGCGGATTTAGTTGAGGGCACGAGCTTTTTACCGGACGAAGCAATTATAGACGTCGTTAAAAGTGCACACGAAATCTTGAAAATGTAGTAGTAAATCACATTGAAAAATAGAAAATTTTGATTATAATAAGCTTAAGATAAATTGAAAGGAGTACTTATGAAAAAAGCAATCATCAACGGCGTAATTGTAACACCGGAAGGTGAAATGAAAAACAAAGCGCTGTATTTTGATAAAAGCATTATAGCGATTGACGATGTGGGTAAACATCAGGCTGAAGAAATTATAGACGCCAAAGGGAAATATGTAATCCCCGGTCTCGTGGACGTGCATGTACACGGCTACCTCGGGGAAGATGTATCTGACGGAGATAAGCAAGGCCTCCGCAAAATGGCGAAAGGAATACTTGCAAACGGTGTTACATCTTTTGTGCCGACCACAATGACGGTGCCGTGGGAGGAAATAGAGGCTTCCTTTGAACTCGTCCGCGCCTTGAAAGACGAGAGCAAGGAAGAAGACTTCGACGGCGCCGAGATACTGGGTGTGCATTCCGAAGGTCCGTTTATAAACCCCAAAAAGAAAGGTGCACAGAAAGACTCGAACATATTAGCGCCCGACGCAGATAAAGTGCTTCCTTTCAAAGATATTATAAGCATTATAACATTAGCTCCAGAAATGCCGGGGGGCATAGACAGCATAAGAAAAATTGTGCAGAACAGCGATATAAAGGTATCCATAGGCCATACGGACGCAAGCTACGAGCAGGCGATGGAGGCAATTGAAGCGGGTGCTGACAACATAACACACCTTTTTAACGCCATGACAGGTTTAAACCATCGCGCTCCAGGGGTTGTTGGTGCAGCACTTACAAGCGATGCCTATTGTCAGGTTATTGCAGATGGATTCCATATACATCCGGCACTCTTTTCTCTTGTGTATCGCTTAAAGAAGGATAAGTTTGTCCTCATAACCGACTGCACAAGAGCAGGAGGATTAGAAGACGGAGAATACACGCTCGGCGGGCAGCCTATATTTGTTAAAGGTGTGGAATGCCGTCTTGCGGACGGTACAATCGCAGGCAGCGTGCTTAAACTTAATAAAGCAGTTTATAATTTACGCAAACACACAAATATTCCGTTTTTTGAAGTTATAAACGCCGCTTCAATAAACGCTGCTAAATCTATAGGTGTGGATAAATTCAAAGGTTCGCTTGAAGTCGGTAAGGATGCGGATATTGTAATAATGGACGAAAACTGCGAAGTTTATAATACCTTTGTAAGAGGTGCTCAAAAATACACCAAAGGAGATTCAAAATGAAACTGCAAGTAGAAGCTAAACTGGATAAAGGCTTTGCGCCGCTTGCTATTGCCTTTAGGGATTACAGCCAAGCTGTATCAAAATCCAACGACAAGCAGAAATTTGTTTGCGCAATCGAAAGAGAAAATGGCTTTTCAACCCCATTTGTGTGCGATATTTTTAAAGACGGCGTAAACGACGACCAGACAGTAGCGCTTTTTGACCGCATTATAAAAGGCCTGTTATGGATGTACGGCGGCTATAAAATAAAAGTATACGGCTCAAAAAACATATATGAGCACCTTAAAAAGGCTTACACCATGCAAGGTGAAAGAGCCTTTGATGTAAACCACATGGAAACCGTATACGAAAAACCCTTTGAAGTGCTCTATTTTGAAGATCCTTCTAAAATAGAAAACCCCAACGAAAGTGCAAGTAGCATAGGTAAACACCTTGACGGTTGCCGCATAGGCTTTGATGCGGGCGGTAGCGACCGCAAAGTTAGCGCTGTAATAGACGGTGAAGCCGTATTTTCAGAAGAAGTCGTGTGGCACCCAAAAACACAGTCCAACCCCGATTATCATTACGAAGGCATTTTAGCCGCTATGAAATCCGCTGCAGAGCATATGCCTCGTGTTGATGCAATAGGCGTATCGAGCGCCGGCGACTTTGTAGACAATGAAGTAAAGGTAGCTTCGCTGTTCTTAAAAGTTTCAAAAGAAGATTTTGACAAAAAGGTTAAGACGATTTATATCGACATAGCCAAAGAGTTTGGAGATGTTCCGCTGGTTGTGGCAAACGATGGCGATGTAACCGCACTTGCAGGTGCTATGAACTTAGAAGATGGCAATGTACTTGGTATTGCAATGGGTACTAGCGAAGCCGGCGGGTATGTAGACAAAAACATGAACATAATGGGCTGGTTAAACGAATTGGCTTTTGCACCTGTAGATATGAACCCAAACGCTATGGTAGACGAATGGTCTGGTGACTATGGCTGCGGAGTTAAATATTTCTCTCAAGATGGCGTTATAAAGCTTGCGCCTGCGGCCGGTATAGAGCTTGACGCAGAGCTTTCTCCCGCGGAAAAGCTAAAGGTAGTGCAGAAAAAGCTTGAAGAAAATCATCAAGGTGCCAAAGAAATATTTGAAACCATAGGCGTGTACTTTGGCTATACCGTAGCATACTATGCACTTTTCTATAAAATCAAACATGTTTTGATTTTAGGCAGAGTTACTTCCGGAGATGGCGGTACGCTCATATTAAACAAAGCGCAAGAAGTGCTTTCAAAAGAATTTCCTGAATTGGCTGAGCAAATAAAGCTCCACATTCCGGACGAGAACAGTCGCCGTGTAGGCCAGTCGGTAGCCGCTGCAAGCCTTCCGGAAATCAAATAACAACCATAATAATAAATGAGCGGGGCTCTTAACAGGGTTCCCGCTTTTTTAATGTGCGAACAAGTGCAATATATGGTATTATAATAAGGTAATTTCTTAGGGGAGTTTGATTTATCGTTATGAAACGGGCGCAGAGGATAGCTATAATAACAGAAAGGCTTATTTTTAACCCTAATACATTTTTTACTCTTACATCGTTTTCAAGGGAGCTTGAAGCAGCCAAATCCACTTTAAGCGAAGATATCGCTATTATTTCTGATACTTTAAAGCAAAGTGGCGCGGGGTTCGTACTTACCAAGCAAGGCATTCAAGGGGGTGTAAGCTATTGCCCAAAGTATTCACCCGAAAAAGCCTTGAAAGAGGTGCAGGCGGTATGTAAAACGCTTAACACGCCAAACCGTGTGCTACCGGGTGGATTTCTTTATTGGTCGGATATACTTTCAAACCCTGCAATCATAAAAAAACTTGCTCGTATAGTTGCGGGAGAATTTTTAAATTCCGGAGCAGATTTTGTTTTAACCATGGAAACAAAGGGCATACCATTTGCGTTTATGACAGCGGAAGCTTTAGGAATCCCTTTGGTTATGGCAAGGCGCATGAGCAAGGTGTACGAAGGCAGTGCAGTAAGCATAAATTATTTTACTGGCAGCGGAAGCTTAGAGAGCATGAGCCTTCCAAAGCGTGCCATAAAACCAGGAAGTACGGCGCTTATAGTGGACGACTTTATTAAAAAAGGCGGCACTGCCCTTGGTATGTGTACACTTATGAAGGAATTTGATGTGCAGGTTGCCGGTATGGCGTTTATGCTTTCTCAAAACCAGCAGCAACGCTTCATTTCGGGAGATATTTCGCTTATGACCTTGAGCCGCCCAAGCGAAGCTGTTCCCTATGTAACGCCATCAAGCTGGCTTAAAGACAGAGTATCGGAAGGCGAAGAATGAAAATAATTATAGGCCTTGGCAATATAGGCAAACAATATGAAAATACCCGTCATAACATAGGTTTTATTACAATAGATGAGATATTAAGGCGAGTCAATCTCATGCGTGAAAGAACGGGTTTGCAGTCAATTATATATGATGCATCGTATAAAGGTGAAAAAATACTGCTTGCAAAACCAACGACTTATATGAATCTATCGGGCCAAGCGGTAGTAGCACTTATGCGTTATTATAAAGTACCTGCAGAAGATGTTTTAATAATTTCGGATGATATAGACCTACCTTTAGGCAAAATACGTTTGCGTCCCTTCGGCGGTGCGGGTACGCATAATGGCTGGCGCAGCATAATAAAAGAGAGCGGCACGGATAGATTTGCACGTATTCGTATAGGCGTAGGCGCACCGCCTGATAATTGGGAGCTTGCAGATTGGGTATTGTCAAGTTTTAGTAAAGACGATAATAAAAGCATTTCCTTATCTACAGAAAAGGCTGCACAGGCGGCTTTGTGCTTCATAGAAGAAGGCATAGACAAAGCTATGAATAAATTTAACGGCGGACAATGAAAGAAAACATTTTTGAAATTTTATATAATTACCCTGCGTTTAAACAACTATTAGATGAAGCGGTAAACAATCGTTGTGTTGCGCTCTATGATATGCCGCCCGCTTTCCGTATATTTGTTGCGGCGGCTCTTGGACGCAAGCTAAAAAAAACTGTCCTTTATGCGGTGCCTTCGCTAAAACTTGCAACATCTGCCGAAGAAAACGCCATGGCCATAACCGGAGGGAGAGCAGTATACCTGCCGGCACAGGACATGCAATTTATAAAGGGCACATACAGTAAAGAACGCCGCTGGCAGGAGCTTAAAATATTAAGCGATGTAAATGCCGGTAATATAGATTTGCTTATAGTTACTCCGGAAAGCTTTTTAAGGCGTTTCCCGCGTCTTATTAAGCAAGATTTTACTATAGCTAAAGGTTCGGTACTTGAACCACAGGAGCTTATTATAAAACTTGTGTCCATGGGTTATGAACGTGTGGACATGGTAGAAGGCAAGGGGCAATGTGCGCTTCGTGGCGATATTATGGATATTTTCCCGCCCGTAAGCGATAACCCTGTACGCATTGAGTTTTTCGACAACGAAGTCGATTCCATAAGGTTTTTTGATACATTAAGCCAAAACAGCATCAGTCAAGAAGAACAGGTTAATATAAGCCTTGCGGATATGTATATGTTTTCTGCGGATAACAGAGAAGAAGCCGCACAAAAAATGCAAAATCTAATAAAGTCGGCTATAAAAGGCAGGTCTTCTAGCACAGAAAAAACCAAAATCCTTGACGATGATTTAGATTTAAACACAGAAATATCCTTAGCAAGCGGATACCGCAGAACGCAAACTGATATAGATAGACTTAAAGAAAGCGGTACATTTAACAGTATGCACTTGTGGTACCCGCTTTTGGCGCAAACAATTCCAATAGAACAGTTTTTAGACGATGCCATACTTGTTTTGGATACCCCAAACAGGATAAAGAGCCGTTTAGAAAACGAATACCAAGCTTTTAGAGAATTGCTAAGCCAAGCTGTTCTGCGAGAAGATGCTGTAAAAGAACAGGAAGCACTTTATTATAGCGTTGAAGAAATAACCGAAAGACTTAAGAGTAAGAAACCCGTGTTGATGCAGGATATGCTTTTAGGTTTTGCCAATATCGAACCCGATGTTGCGCTTTCTATGCCGGCACAACAGGCTTCGGATCTTTACCGAGGGGATTTTAAGCGCCTTGCTGAAGACATCAACGCTAATATTATTAAAGGTTTTGCTATAGGTATAGCAACCCAAAGCCCTGCAAGAGCGGAACGCATAATAAACGCCCTTAAAACAGAAGGCTACTTTATGCCGCCCTACGAAGAAAACGAAAATTTACTTGCTCACGGCAAAGCAGGTTTTATAAGCTTGCCTTTGTCGGAAGGCTTTGTATCAGAGGATGCAAAGCTAATGCTTGTTTCACAGGCGGATTTATATGGAAGGTCTTACAAGAAAAGGAAGTCCAACCCAAAAGGCCAGTCAATAGACGCCTTTGTAGAATTAAACCAAGGGGACTATGTCGTGCACGAGCAGCATGGCATAGGCATATATGAAGGTACCGTGCGTCTGCAGAGCGAAGGCGCTTATCGCGATTATCTCTACATAAGATATAACGGTACGGATAAGTTGTATATACCCGTAGACCAGTTTGACAGGGTACAGAAATACATAGGTGCAGAAGGGGACGCGCCAAAGCTCAACAGCCTTGATTCTACAAACTGGGAAAAACAGAAAGCAAGAGTAAAAAAATCTCTACAGAAGCTTGCCTTTAGCCTTGTCAAATTATATGCACAGAGGCAATCAATACCGGGCTTTGAATTTCAAGAATATCCTGAATGGGAAGAGCAGTTTAACGATAATTTCGAATACGAGCTTACCGATGATCAGCAAAAAGCGATAGACGAAGTTTTGACTGATATGTCAAAGCCTATAAATATGGATAGGCTTCTTTGCGGAGATGTGGGTTATGGCAAGACAGAGGTTGCCATGCGGGCGGCTTTCCGTGCGGCTGTAAATGGTAAGCAGGTTGCTTTGCTTGCACCTACCACTATATTGGTACAGCAGCATTTAAATACATTTAAGCAACGTTTCAGGGGTTTTCCTTTAAAAATAGCTGCTATTAGCCGTTTTTCAACCCCAAAAGAAAACAAAAAGGCCTTGCAGAGCTTAAGCGAAGGCGCTATTGATATAGTTATAGGGACACACCGCCTGCTTTCAAAAGATGTGAAATTTAAAGACTTAGGGCTTCTTATGGTGGACGAAGAACAGCGCTTTGGCGTAGGACATAAAGAAAGCATAAAAAATATAAAGAAAACGGTCGATGTGCTAAGCTTATCTGCAACGCCTATACCGAGAACGCTTCATATGAGCATGGTTGGCGTAAGAGATATGAGCATTATAGAGTCCCCGCCACAAGAAAGACAACCGGTACAAAGCTATGTTGTAGAATCAAATGACGCTGTCGTGCGCGACGCTGCACTAAGAGAAATAAACCGCGGAGGACAGCTGTATTTTCTCTATAATCGTGTACAACATATGGAGGTTTTTGCCGCCAAGCTAAGAAAACTTTTGCCGGAAGCTAAAATAGCAATAGCGCATGGTCAATTAAGAAGTCAAGTGCTGGAAGACATAATGCTCGATTTTTCTCTCGGTCGCTACGACATCCTATTATGTTCTACAATTATAGAAAATGGTATTGATATACCGAATGCTAATACTCTTATCGTGTACGATGCGGATAGGTTCGGCTTAAGCCAGCTTTATCAGCTAAGGGGACGCGTCGGTCGCTCGACAAGGCTTGCATACGCATATTTTCTTGTGCGTCCGGATAAAGCTCTATCAGAAACTGCCGAGAAAAGGCTTTCTGCCATAAGAGAATTTACTGAGTTTGGTGCGGGTTTTAGAATTGCCATGAGAGATTTACAGATAAGAGGCGCCGGTAATATTTTTGGCCCTGAACAATCCGGACAGATAAGCAGCATAGGCTATGATATGTACTGTAAAATGTTAGAAGAAGCCGTGCTTGAAGCTCAAGGTGAAATAGACAAGGCAGATAGGTTTAAGCGTGACTGCCGTGTTGATATACACCTTAATGCCTTTTTACCGGAGGAATACATTTCAGGCAACAGCCAGCGTGTTGAGATATACAAGCGTATTTCTCAAATAAGCACAGAAGATGATAAATTCGCCCTGATAGAAGACATGATAGACCGTTTCGGAGAACCTCCGCAGACGGTGCAGACATTGCTCGATGTTGCCTTGTTAAGATCTTTTGCAATAGAGCTTGGTTGTGATATTATTAAGCTTGAAAACACGGACCTATCCTTTAGGCTTAATCCGGAATATATAAGAGACCCTGTTGGGCTTTTAAAAGCTTTGCAGGAAGAACCGGATGTAAAACTTACCTCGGGCAAAAATACTTGGCTTATAGTCAAGGTTCCGTCGGGTAAGTCTATGGATGCACTTAATATAGGTATTATGTTCCTTAAAAAAATGCAGAAGAAACTCAACTACAAGCGGTCTAATTGACATAAAAACTATTTAAAATTATTATGATATTGAAGGAGGCATACAATATGCAAAACCCCAAATTTACAATCACAATGCAAAATGGAGACGTTATCACAGGAGAACTATATCCGGAATTTGCTCCAGAATCGGTAGGGAACTTTATTTCACTTGCAAACTCAGGTTATTATGACGGACTCACATTCCACCGCGTTATACCTGGCTTTATGATACAGGGTGGCTGCCCAAGCGGCACAGGTACCGGTGGCCCAGGATATCATATAAAAGGCGAGTTTTTATCAAACGGCGTACAAAACCCCATAAAGCACGTTTACGGTGTGCTTAGCATGGCACGCGCGATGCCTTTTAACAGCGCCGGAAGCCAGTTTTTTATTATGACATCAGATTCACCTCATCTTGACGGAAGCTATGCAGCATTTGGAAAAGTGCTTGACAATATGGAAGCTGCAGAAAAAATAGTAAACGTAAAAACGGACTGGGCGGATAAACCCATAGAACCTCAGGTAATAAAATCTATCCGTGTAGAAACCGAGGAAGAATATCCCTTTACAAAGATGTAAGGCAAGCAATATGGAAAGAAAAAGTTATTCGCTTATTTTGGCGGGGCGCAAATTTGAATTAACTTCCACCGAAAGCGCTGAGCATATGGAACGTATACGCTTTATGACAGAGGAAGAAATAAGCGCAACAATGGAGCTTGACAGGCGTATTACGTTTGAAACTGCAGCTGCTGTAACGGCGTTGCGCTTTGCGGAACGCCTGCTTATGCTTGAAGAAGAATGCACAAGGCTACGCAGGGAAAAGGACGAACTTGCAAAAGGTGATACAGCTAAAGCGGACAACAAATATAGCAAATAAAGAAGAAAATGTTATGAATCAAAAAGCGATACAGAAATTAGAGTTTGATAAGATACGCAAAATGCTTGCAGAATCTGCGGTAAGCGATCTTGGCGTTAAATATTGCTTAACACTTATGCCTTCCTCAAACATGGAAGAAGTAATTAAAATGCAACAGGAAACGGAAGAAGCCGTGTACATTTTAAAGTACAAGGGCAGAAGCCCAATAACAAGCTTTGAAGACGTTAGGGACTATTTAAGCCTAGCGCAAAAAGGATCGGTGCTTTCTGCAAAGGTGCTGTTGCAATTTGCGGGAGTGCTGTGTGCGTCTCGTACCGCAAGGAACAGCTTTGATTTAGAGGGTGAGTTTACAAAGCTTTTAGCTTCCTACGCTATGCAGTTGCGTGTTTTTAAAACCCTTGAAAACGATATAAGCGAATCTATACTCTCGGAAGATAGCATAGCGGATAATGCAAGCAGCACGCTTTTTGATATACGCCGGCAAATAAGGCTTTTAAACGAAAGAATGCGTAGCAAACTAGACGCCATGGTTATAAGCCACGCAAAATATTTGCAAGACCCAATAGTAACTATAAGGAATGGCCGTTATTGTCTTCCTGTAAAACAGGAGTACCGCAAAAATGTAAACGGCATAGTGCATGACCAATCTTCAACCGGTGCCACATTATTTATAGAGCCTCTTATGCTTGTTGAAGGAGGTAACGAATTAAAGCAGTTGTCCGTTAAAGAACAACAGGAGATAGAACGTATTTTAGCTGGGTTTTCAAGCCAAGCGGCAGAGATTGCTGACGAAGTTGCTACAAACATAGCGGTATTACAGCATCTTGATGTTATATTTGCCAAAGGTAAAATGGCGCTTGATATGCAGGCGGTACGTCCTAAAATAAACAAGCAAAGATATTTTAATTTTATAAACGTAAGACACCCCTTGCTACCTAAAGAAACCGTGGTTCCTTGTAGCATTTGGCTGGGAGAAGACTTTAGCACATTGGTAATTACAGGGCCTAATACTGGCGGTAAAACCGTAACCCTTAAAACAGTGGGGCTTATAAGTATCATGGCGCAGGCGGGTCTTCATGTGCCTGCAGCTCAAGGTACTTCAGTTTATGTGTTTCAGGAGATTTTTGCAGACATAGGCGATGAACAGAGTATAGAACAATCCTTATCCACATTTTCTTCGCATATGACAAATATAGTAAATATTTTACGGGATGTGGAAGAAGACTCCCTCGTGCTTTTAGACGAACTTGGTGCGGGCACTGATCCGGCAGAAGGTTCGGCTCTTGCAAGAAGCATATTGAGTTATCTTACGGAAAGAAAAATATTAAGCGTAGCAACAACGCACTTTAGCGAGCTTAAAGCTTTTGCGCTGTCTACAGAGGGTGTGGAAAACGCAAGTGTGGAGTTTGATGTAGAATCCCTTCGCCCGACTTATAAGCTATCAATTGGTATGCCGGGTAAGTCAAACGCCTTTGAAATATCAAAAAAGTTAGGGCTTCCTAATATATTTATAGAACGCGCTAAAGAGCATTTAAGCGTTGAAGATGCAAAGTTTGAAGACGTTATTGCAAGTGCTGAGCATCACAGACAAGTAGCCGAAAGAGAGAGGCAAAAAGCTCAGGAACTATACAAAGAAGCGCAGGAAACAAAAGCACAGGCGGATAAGATACTTCTAAAAGCGCAGGAAAAATATAAAGCCGCGACAGACAAGGCCAAAAGCGACGCTAAACAAATAGTAAATAAAGCTAAGAGGGAAAGTGCGGGTATTATACAGGAACTTAAAAACATTAAGGCTTCGGGCAATATACCTTGGCACGAAATAGACGAACAGGGTAAGCGCTTTGCAAGCCTTGAAGATATGCTGAACCCCGATATAGAAATATCAAATAAAGCTCCGCTCGATAAAGACAAGCTTAATGTAGGCGATAGGGTAAAGCTTGCAGGCTTTAACACGGATGCAATACTTCTTTCTCTGCCCGATAAGAGCGACAAAGTGCAAGTGCAGGTAGGCTCTGTCAAAATGTATGTAAATTTTGACAAACTAAGCAAGACGAATAAAGAATATAAAAAACCTAAGACTACGGTTACAAAGAAAATATCCTCTGCGGGCCCCGTTTCGCTTTCGTGCGATGTGAGAGGTTTATCGCTTGAGGAGGCCATATTAGAAACAGACCGATATTTAGATGATTCTTTGCTTAAGGGCTTTAAAGAAGTGAGCATAGTCCATGGTAAAGGCAGCGGTGTTTTGCGTGCGGGCCTTCAGGAACATCTCAAAAAACTAAAGTATGTGGATAAATTCCGTTTGGGACGTTACGGCGAGGGCGAAGACGGAGTAACGATAGTAACGCTTAAATAGGAGGGCTTATGAGCGAAAAACAGCATATAATGATAGTGGAAGATGACAGGCATATTTCGGAACTTGTAAGGCTCTACCTCGAAAAAGAAGCTTACGAGGTTTCAAGCTATGAGCGGGGAGAAGATGCTGTTGAAGCATTCAAGAAAAACCCGCCTTCTCTTGTGCTGCTGGATATTATGCTACCAGGCATGGATGGCTGGGAAGTCTGTAAAGCGATACGCAAAATAAGTACCATACCTATTATAATACTTTCTGCTAAGGACGAAACATTCGATAAAGTCTTAGGCTTAGAACTCGGCGCGGACGACTATATTACCAAACCCTTTGATTCAAAAGAGCTTGTCGCGAGGATTAAGGCTGTTCTACGCCGTGGAAACGCAGGACGGCAGCCTGAGCAGGCTTTGTCTTTCCCTGGACTTACGGTAAGTTTAGAACAGTACGAAGTTATTTTTCAAGGCAAGCCCTTAGATATGGCGCCTAAAGAACTGGAACTTTTATATTTTTTGGCTTCAAACCCAAACAAGGTCTTTACAAGAGAGCAGCTGCTCGAAAAAGTATGGGGCTTTGATTATTTTGGCGACAGTCGTACGGTAGACGTACATATAAAACGCATAAGGGAGAAGCTTCCAGATAGCGAAAACTTAGGTTGGCAGATAAAAACTGTTTGGAGTGTCGGTTATAAGTTTGAGGTCGACTGATGAGTGCCCCAACAACATTTTCAAAGCTCATGCGCGGGAACACGGTTATAATCGTGCTGTGTCTTGTGCTCATGTTTTCAATAACCTTTTATTTTGTGCGCAACGAACAGATAAATAACCGCATGGAAACCTTAAAACTATATGCCTACGACATAGCGCAGCTTGCCAAAGACCAGCCGCTTTACCAAAGTGACCTGTTTTTTGGGCTTGGAACATCACCTTCACGCCAGCTTCTATACGACAAATTGCGCACGTTGTATGAGGAATACAATGCATACTGCCTGGTTGTAAACCCAAGTGGCAGGGTTGTAAGCTTTTTTATGTCCATCTTAGAAGAGCACAAGGAGCTTCAAACAAACTTTGATGCAAATTATATTGTTGAGACGCTTCAAAATGTGCTAAAAGGCGATGTGCTTACAGCGCAGAAGAATACTAAAATAGGGCCTATGTTCACCGTTGCTGTACCCATGAAAAACCAAGACAGAGTGGTAGGTGCTGTATATATACAGACGGCTGCACAAAGTGTAAGGCGGGCTTATCAAGGGCTTTCGTATATAATTGCATTAAGTGGTATAGTTATATTTATTTTAGCTGCTCTTGTTAGCCGACATTTTCATAAGCAACTTACAAGCCCTCTTACAAAAATGTCAGTTGCAGCAAATAAACTTTCCGAGGGGGATTTTGGTACAAAAATAAAAGAGGAAGGCACAAAAGAAATGATAGAGCTTTCCCAAGCCTTTAATATTATGAGCGACAAGCTTGAACAAACAGAAATTGTACGCAGAGATTTTTTAGCAAATATATCGCACGAGTTAGGTTCTCCTTTAACATCAATACGCGGTTTTATACAAGGTATGCTTGATGGAACCATAGAAAAGGAAAAACAAAATACTTATCTTCAAATAGTGCTTGACGAAACGGATCGCTTGAGTAAACTTGTGTCATCTCTGCTCAAGCTTTCGCGTATGGAGAGCGAAAATGAACCTTTAAACATGAGTGTATTTGACATACATGAGATGATACGTTTAATAGTCATAGCAAGAATGAACAGCTTAGAAAAAAAACATCACGAAATAATATTCAATTTTGATGAAACCCCTCTATTTGTCTACGCGGATAAAGATAAAATAGAGCAGGTTCTAATAAACTTGCTTGATAACGCTATAAAATATACTCCGGAAAATGGGCATATTTCCATGTTGACGGATGTATCATCAGATAAAATAATTACAGTTAGTGTTAAAGACAACGGTATCGGTATACTTGAAAAAGACCTTCCATATGTGTTCGACCGCTTTTATATGGCAGAAAAGGCTCATACATCTGGCAAAGGGACTGGGCTTGGGCTTGCCATATCCAAAAAGATAATAGAAAAACACGGGCAGAAAATATGGGTATCTTCTAATAATACCGGTACGGAGTTTCATTTTACGCTCGAAAAATCAAAGCAGGAGGTTAAAAAGTTTGTTAATTAAAGCACCTGCTAAAATAAACTGGTATCTTGGAGTGCTATATAAAAGGGAAGACCAGTACCACGAGCTTGACATGCTTATGCAGCAGATAAGTCTATACGATAGCGTTTTTTTAGATAATGCGCAGGAGCTGTCGCTTTCTTTAGAAGACACGTTCAGCGTACCGAGTACAGAATATAATATAGCTTTTAAAGCCGCAAAGTTGCTAAAAGAATATTCAAACTATACAAAAGGCGCAAATATAGTATTGAAAAAAACAATACCCGTAGGTGCAGGACTTGCCGGCGGGAGCGCCGACGCAGCCGCGGTATTGATAGGCCTAAATAAGCTTTGGGGCTTAAATTACAGCTTGGACAAACTTTGCGAAATAGGCTTAAAAATAGGTGCCGATGTACCCTATTGCATAAGAGGAGGCTTTGCCCGTGCGCAAGGCGTGGGCGAAAAAATAAGTCCGCTTAAAATAGACTTGCAGTACTGGCTAGTTGTTGTACAGCCTAAAAAAGGCCTAAGCACAAAAAACGTATTCGCAGAGCTTGACTTAAATCTCTTAAACCGAGAAAGCCGTATAGAGGATACAATAAAGGCGCTTCAGGAAAAGGACTTTGCTAAGCTTCCACTAAGCGCAAAAAACGACCTTCAATCGGTCTGTGAAAAATTAAATCCTGACATAAAAAAAGCCGTAAACGACCTAAAAAAAGCGGGAGCCCGCCATGCTATGATGACGGGCGCAGGCTCTGCCGTGTACGGCGTGTTTGCAAGCTATAAACCGGCGGATAAGGCGTATAAACTGCTTATCCAAAAATACGGTAAGTGTTTTTTGTGCTACACGCTCAAATGATGTATTCTTCGTTTAACATATATAAGTATTAGTTTAAGTCTCGTAAAAAGGCATGCACAGCAGTAAGATGTGTAAGCAAGGCGTCCCGAGCTTCCAAGGTAGAAGACGTGCCGGTCGCAAGAAGCTTTTCGTAGGATATTATGTCATCGTATAGCACCTGTACAGCTTCTTCGTCCACATATGCGTTGCCGCCAAGGCTTTTGCTGAACTCATTTACTTTATCTATAAGATGAACATTTTGGCGCACCAAAGAAAGCTTGTTGGCAGAATCGGACTGAACCCCCGTAGTAAGCCTGTTTACGTTATCTATTGCATCTACAACGGCGTTTACAACCTGCCGTCTAAACTGTAATTCCACATTGTTTTTGTAGCGAACAGATCTTAAAAATAAAAAAGTCATAACAGTGCTTATTATTATAAATACTATAAGCAGCGCAGTTAAAGGTGCTTTTCGGCTTCCCTGTGTTCCGCTAAAAGCGCCGCCTCGCCTTGTTCCAGGTCTTGTGTACATTTACTCACCTCAAAATAAGCATACCATATTTGCGTTAAAAGGTAAATCTCGACAAAAAAATTATACAATCATGCTTTAATATTGTTGTAAATATTAACATATATATCTTTTAAATCGCCAAAGCCTTGTTAAAAAAAGCGGTGTATGTTATAATCTCCAAGTAACGATAGAATGTTTACGAAGGAAGGTTTTAGCGTAGAGTGGGTACAGTGCGGAGCAAGAGAGCGTTTAATACGCCCTTTTTTCCGTATATACCCATTTTTTATGTAAAAAGGTAATGAAAAAGCAGCAAACTGAACAGCTTATAAAAATTGCACAGGCCTTGGCAGATGCCATGGGTTACACACTCGTAGAAGCGGCATTTGAAAAAGAACATGCCGGTGTTTACCTTCGCATATATTTGGACAAGGCGGGCGGAATATCCTTGGACGACTGTGAGAAATACCACATGAGTATTATGGAAAAGGTAAAAAATTTCGACTACGATTACTTGGAAGTTTGCTCGCCCGGCATAGACAGACCTATAAAAACCGAGTGGGATGCACAGCGTGCAAAGGGTCAAACCGTCGAAGTTAAATTGTATAAAGCCCATAACGGCAGCAAAACCATGCACGGCAGGTTTTTAGACTTAAACGAAGCGGGTTACCACATAGATATTGCGGGGGAGGAAACAGTAATCCCCAAAGCAGATGTCGCCATGTGCCGTATGACATTCACCGAAGAAGAGCTTAACCAATTATTAGAAAAAAACATATAACAGCGGAGGCAACTTAATATGAAAAAAGAAAAAATAGACATCATAGACGCAATAGGCGCACTTGCAAGAGAAAAAGACATAGACGAAACCATACTTATAAACACCATAGAAGATGCGTTAAAAGCAGCGTACCGCAGGAATAACCAGGTACAAAGCACGCAAAACCTTACTGTACGCCTTTCGCATAAGGACGGCGCACAGGTTTTTGCACGTAAACTTGTAACCGAAGAAGTAGAAGATCCTGAAACACAGATATCCCTTGAAGATGCACACCTTATTCGCAGCGATTTTCATGTGGACGACATAGTGGAGATAGACGTTACCCCTGAGGACTTTGGCCGTGTTGCTGCGCAGACAGCAAAGCAAATGCTTGTACAGCGTATACGCGAAGCCGAGCGTGGCAAAATCTATGAAGAATATATAGAAAAAGAGCAGGAAATACTCACTGCCATAATACAGCGTGTCGAACCCAGAGCTATTTATGTAGAGCTTGGCAGAACCGAAGGCGTTATGGAATCTAGCGAGTTTATGCCGGGTGAACAGTACCGCGAAGGCGACCACATAAAGGTATATGTACTGCGTGTGCAAGGCTCAAAAGCAGACCCCGGTCGCAATCCTCAGGTATATGTTTCAAGAATACATCCGGGGCTTGTAAAACGTTTGTTTGAAATGGAAGTGCCAGAAATTGCCACGGGCGTTGTGCAAATACGCTCTATAGCAAGGGAAGCCGGCAACCGCACAAAGATTGCCGTTTACTCGACAGACCCGCTTATAGACGCCGTAGGCGCCTGTGTAGGCCCAAGAGGTGCTAGGGTTGAAAAAGTTGTAAGTGAACTCAAAAACGAGAAGATAGATATTATAAAATGGTCGGAAGATCCGGCGGAGTTTGTCGCAAATGCACTCAACCCCGCACACGTCGTCAGCGTATTTATTTCTGAGGAAGAAAAAATATGCCGCGTGGTGGTTCCGGATCAACAACTTTCTCTTGCGATAGGCAAGGAAGGCCAAAACGCAAGGCTTGCTGCCAAGCTTACAAGCTGGAAGATAGACATTAAATCCGAATCTCAAATACAAGAACTTTTTGCCGAGCATGGCATAGATACCACACAGGTTTTTGACGAAGAAACTGTTGGTTATCCTGAGGAATGGTCGCAGGATATGGGTTTTGAAGGCGATGCATACGATAGCTTTGCCTATAACCCGGACTCGAATAACGATTTGGACGGCGGGTATTGATGACAAAAAAAATACCAATGCGTATGTGCGTGGCTTGCCGAAATATGATACCCAAAAAGGAACTCATACGTATCGTGCGTAGCCCCGAAGGCGAAGTAAGCATAGACGAAAAAGGCAAAAAATCAGGCCGCGGCGCATATCTATGCAAGACGAAAGCATGCATAGAAAAAGCTCTTAAACAAAAAACGTTAGAAAGAGCTTTAGATGTGCAACTTACGGAAGAAGTTATAGAAACGCTTAACAAAATTGCGGGAGGACAAGCTTGATAGAAGACAAAATTTCAGGTTTAATCGGCTTGGCGCTCAGGCAAGGTGCGGTAAGTGTAGGCACGAACCCTACTTTGGACTTAATAAGAAAGAAAAAGGCAGAGCTTGTGTTGCTGGATAAAAGTGCTTCTGAAAACACTAAAAAACGTTTACAAAACGCCTGCGAACACTACGAAGTACCCTTGTACTATGTAAACGAAAGCCTTATAGAAAAGGCTTCGGGCAAAGTAAACAGAATGGCAGTCGCTTTCCCAAAAGGGAACGGTATAAGCAAAGAAATATTAAAGCTTGCTGGAGGGCTAGATACGCTACCTCCGGACGCAAATACGGAGGTGCAAATAAATGGCTAAAACATCGGTTAGTCAGACAGGCAAGGAGCTGAACAGGCGTTCAGGTGTGGTTCTTGCGGAAACAGAAAGAATAAAAAGAAACGCAGGGGTTTTACTGCAGGCCTTAAAGCAGCAGGAAGCCATGTTTATAAGGCGTGAAAACGAAGAGCGCATGAGGCTTAAAAACATAGAGCAACAGGAGCTTATGCGCACACAGACCAAGGCGTGGACCATGCCCGATGAGGAAGTGCCGGCAAGCGAAGAAGTGGCTCCTGTAAAAGAAGTTGCAAAAGAACCCGTAAAAGAACCTGCTATAGAAGTGCAGCAGCCTGTTGCTAAAGAGGAACAGCCTGCACCTGTTCAAAAAACAGAAGAAGAAAAACCCGCTCCTGTTGTAAAGGCTCCTGAAGAAGTAAAAGAGCCCGTCAAGAAACAGGCTGAGGCACCAAAACCTGCCAAGCAACCAATAAGGCAAGAAAGACAGCCCGCCACACATAAAAGTTCTGGGGCTGCTCAGCAAGAAAGGCGTTCGGGCGGTTATTCGGCAGATTCACGCCAGCAAAGACGCACATCTGCTCCATTTAATAAAGATGATGACAGCCGTCAAAGAGGGGCGGACAAAGGAAACTATAACCGTCCTCAGCAGGATAAACGCTTCCAACCCCGCAACAAACAAGCGCAGGAAGAAGTGCTTATGCCAAGCCTTGAAAAAGACCGCGTGAGCAATTACGATCCTAATAAAAAATCTTACAACAGGCGTAAGGACCCTGAAAGGGTAAGTAAGAACAAGCGCCAGAGTATGCTACATAAAAACGATAAATACTCTGTTTTAGACGACGACAGAGTACGTGGTGGCCGCAAAAAACAAGTTAAAAAACAACCTTCTGCCCAACAGATGATGGCACCTATAAAAATAGAAAAAGCTTATATGACGGCAGAAACAATCACCGTTAAAGATTTAACCGAGCGCATAGGCAAGCCTGCAGGTGAGATACTCAAAAAGCTGCTTTTACTTGGCGTTATCGCAAACATAAACAGCGAGCTTGACTACGACACTGCGTCTATCGTTTCCTCTGAATTTGGCGTAGAACTTGAAATGAAGCTTGAGAAAAGCGCTGAAGATGTGCTTACCGAAATACAGGATGAAGACGACTCTGAAGAAGATCTTAAAAAGCGTCCTCCTGTCATTACCATTATGGGCCACGTTGACCACGGTAAAACTTCTTTGCTTGACTATATACGCAGGTCTCGCGTCACATCAACAGAGGCAGGCGGAATTACTCAGCATATAGGTGCGTACACGGTAGAAGTGGATGGCGAAACAATTACCTTCCTTGATACCCCCGGTCACGAAGCCTTTACTGCAATGCGTGCAAGGGGTGCGCAGGCGACAGACATTGCAATACTTGTCGTTGCGGCGGATGACGGCGTAATGCCGCAGACGGTAGAAGCCATCAACCACGCAAAAGCTGCAAATGTTCCTATTATAGTTGCTGTAAACAAAATGGATAAGATGGGTGCAAACCCGGACCGCATAAAACAAGACTTGACGAGCTATGGCCTTGTTCCCGAAGAATGGGGCGGCGACACCATTATGGTCGAAATAAGCGCCAAGACCGGCCAAGGCATAGACCAGCTGCTTGAGATGATACTTCTTCAAGCGGAAATGCTACAGCTTAAGGCTAACCCAGATAGGCTTGCAAGGGGCATCATCATCGAGGCAAAACTCGATAAAGCCAGAGGTTCTTTGGCAACCGTACTTCTTCAAAACGGTACGTTGCATGTGGGCGACTATGTCGTGGCAGGACATGCTTCCGGTCGCGTAAGGGTACTCAATAACGATAAGGGTATATCCGTTGAGTCGGCCGGTCCTTCGATGCCTGTTGAAATCGCGGGATTTTCAGAAGTTCCGGGTGCTGGCGATGAACTCTATGCCGTAGAAGACGAGAAACTTACAAGACAAGTTGCCGAAGAACGCAAAGAAAAGATGCGCTCCGAACGCTTACAGGCGTCTTCAAAGGTGTCTTTGGATAACTTGTTTACTACTATATCAGAAGGTAAAATAGAAACCCTTAACTTAATTATCAAGGCTGACGTGCAGGGCTCTGCCGAAGCCGTACGCCAGTCGCTTGAAAAGCTGTCTACAGATCAGGTCAATGTAAAGGTGCTTCACAGTGCAGTTGGTGCCATAAGCAAGGACGATGTGAACTTGGCTCTTGCTTTTAACGCCATTATAATAGGCTTTAATATACGTCCGGACTCAAACGCGCGTGACCTTGCCGAAAGTGAGGACGTAGATATACGCCTTTACCGTGTAATTTACCAAGCGATAGAAGACATTGAAAAAGCCATGAAAGGCTTGCTTGAACCGGAGCTTAAAGAAGAAATTCTGGGACATGCTCAGGTGCGTAGTACATTCAAAGTTAGTGGTATCGGCACCATAGCGGGTTGCTATGTGACGGATGGTAAATTACAGCGTAACGCCAAAGTGCGTTTGCTGCGCGACAATGTGGTTATATACGAGGGCAAGCTCTCATCTCTACGTCGCTTTAAAGATGACGTGAAAGAAGTGAGCGAAGGTTATGAATGTGGCGCCGGCATAGAAAACTACAACGATATTAAAGAAGGCGACGAAATAGAATGCTACAACATGGTAGAGGTGGAAGCTTAATATGGCTAACTACCGTTTAAATATGGTGTCCGAAGAAGTAAAAAAAATAATAGACAAAATTATTCGGGAGGACATGCACGACCCTCGCATTAAAGGCACCTATGCAGTTACAAGAGCAGATGTTACAAGGGACTACAGGCACGCTAAGATATATGTTAGCGTGCTTGAAGAAGAATACGCTGAAGCTTTTATAGATTCACTGCAAAAGGCGGCTGGCTTTATACGCAACGAGCTTGGTCACAGAATTAAGCTGCGTTATATACCTGAGCTACATTTTGTTATAGATAAAAATATAGAATACGGTATCTATATGAGCAAGCGTATCGATGAGGTAGTAAAGGAACAAGGCGATAAGCGTGAAGACGATTAAAAACAAAGAGCTGCTTAACGCTATAAAAGAGGCCAAAAACATAGCTGTAGTTACGCATAAACAGCCGGACGCAGACGCCATAGGCTCAATGCTTGCAATATGTCGAATATTAGAAAGTCTCGGCAAAAAAGCAAATGCCTATTGCCAAGACCCTCTGCCAGAATATGTTAAACACTTGCATAATGCTGATAGAGTACTTTCCCCAAGCGAATACAAAAATGATGCGGATTTAGTAATATCCGTAGACGCTTCCGATAAAGATCGGCTTGGTAGCTGTTCAACAATATTTGACAGCATTTCAAACACCATACAGATAGACCACCACGCTACAAACACCATGTTTGCGAAATTTAACGAGGTAGATACCTCCGCCGCTGCAAGTGGCATGTTAGTGTTTAGGCTCGCCAAGGCGCTTGATGTAGATATAGACAATGCTTTAGCAGAGCAAATGTACGCTGCAACAAGTAGCGACACGGGTAATTTCTGCTTCCCGTCC
>JAUNLY010000015.1 GCA_030532025.1 Eubacteriales bacterium
TATTCTTGTTAGGCATTCAACATCTATTTTTTTCGACTGCGTATTTGGGGGTCAAGTATTTTAATACTTTTGCTTAATCTTTATAAAAGCGTCCTAAGACGCTTTTATAAGTTTTAGGGCATTATGGGGGCGGGCTTTAGCTCGTAGCTTATTTCTACCGATGCGCTTACAGATACATCGCCCGTAACAAAGCCGCCTGCGGCTTCGCCTTTAGATGCCACCATGTCCATATTATTTAACACGCCAAACTGTGCAGGGCCGCTGTAGATATGGTTTATTTTTATTACGGAGCCTATTTCGCGACCCTCTGCTTTTGCCAATATCTCCGCATTGTGGCGGGCTTTTTTTACGGCGATTTCAAGGGCTTTCTCATATGCTTCGTTTTGCTTGCTTGATGTGAAGTTCAACGACCAAAGCGTGTTCGCACCGCTTTGCATTGCTTTATCTAAAACAACGTCCAAGGAGTTTATGTCCCTAAGTATTACATAGAGCATATTGTTAATTATGTAAGTAGGCTCGGCATCGGGGTTCATATAGTCTGATGTGAAGTCCACATTGTAGGAGCTTGTAAGTATATCCTTTTCTTCAATGCCAAGGTCTTTAAGTGTTTGTACAAGCTTTGCCATATCCTTCTTGTTTTTGCACTGGGCAATGCTCAAGTCTTTGTTCTGCGTTCTAATGCCTATTGTAAAATTGGCCATGTCCGCCTGTAGCGACACCGTAGCTTCGCCCATTGCCTTTACTTCTAAACCCTCTGCATGTGTCGCAAAGGAAAACACCAAACATAATGCCAATATTGCTATAAAAAACTTATTTTTCATCTTTATTTCTCCTTTTTTTGATAATTATACGTACTATTGTTATAACTACGAAAGCTATAACTATGATTGGGGATATGCCAACAACAAACAGCAGCATGTCTTCAAAGAATATCTTTATATTTTCCAGCCCGTTTGTAAATGCGCTTGAGATCCTATCTAAAAATCCCGCTTCTTTAACCTGTGCTATGTCGCTTTGGCGCTCCTCTGTAAGCTCTATATTTACTATGGAATAGCTTACCTTGCTGTCCCAGTCTTTAAGGGAGCCGCTTAGGCTGTCTATCATGTATTGTGTGTCCGCTATGGCATCTTCTATCTGTATAAGTTCTTCTACGGACACAGCTTTTTTCATCATCTCTTGCAAGCGTTCCCGCTTGGATTGCTGCGATTCAAGACGGCCCTGCGTATCGTAGTACTGCTCGCTTACGTCTTCTGCGCTTTGGGTTTTAGAAACGGTTCTGCCCACTTTTTCTATGGAACTCGCAAATTTATCCAAGTTTTCCTGCGGTACTCTTAAATTCATAGTAGCTCTGCGCCTGCCGTCCCTTGTTTCGCCTAAGCTTAGGTATTCGGCGTAGCCGTTTAATTCCTCAAGATTATTCAGTATCTTTTTGTAATCCTCGTCATAGTTTCCTGTGCTTAAATTCAGGCTAAGCCTGCGTATGAGCTTTTTAGGAAGCTCCGGGCTTGATACGGATTGGTTTGTGGCTTTAAACGGCATTCTTGCTTCTTTGGGAGCGCTATAGTTAGCACTCATAGCTGTGTCTGCTTCATAACCCGCTTCATCTGCGCTAAAAAACTCCGTTCCTAAGTCACGGCTGTTTTCCCTTCCCTGTTGTGAACCCTTATAAGAATACCTATCGTCATTTGTTATAAAAGTTCCAACAGCTATGAGCACAAACACAGCAGCTACGCTCATAAAGCGTTTTAATTTGGGACTTAAATTAAATTTCACAGTCTCCTCCTTATAGATGTTTTCACGCCACGACGCTGAAAAGGAAGCCGGCATCTCCTCATCATCGTCTAAGGTTTTGGCGTCAAGGCGGTATTGATACAGTTCAAAACAGCTTTCGCAATTTTTTATATGCTCTAAAAGCTCCTCGTTTTGTTGCGCCGCACCAAAATCCTCCCGAAGCAGGGTAGATATGTCCTTACAGGTCATCGTTTTTCCCTCCTTCATCTATAAGACTCCCGTTTTGCAAAAAAAGTTCCCTATTTTCCAATAAAATTTTTTTAAGGCTGTTTCTCGCCCTGTTTATACGGCTTTTTAACGTGCCTAAGGGTATGTCCATAATATCCGCCGCCTCTTGGTAGCTAAGCCCTTGCAAGTCGCAGAGCACTATTGGCACTCTGCGCATTGCAGGAAGCTCCTTTAGGGCTTCCTTTAAAAGCCTTTTGCGCTCGCTTTCTTCAAGCTGTAAATACAAAGAGGGGCCATCGTCTTCGATGTTTTCACCCTCTAAGTCTTCAAAAGATATAGTGTTGTCCTTGGCTTTTATATAGTCCATACAGCAATTATAGGCTATGCGGTAAAGCCACGTGGTTGGTTTTGATTTGTTTTTAAAGCTATCAAAATATTTGTATGCACGGAGCAGCGCTTCCTGTGCGCAGTCCTCCGCGTCCTGCTTATGGGATAAGACCCTAAGGCAGGTGAAATATACGCTCCGCTCGTACGGGGCTATAAAGGCTTCAAAACGTTCTGCCTTGCTTTTCATGTCAGAACAGACTTACAAGCCTGTCCCAAAGGCTTTGCGTCTCCGTGTCCTCAATTTCTGCTTTGGGGGGGATTTTCTCTTCCACGCCGTCTGTAAGCATAACAAATTGCAGGCTTTCTATACTATTCCTTGCGTCTGCAAAAGATGGAAGCTCTTTTTTTGTGCCGAGCATATTTTTTACCATATTTTCTGCCGCAGTTTGAAATGGCGAGCCTTCTAACATCTTGTTTATGTAGTCGGCTATCATTTTATCGTCCATCGCCATGCTGACACCCGCAAGCTGCATGGGTGGCATATAAAAGTCCTGTACTTGCGCTTTTATTATATAGTCCGCCTCCATACCGGGAAGCACAATAAAAGCAAGGCTTATATTAGCACCGGCATATGCAGTAGTTGCACCCTCCACATTTAAATTAAACGTCCTGTCTGACGGGAAATTAAGGGTACCCTGTAAAATCATATTGTCTGTATATTGTTCAAAGCCTGCTCTTGGATTTATGTTAAGCTCTATTGTTATATCGCCCGTAGTGCCAGACAGTAAAGCAGGCTCTATTTCTTTTTCGTCCAATATATATTTAAGGCTTATTTCCCAAGGCATAGTGTTGTCTTCCAAATTGCCTTGGTAGAAAAAGCGCCCCTTTTCCATGGAGAATGTTATATTATCCCCGTCCTGTTTTATAGCGTCCACATGGCTTAGGTTTAGCGTTTTTTGGTAGGAACCAAAGTCCGACACATCGGACTTTTCGTCCGCCTCAAAGGCGTTTACTATGTATGCGCCGGTGGCTTCGCCCTTGCCGTCAAGTTTAAAATAGACTATCTCTGCCTTGTTAACCTGAGCTAAAGATATTACGCTTACTGTCAAAAGGCATAAAGCCAAAAGCATCGCAATTTTATTTTTCATAAGAACTCCTTGCCTTCCTTTGTAGTCTTTTTAATCAGCCGATCCAGAATTATTAAAAGATGGGGTAACAATATAAGCGTCATAAGGGCGGACATTGCAGCACCCCTGCCTAATATTGCGCCAAGCTGGCTTATTACACCGTTTGTGGATACAAAGCCCAACAGATAACCTGCCGATGTTAATATAAACGTCGGCGGGAGTATGGAACCTGTGGTCGCCCTTAAAGTAAACACCGCCGCATCTTTTGAATGCATGCTTTTTCTTGCTTCAAGGTAGCGTCTTGTTAAAAGTATAGCATAGTCTACCGTTGCGCCAAGCTGTACGCTTGATATAATCTGATAGCCTATGTAGTTTAGATCAATCCCTTGGAAATACGGGAGCGACAGGTTTATCCACACCGCCCCTTCTATTACAAGCAAAAGCACAAAGGGAAGAGATAAACTTTTAAAGTTTATAAGCAGTATTATACCTATTGCTATAATGCCCCCCAACAATACCTTTAGGTTATCTTTTGTTATAACCGTCTTCATATCAAGGTTTGCTACGTTTTCGCCGGCAAGAAGGTATTGATCTCCATAGTGTTTGTTGGATAAAGCCCTTATATCTTCCACCAATTTAAAGGCTTCCTTGCCTTCTGTATTTGTACTTGCCGTAATTATAATGCGGTCGTAGCCTGAGGAGCGCAGTGATAACAAGCTGTCTTTTGGTACCATTTCTACCGGTACACTTAAACCCACAGCCTTAGGGTAGGATATAATGCTCGACACGTTGTCTATATTTTTAAGTTCTTTAGTTAATTTTTGAACCTTAGCCAAGTCCCCTTCAGGCACTAACAGCATCATAGACTGGCTTTCCCCGAACATACGGTTTATTTCGCCCTCTTCTTGCTTTATTTTAGAGCCGGGCGCATGCATGCCGGAAGAACCGTATATAAATGTATTAGCCCGCTGCCCTAAAAACGCCGGCATTACGAGCAACAAAAACACTATTGCAACAGGGAGCGCATGTTTTACAATCCATATTGAAGTCTTTTTAAAGCTCGGCATAAAGGGCCTGTGTGCCGTCTTATCTAAGAGTTTGGTGCAGGATATCGCTACCGCCGGTAAGAAAACTATAACCGATATATAGCTTAAAAACACGCCCTTTGCTAACACAAAGCCCATGTTTTTGCCAAGCTCAAACTCCATAACCGTGAGCGCCAAAAAGCCAAAAACCGTGGTCATAGCGCTTGATGCTATGGATGAGGCAGACTGCACTATGGCTTCCTCCATGGCTTTATAGTTGTCCATGCCTTTACTTCTAAACTCTGCAAAGCGGTGCAACAAAAACACTGCGTAGTCTATCGAAACCGCCAGTTGAAGTACAGCAGAGCTTGCCCTTGTAATAAAAGACACCTTGCCAAAAAATATATTGCTGCCTTCGTTTAATAAAATTGCAACACCTATTGCCAACAAAAACAACACCGGCTCAAAGTAGTTGCTTGTAGACACAATAAGTATCGCAAGCACTATGGGTAAAATTAACGGCATAATAGCCGCAATTTCCTTAGTTGAAACGGATATTATCTGTGCTTGGTTTGCGGCGTTTCCGCCTGAAATACTGTTAGGATAAAGCGCTTTTATAGCTTTTAAGCCCTCCGCATAGTGCATGGGGTCTATTGTAATCATATAAAGAACGCCATTTTCTGAATACCAAGAGCTTAATATATCCTTAGGTACGGTTTCAAATGGTATATTCTTAATGTCGTACATATCGTCAAGCCACAGCACGCCGTTTACATAATCCGCCTTAGATAATTCATGCTTTATTTCCAACGCCTTATCTAATGAAACGTCCTTTATGTAGAATTTAAGGTTCGGGTTGTCATCGCCTACCACCTTAAGCGCTTTTGCTGTGGGGGAGCTTTCCGGCAGGTAGGAGGCCAAATCGTAATCAACCTCCACCACAAGCATGGCAAAAAAGCTCAATATGCTGAGTATTACAGCCGCTATAACAATTAACTTTCTGTGCCTTAGCACTAAACCGCTAAATCGCCTCATAGTACCTCCCCTGAGCATTATAGTTTATCGTGCAAACTTGTATAAATAAATACGGCATCTGTCTAAAACCCGTCGGGCACAGCAAGTTCCATAGGCAGTGGCAACCAATTAAAAAACTCGTCTGAAACTTTATCAAACATTCCCACAGGGGAGAATAAAAGCCTTACCGTCTGCTCCTGTGTTAATTTTATTTCGGCCTTTTCCTGTGTTTCATACGCCTTGGCGTTTTCTTTATTTATTTCTATATAAAATGTTCCGGCGTTTTCTATTTCAAAAAGAACGCGGCCCTCTTTAAGGGGTTTTTGCTTTAATTGTAAACTTGCGTTTAATACCCTTTCCCAGTTGTATACGCGCAACATATTGCGGGAAAATATTTGATAGCCCTCTGAAATTTCTTGCAGCTCCATAAAAAGCTCCGTATCCCATGCAGGGCATACCGCTTTACAATCGCCAAATTTAATTATGGCGCTTTTTAGGCAAGGCCTTATAAATTTTTTTTCAAGGGACATTTCTTCTATATTGTTATCTTGGGATAGTATTATATAGCCCAAGGCTTCTTCGCCTTTTGTAAACACATAGCCTTGAGCGAACTGGCTTTTTGCTTTTTCTTTAAATGTTTCTAAATCTCGCTCCGCCGTAAATTTTTGCTTCTGCAAATACATATCGTAGGCTTTTTTTATTTGAGAGTCGGAAGCCATATCAAACGCTACAAAACCGTAGCCTTTTTCGTCTACATCGTATAAGGCATGGCGCAGGCTGTCCCCGTTTAAATTGAACATCAAATGCGTACCGCAACGCTCGTAGCCAAAATACATATAGCGATGCCGCCTGCCCCCTAAAAAGACAAGGTCGAGCTTTTCTTCCTGCGCTTTTTTATCCAGCTTGTCCATAAGGGCTTTCATAATGCCACGGCCACGCTCATAGGGGTGTACGCTAACGCTCCCTACAAAGCCCGCATTTAATTTAGCATTCCCCACACGCAAAGTGAACGGCAAAAGCGCTACCGTACCTTTTATTCTGCCATTTTCTTCCGCAACAAAATGAAGCTCGGAAAACCCATCCTTGTTGTAAACGAAGGGCAACAGCTTTTTAAAGTCGTGCGGCACCTTGCTCTGGCTGAATACATAGTTTATAAAATCCAGTATCTCCGCCTCTTGCGAAGATTTAGCCTGTACAAATTCCATAAATACCTCCCACAATACACTAAGTATACATATAATACCCGTAAAACACAACAAACAAGCGGATAATACCCACTCAAAAAATAATTGTAAAAAAGCTTTAACAAAAATTTACAAAACGGTGGTTATTGTGTACAATACTATATATTGCACGGGGGAATTTAAAACGGGCGTTAAGCCCTTGAGCTTAAACCTGTAGCAATGACTTTTTCTTATAATAAAGGAGGCTTTTTGCCATTGTCAAGCGTATTTGACTGCGTGGTGCTTATACCCTCGCTCCACCCCGACGAAAAGCTGTTGCACTATGTGCAGGGGCTTCAAGAACACGGTTTTCATAGTATTTTGGTGGTTGATGACGGCTCCGGCGACAAATACCAAGACATATTTAAACAAATTGCAAATTTTGAAAGCTGCACTGTAATAGGCTACGAAAAAAACAAAGGCAAGGGCCACGCTCTAAAGCACGGCATGCGATACATTTTAGAGCATTACAAAGGTACGCCGGGCGTTATTACAGCAGACTCTGACGGCCAACACACGGTTGACGGGGTAATGGGGGTAGCCCAAAAAATGCTCGAAAAACCAAGCGCCTTGGTGCTCGGCTCAAGAAACCTAAAAGAAGACAATGTACCCTTTAGAAGCCGCTTTGGAAATACGCTTACATCTTTTTTCTTTGCTCTTCTGTATGGGCATTACTTGCCGGATACCCAAACAGGTCTTCGCGGAATAAGTACAGAGCTTATACCCGATATGCTAAAAATTGACGGCAACCGCTTTGAATACGAGATGAATATGCTAACCGTATGCGCACTTAAAAAAATACCCTTTGAAATCGTCGGAATTAAAACCATATACATAGAAGAAAACAAAAGCAGCCACTTTAACCCTATAAAGGATTCACTTAGGATATACAAGCACCTTTTTGGAAATTTCTTCAAGTATTTGTTTTCAAGCTTTGCAAGCTTTTTGATAGACATAGGTGTTTTTACGCTGCTTGACGCCTTTTTGCTAAAGGCACTTTTCACTAACAATTTAGGCGGGCAGGACGCATACCTGCACACATATGTTGCAACAGCTGTCGCACGCATAACATCTGCCACGTTTAACTATTTTCTAAACAAAAAAATCGTGTTCAACAATGGCCAAAAGCGCGGCTCCGGCCTGCGCTATGCCACGCTCGCAATCGCAAGCCTATTGGTAAGCGGTGGCGCAAGCAATTCCATCTATCGTTTATTTAGCCAAAAGGTAAATAAATCTTTTATAAAGGCAGTTGTGGATACTGTTTTGTATTTTGTAAATTACCGCATACAGAAAGCATGGGTTTTCCCGTATGCGGACAATAAGGAGAAAAATAATGTCAAAAAAAATTAGAGCATCTCTGCTTGTAGCTGCAATACTTATGGGGCTTATGTTAAGCCTTGTAATCCCCTCCGGCGTCATGCTCGAAAACGAACGCTACCGTTTGGAGGACGAGCTTTGGTCGAGCAGTATTTTTAATTGGCTTTTACCTTCCGCCAAAGCGGAAAACATAGTGGTGCGCGCGCTACCAATAGATTTTTCTCCGGGAAGACCTCCACGCCCCGAAGGCTTTACAGAATCAGGCTATCAGGACCCAAGCATACAGATTGACCTTGTAGTAGAGGAAGAAAACGGCATTAGGTGGTGGGTCGCCTATATAAAGCTTGCACACGCAAGCCAATTAAGAACGGCTACGGCAGGAAGCCCCCGCTCAAGCCGTGTTGCGCTTATATCTTCCATGGCGGAAAAGAATAACGCAATAATAGCCTGTAACGCAAACTATATGGCAAACGACCCTGCAAAGACATCATTTGAGTACCGCATGGGCGAAAAAATACGCAACAAGTTAAACCCCTCAAAGGATACGCTTTTAACAGACGAACACGGCGATTTCTTTATAATATCTGGCAATAACAAGGAAGAGCAGCTCAACAGCTTTTTAGAGCAAGGCCGTACAATTGTAAATGCGTTTACATTTGGCCCTGCACTCGTCAAAAACGACGAACTGCAACCTATACCTGAGCGTTACAGCTATAACCCTCACAGAAAAGAGCCGCGCCTTGCATTAGGGCAAATAGGCCAGCTTGAATACGTAATTGTGCACGCAGAAGGCCGCTCGGACGATTCTAAGGGCGCAACAGTTGCGGAATTGGCAGACTATATGTTTAACATGGGTTGCTCACAAGCCTTTAACTTTGATGGCGGTAACTCCGCAACCATAACCTACAACGGCGGCTATTTCCAGAACAGAACAAAGAGCAACGAACGCGCGCAGAGCGATATGATATACTTTTCCACATTGATAGAATAAGGAGAATAAAGTGCAAAACGCAAGCTTTGAGCTGTTTGGTTTAACGATATATAAATACGGTGCCTTTATCACACTGGGCGTCTTATCCGCCCTTGCATTGGCTTATTTTTCCGAAAAACAAAAAAAGCTTAAGGCGGGCTCAAGCCTTGCAGCTATTGTTATTGCACTGCCCTTGGGGCTGATATTTTCAAGGCTTCTGTACTGCTTTACAGACGCTGCCTTTATACCGTTTATAAGCCTTAAAAACGTGGTAAACCTGCATATAGGCGGTATGTCCATGTTTGGTGCTATATTAGGCGTGCTCCTTGCAACGCTTATAGCCTCCAAACTAATTAAGGCAGGTACACGCTCTATGTTAGATGCAATCGTTCCGCCTATTATGGCATTCATATTTTTTGAAAGGCTGGGCGAACGCTTCACAACGCTTGGCATAAGCCGTCCGCTTATAACGGGCGTTTTGGATAACACTTTTTTAGTGCTAAAGGGCGAATACGACCTATACCTTAAAACATGGCTTTTGGAAGCAGCAGCAGCCCTTATACTATGTATAGTATTATATAATATGCTAAACAAAAATAAGGATGACGATGTTTTTTTAAGCTGGCTGTTGCTCTTTGGGGCAAGCCAAGCTGTGTTTGAATCCCTACGCTTTGATTCGCATATGCGTTTTTCTTTCGTGGGCGTACAACAACTCTTGTCTGCCGTGTTCTTTGGGCTTTCCATTATAGCCTTTGCGCTTAAAAAACGCCCGCTAAACTTAAAGGCAAAAATTTCTCTTGCTCTTTTACCTATAAGCATTATAGCCGTTCTTGGGCTTGAGTTTTTAATAGACCGCTCGGAAATTTCAAAATGGCTGCTATACGCTGTGTATGTTGCGATACTTGCAGCAAACTGTGCATTATCTCTCAATTTAAAAAAGGAAGCGAACAATGGATAGAGAAAAAATAAACACCATAAACGCGCTTTATAAAAAGCAAAAGGCGGAAGGCCTTACGGAAGAAGAAAAAGCCCTTCAACAGGCCTTGAGGTGTGAATATATACAGGAATTTAGACAGAGCCTAAGGGCTCAGCTTGACAACACCTACATTCAACACGAGGACGGCACTTTGGAAAAAATCCCAAAAAAACAGCAAGGAGTAAAAAATGACTAAAAAAATACTCTCCTTTTTAATTTTTTTAGCTTTGATACTTTCTACCCTGCCCACTTTAGCCAAGGATGAAGTATTGTACAACGCTCAAATAACCATGAACTACCCAAACAGCTACACAAACGTGTACTTAAAGGCGAATAAAAACTCAAAAGTTATAGGCAAGCTGTACGCAGGCAACCCCGTGCAGATTGTCGAAGTGCTACCCGACTACCTTGGCATAGCATACGGAAAAGGCAAGGGCTATGTTATACGCGGGCGTGTTGACGAAGTAAAAAGAATAGATCTAAAAAACCTGCCACCCTATGGCGTAAACCAGATAAAATATTACACCACATTTTGGCAGGATACTCCCATACATTCAGAACCGAATGCCAATTCCGAAACGCTTATAACCATGCACCCTGGTGCCATGGTGGGTTTTATAGATGTTGTTGACGGCTGGGCATACCTTGTTTACAAGCGCCAATACGGCTATGTGGATACAAGATACCTACGCTCCCTAGACAGGGTAGCGCCGGAAGTTTCTTTAGGCGACAACAACACACCAATCGCTGCGTTTAATTCCTTTTACAATATAGCCGATACGGAGCTTAACCTAAACCGTATTGAAAATTTAAAGCTCGGCGCAAAGCGTATGTCGGTTATTTTGCAACCGGGTCAAAAGCTCGACTTTAACAACGAAGTAGGCCCTTTTACCATAGGCAACGGCTACCTTGAAGCGGGCGCCTTGGTAGACGGCAAATGGGGCACTGCGTCCGGTGGCGGAAGCTGTCAGATATCATCAACCATGTACAACGCGGTGTTACAGTTGACAGGGCTTACCGTACTTGTGCGAGCACCCCACGGAGCAAACGGCGCAAGCTATCTCCCCCACGGCATGGACGCAACAAGCGGTGGATTAAACTTTGTATTCAGAAACGATTATGCATTCCCTATACAGATTAAGACCCACGTGCAGGACGGCTCTCTGTTTGTGGCGATATACAAGGCATAAACAATGAAAAAAATTGCTTTACTGTTTGTAGCTCTGCTTATTTTGCAACTGCCAATACAGGCAGAACAAATGCAGCCTGTAAACCCACAAACTCCCCTTTACACCGCATTACTTCGTTACAGCAGCTCCATATTTAAGACGGAAGCGCTTGAAGAATCTGTCGGCTATTTGGCGAAGGGTAAGCGTGTGGACATATACCAAGTTACACCGTCACGCCTGCTAATTGGGCGCGATGGAAAGGTTTTGGGCTATATAAATAGAGATAAGCTGGACGACTATACCGTTAAAAACCTACAACCATCAAACATACCAAACTATCCGGGTGTTCAGAACATAGCCATAGTATATGTAAAAGAACCGGTTTCTGTAAGGGAAGCGCCAAACGAATCCTCAAATTCCCTTATAGAGCTTACTCCCGGCTGCAGGCTTGCGCTTATAGGTTTCCAAGACGGCTGGGGCAAGCTTATATTTAAAAAGCAGTACGGCTATGTAGACAGCAGAAAGCTTGAAAACAGAATACCGGTTGACTATGTTTTGCAAGACACAAGCGGAGAATACCCAATAGCCGCCTATACTTCTTTTTATAATATCGCGACAAACGAGGACAATTTAAGCCGTATAAAAAACCTTGAGGTTAGCTGCGATAAATTTGAAAGCATAGTGCTAAACCCCGGCGAACGCTTCGATTTTAACAAGCTTCTTGGCCCCTACAACGCAAGGAGCGGGTACCACCCCGCAATAGTGCTGGTTGACGGTGGTAGCAAGCTTGGCTATGGCGGAGGTACCTGCCAGATATCTTCAACGCTTTACAATGTAATTTTACAGCTCCCCGGCATACAGATAGACCACAGAAGGCCACACGGCCCAAGTGGGGCAAGCTACCTACCCCATGGGGCGGACGCAGCTGTTGGCAACAAGACGCAAAACCTTATATTTACCAATAACTATAACTTCCCTGTGCGCATAGACGGCACCGTGCAAGACGGCGCACTTACCATTGCCATTTGGAGATATTGATGGATAAGAGCTTTATACCTGAGGGCTATATTTCAAGGCTTGACTTGTATGAAACACAGGAAGCCATAGAAACCATAAAACTGCACTTTGCAGACCTGCTTTGTAAAGCACTTAATTTAAAGCGTGTGTCCGCGCCACTTTTTGTAGAGACGGATTCGGGCCTTAACGACGACCTGAGCGGCAAAGAACGCCCCGTGCGCTTTGATATAAAACATATGGATAGAAATGCCGAGGTTGTCCACTCCTTAGCCAAGTGGAAGCGCATGGCGCTTAAAAACTATAATTTCCCCGTGGGCGAAGGGCTTTATACGGACATGAACGCCATAAGGCGGGACGAGGTTCTTGACAACCTGCACTCTATATACGTAGACCAATGGGACTGGGAAAAGGTTATAAACGAAGATATGCGCAGCATGGCGACATTAAAGGACATTATGCAGCGCATAGTAACAGCGATATGTTTAACCTTAGATATACTAAAATGGAAATATCCTCGCATAGATTTAAACTTGCAAAGAGAAGCTACATTCGTTACAAGCCAAGAGCTTGAAGACAGATACCCAACCCTATCCCCTAAGGAAAGAGAATACGAATTCGTAAAGGAGCATAAAACCTGCTGTATATTGCAGATAGGCAAAAGGCTAAAAAGCGGCGAATCGCACGATATGCGCGCCCCCGACTATGACGATTGGGATTTAAACGGCGATATTTTGTTTTGGCACGAAACGCTTAAAATGCCTATGGAACTTAGCTCCATGGGTATAAGGGTATCGCCTGAAAGCCTGTTAAAACAACTTAAAGCCGCAAGCTGCGAGCACCGCCTTGCATATCCCTTCCACTCCATGCTTGCCCAAGGCAAGCTACCCTATACAGTTGGCGGCGGCATAGGCCAAAGCAGGCTCTGCATGTTGCTACTGCAAAAAGCCCATATAGGCGAAGTGCAGTCCTCCTGCTGGGACGAAGACACGCTAAAGGTATGCAGCACAGCAGGGGTAAGGCTGCTGTAGGCGTTGATTTTTGTATAAAGCAAACCACATAAACAAAGCTCCTTTTGCAGTTATGCACAAGGAGCTTTTTATTGTTGATTGATTAAGCTGACTGTCTGTTGGAATCTCTTACTTGTTATTCAAGCTGATTTTTTTATTTGAATTTCTCGTTTTTTAAGCTGATTCTCTGTTGAGATCTCCCACTTGTTATTTAGGCTGATTTCTTATTTGAACCTATCGCTTTTATAAGCTGATTCTCTGTCGGGGTCTCCCACTTGTTATTTAAGCTGATTTCTTATTTGAATCTACCGCTTATTTGTTTAAGTCAATTAATTACCAGTTTATCTCGACTATTTGTTTAATTGAATTACCTGTTTGATTTCATCGCTTATTTGATAGACACATTATCCGTTTAGATCTCTATCTTATTTCAGCTTATTATCCCTCGAGTTGTCTTGATTGTTTGTTTAATTGAATTATCTGTTTGATTTCATCGCTTATTTGGAAAACCCATTATCCGTTTAAATTTCTCTTTTTTAATCTTCCTACCCAGCAAATACATTTTATTATTTGTTTAATTAAACTACTTATTTAATATTCAGCTTTCACTCGCCGTACACAAAACTATGAAATGCTTCCTTTGTTTTTTCCGCGTCAAAGGCTACAACGCTCATGCCTTGGCTTGTTCTGGCGTAGCGGTAGTCCCCTTTTTTAGGCAAACTCAAAAGCTTCATTTCGCCGGTGTTGTTTATAACCTTAGGCACCAATGTTAAAACATCTGAAACGCTTAAATTGGTAGCCATCTGCCCTAAGGCTATGGAGAGCGAATCTATCGCGACATCTACACTGCTCTTTTTGGTTTTGTTTAAAAGAGACACCAAAAATGTCCTTTGGCGTTCGTTGCGGCCGAAGTTATTATCCGTTTTTCTTATGCGCACATAGGTTAATGCCTGCTTGCCGTTCAAAACCTGTGCGCCTTCCTGTTTTGAGACGCCTATTATTTCGGCTTCCGATGGCGTTAGTTCTATTTCCACGCCGCCCAAAGTGTCCACCACTTTTTCAAAGCCCGAAAAATTAATGCTTGCATACTTCTCTATATTAAGGTCGAGCACAGTATTTACGGTTTTTACCGCAAGCAAGGGGCCGCCAAAAGCGTTTGCTGCGTTTATGCGGTTGTGCATATTTGTGCCGGCAATAGGCACATACATATCACGCACAAGGGAGCTTAGCTTCATCTCGCCCGTTTTTTTGTTTATGCTTAGCACAAGCATAGCATCGGTACGGCCGTAATTTAAGTTTTCGTTGCCTGTATCCGTCCCCATGAGCAATATATTTTTCCATTCGGGTTTTAGGTTTTTGTTTGCATTTAGGTCCTTACCGTCAACCTTAATTCTAAACTCCGTCTGCACAGGAAAAAGCTTGTGTTCGTCCATAAGGCTTTCTGTTATTGCGTTTATTTGGCTTTGCGAAAGTTCTCTCTCAAATGGGAGGTCTTCTGCAAAACTTACTGTAGCAAACATCAATACAAGGCACAAAAGTAGCGCAAAGCTTATGCGGGTCTTCATTTCCTTATTTCCCCGCCGAGTTTTTGGCTCAGCTCTTTTATTATTTTTGCCATTTTGCTGTCTATTTCTTGTGGGCTAAGCGTTCCGTCTTCTTTGCCAAACCACACCCTTATAAGAAGCGATTTTTTGCCTTCAGGCACCTGTGCTCCCCTGTACTCTTCTACAAAGGCAATGTCGTTCACATAGCGTTTTAGGGCTTTTACAATTCGCTCCCAAAGCACCGTATCGCCCAAAAGTACAGAGAAATCCTGTTCGACCTGAGGATACTGCGGCAACGCCTCGTAGCGGTTATCCCTTGAAGCCAAGGGCTTTAGGCTGTCTGTATTTATTTCAAACAGAACACAGGAGGCCTTTTTAATATCTGCTTCTTTTAATGTTTTAGGGGATAAAAGTGCAAACGAGCCTATTATATTATCCTCAAAAACTATGTTAAGCCATGCGTTTTTATCCGCCCATGCTGGCTTTTCACGCTGTTCAAAGCTATATTTTTCCGCCATACATATGCGGGGCAGTCCCTCTAATATGCCTTTGGCTTTTAAAAGCAGTTTTTCAGCATCATTCCCGACCAATGCGGCGCAAAGCGACATTGTTTGCTTTGGCAGAGTTTCCTCTTCTTCGCTCGGGTGCATTTCGCCCGGTTCAAAAACCTGTGTCATTTCAAACACGGAGAAGTTTTCAAAATAGCGCAGGTTGTCCCTTACCGCCTGCAACATATTAGGTAGCAGTGACGGGCGCAGGCAAGCGTTTTCTGGAGTGGGCGGGCTTGAAATTTGCAAAAGGTTTTCTTTTTCTATACCTGTGGCTTTTAATAAGCTATCGTCAACCCACGGGTAGGTGAAAATTTCCTGCATGCCACAACGGAAAGCCAAGTACTCGCAAATTGCACGCTCCAGATTATAACGGGGAGCCTTTACAGCACCTGTCAACGTTACTTTAGGCGCTTGGTACTCGAAGTTTTCATAGCCTATCATGCGGGCTATTTCTTCCAAAATATCGTCAGGGAGAGAAACATCTCCCGTTGAGCGATAGCTTGGAGCAGTAACGAATAGGTTTTCGCCGTCCTCTTTAACTTCAAAGCCGAGCGGCAGAAGGCTTTGTTCTATTTCTTTAATGCTTAATGTTCTACCTAAACGCGTGTTAAGCCATGCGACATTGCATAGTATTTTGTTTTGCTCCGTGGGCTTTGTTGCCACATCTCCCATGGCGGTAATTTTGCTCTCTGGAAAAAGGTCTTTGATTAGCTTTTGAGCTAAGCCCATGGTCTTATCAACACGCTGTGTATCAAGGCCTTTTTCGTTTCGCAAAGATGAATCCGTATGTATTTTATATTTGCTTGCGCTCCTGCGTATTGCGGTGGGATTAAATGTGGCAATTTCAAGCAATATGGAATCCGTATCCGCCAATATGGAATCCTCCTCGCCGCCCATAATGCCGGCCAAAGCCATAGGCTTACGCCCGCTGCATATAAGCAAATCCTCCTCGTTTAGGTTAAGAGCAGTCTTATCAAGCAGTGTAAGTTTTTCGCCCTTTTGAGCCTGTCTTACCTCTATACCTTTTTCGACATGCCTTGCATCAAAGCCGTGGGTTGGCTGACCCAACGCAAGCATTAGGTAGTTTGTTATATCTACCAATGCGTTTATCGGGCGCAGACCGCACAAAAACAGCTTTTTTTGCATATCGTAGGGGGCGGGACGGTTTTTAACTCCATCGAACATAAGCCCCGCATAGCGGTAGCAGTTTTCGCTCTCTATACTTATAGGGAATTTATCTATGGCTTTTGGGGCTTCAAATGCCGGTATTTCTTTTAGCGGAACGCCGTAAATTGCGGCAAGTTCTCTTGCTAAGCCGTAATGTCCCCACAGGTCCGGACGGTTGGTCATGGACTTGTTGTCTATTTCAAGTATTAAATCGTCAAGGCCTAAAACATCAGCCAGATTATCGCCCGGCTTACAGTCAAAGTCCTTAAGGTCCATTATAATGCCCTCGTGCTCGGTTGGGAAAAGGTCTCCCAGTTTAAGTTCGTCAGAGGCGCATATCATGCCTTCGCTCTTTACACCGCGAAGTTTACTGCTCTTTATTTTTACAGGCTCGCCTTCCCCGTGCCACACAACATAGCTACCGGGCCTTGCAACGGCAACATACTGCCCTTCATATAGGTTTGTGCCACCGCATACTATCTGCGAGGGTTCGTCTTCGCCGACATCAACCTGGCAAACACGCAGTTTGTCTGCGTCAGGGTGCGGGGCAACCTCTATAATGCGCCCTGCGACTATTTTATCAAAGCTGTCTTTGGGGTTCTCCGCCCCCTCCACCTCTACCGTGCGCATGGTGAGATCGTAGCTTAGCTTTTCTGCAGTAAGCTCCGGCAAATCTACATATTCTTTTATCCAATTAAGGGAAACTTTCATACTTCCTCCGTTTATTTAAACTGTTCTAAGAAGCGCAGGTCAGCGCTGTGGAAAAGGCGCACATCGTCCACGCCGTAGCGCATCATGACGAGGCGGTCAAGCCCTATGTTTATGTAAAAACCGGAATACTCGGCGGGGTCAAGCCCTGCCGCTTTAAGCACATTGGGGTGTGGCGTGCCCCCCGGCATTACCTCTATCCAGCCCACATTTTTGCAGACCTTGCAGCCCTCGCCCCCGCAGACCAAGCATTTCATATCTATTTCAAAGCCCGGTTCAACAAAGGGGAAAAAGCCCGCACGCATACGCACATCAACGGGACGGCCGAATACTTTTTCCAATATGGTATTCATAAGCAGCTTACCGGAGGAAAAAGAGAAATCCTTTTCAACTATCAAAGCTTCGTACTGGAAGAATGCACGCTCGTGCCTTGCGTCCGTACTTTCGTTCCTGTACACCCTGCCGGGGTACACAAAGCGCGCAGGTGCTCCATGCTTTTTAAGGTAGCGCACGCTGCCGCCCGTCAAATGCGGGCGCAGGCAAAGGCGTTCCTTGCCCTTTTTATTTTCCGTGCCTTTAATCCAAAAAGTGTCCATGCTGTCACGCGCAGGGTGCTCAGGCGGGAAGTTTAAATTATCAAAGCCGTAGGCTTCGCTTGTTATTTCGTCTTCCGAATATATTTCAAAACCAAGCGACAAAAAAGCGTCGTTTAAGTCGTAACACATCTGTTTTATAGGGTGCAGGCCGCCTTTTATTGGCATTTCGCCCGGCAACGTCATATCAAAAGGCTTGTCTAAATTAGAGGCGTTTTCAAGTATATCGGCCTCCCTTTTTTCGAGCAAAACCTGTATTTGCGTCTTTATCTGGTTTGCAAAGCTACCTATCTCCCGCTTTTCTTCGGGGCTTAAACCTGCCAATCCCTTCAAAACGCCCGTAAGTGCGCCCTTCTTGCCCATGTATTTTTGGCGTATTGTAAAAAGCTTATCTCCGCTTTTTGCAAGCTCAATTTGTCGCTTAGCCTCTTCAAGCATTTGTCTTAACTCTTCCTGCATATTTCCTCCCAAAAAAATAGCCATGCCTTACAGCATGGGACGAATTACCGCGGTACCACCCACGTTGCGGTATTAAACCCAGTTAGCGCACAGAGTATTTTGGCTCCATGCCGCTTAAACTGTTTTACTTTACCGCCACTTAAAGGAATATAACGCTTCCACCGCCGATACTACATATCACATCGGGTGCTCCGGAGTGAAATTCACCGTTTTTTAAGGCCCTCTCAGCCAAGGAGCCTTTTTCTGTACTTGCGGCTACTCTGCTCTTTCATCGCAACGCAAGCATTATAGCAAATACGCCCGCAGTCGGCAAGGACAGGGGCGTGTTTGTTTGGTGATTTTTCCATATTTAGATAATTAAAGCTTTAAAATGTCAGAATGCGTCCCGGTATCAACAAGAGTCAATGTTAAAACATCGTCTTCTATAAGGTATATGAGCAACCAGTCCGGCTGAATATGGCATTCCCTAAAGCCTTTAAAGTTCCCTTTAAGGGCATGGTCGCGGTATTTGTTCTCAAGCGTTTTTCCTTGTCGCAAGCAGTCTACTACTTCGTCCAAAAGAGATATGTTCATACCACGCTTTTTCATAAGCTTATAGCTTTTTTTATAAGCCGTAGTAAACTTAACCTTCAACATTTATTTTTCAAGAGCCTTTTTTAGCTCTTCCATATCTGTGTAGCAAGGCACCTCCGGATCGCGGGAAATTCGCTTCGCTTCGGCCATAGCCTCCAATACTTTATCGGAATATTGAGGGATTTCTATGGCAAATGGAAGCCCTCCTTTTAAAATGCATTGTTTAAGAAAAATGTTAACCGCTCCTGACATATCCATTCCTAATTCGTTAAAAAGTGCATTCGCCTGTTTTTTCACATTTGAATCAATACGTATTTGTGTAGGAACCTTTGCCATAATATCATCTCCTTCCGCACAAATTATATCGTAAACACTTTACATTGTCAATCATATAGGCGACTTATATCATTTTCACCTATATTCCTTCATATATTCCCCGTGGGCTTCTATAAGCTCGTCCACCATCTGCTTTATTTTATCTTTGTTGAGTTCTGTTGATGTGTGGGGGTCTAACATGGCGGCCATGTATATGTCTTCTCTCTTTTTTGTAACGGCGGCCTGTATGGTAAGGAGCTGTACGTTTATGTTTGTACGGTTCATGGCGGCCAATTGTTCCGGCAGGTTCCCAACATAGCAGGGATGTACCCCTAAGCCGTTTACAAGGCAGGGCACTTCTACACAGGCGTTTTTAGGCAAATTCTCTATAAGCCCCGTGTTTAATACGTTGCCACCTATTTGAGAGGGATTATTCGTAAGAACCGATTCCATAATTGCGCTTGCATATTCCCTAGAGCGCACAAGAGTTTGTTTTTCTCTGTTGTTTAATATCTCCTGCTTTTCTTTGTTCCAGTTTTTAATCTGCTCAACACAGCGCCTTGGGTATTCGTCAAGTGGAATATTGAATTTCTCTATGTATTCCGGCGTGTCCTTGCGTATGTAGAAATTGTTGTACTCGCTGTTATGTTCGCTGCTTTCTGTACAGTAATAGCCAAAGTCCTTAATGTATTCAAAGCGCACCATATCCTTGTGCTTTTCATTGGCATTCTTTTGCGCGGCACGCTTTCTTATTTCAGGGTATAGGTCAACGCCGTTCTTATCCTCTATTTTAAGCAACCACGCCATATGGTTTATGCCTGCTATAAGCTCTTTTCTGCCCTCTAATTTATCCTGCATATCAAGGCTTTCCAACAAGTCATGGGAGCATGTCTGTACGCTGTGGCAAAGCCCCACCGTTTTAACAGGAGTATAGCGCAGCATAAAGCCTGTAAGCGTAGCCATGGGGTTTACGTAATTTATAAAAAGCGCATTGGGGGCAACCTGCATAATGTCCTCCGCAAAGTCCCGCATTACGGGTATCGTGCGGAGCGTCCTCATAATGCCCCCTATGCCTAAGGTATCGCCTATTGTTTGTCGCAGGCCGTATTTTTTTGGCACCTCAAAATCTATAACGGTGCAAGGTTCAAAAAAACCCACCTGTATTGTGTTTATAACAAAGTTTGCATTGCGCAGAGCTTCTTTCCTGTTTTCCACCCCTAAATATGCCGTTATTTTAGCCCTGTTTTGGTTGAAGCTCTCGTTATAGCCTTCAAGAATTGTCTGGCTGTCCTTCAAGCGCTCGCCGTCTATGTCGTAGAGTGCAAACTCCGCCGTGTTTAACAAGTCCGTACTCATGCAATCCTTTACTATATTGCGCACGAACACCGTGCTTCCCGCCCCCATAAATGTAATTTTCATTTTATAATTCCTCCATTTGTTTTTTTCTATTTTATACCCTAAACACTTAAAACGCAATGTAAGAATTTTGTAAGGTATTTTTTTAAAGATGGAGAAAACGGCGGCTTTTGTGTATAATTCACACGGGAGGTAATTATGGCGCTTATTTGGACTGTAGAAGACGATGAGAGCATAGCAAGCTTAATCGTAAACATTATAAAAAGAACCGGACACAAACCCGAACATTTTTGGGACGGCATAGAGCTTGAAAAAAGGCTCAAAAAAGACGGCCTGCCGGACCTTTTGCTGCTGGATATAATGCTCCGCTCAACAAACGGCTTTGACATATTAAAGCAATGGAAGCAACAACCGCAGACAAGGCATGTGCCTATAATTATAATATCCGCAAAGTCATCGGAGAACGACAAGGTAAGAGGCCTTAGCTTAGGAGCGGAAGATTATATTACAAAGCCATTTGGGTTAAGAGAATTTAAAGCGCGGATAGATACGGCTCTACGCCGTGTAACCCCAGCCGCTTTAGAAATTAAATTAGATGCGCTTCAAATTTTACCGGACGAGCGCAAAGTATATGCCGACGGGCAGGAAATACAGCTTACACAGCAGGAGTTTGAACTGCTTTTATATCTCGCAAAAAACGCAGGGCATGTTCTAACCCGCCAAAAGCTCTTAAAAGAGGTATGGGGTTATGACGGCGGTGCGGACAGCACAAGGACGCTCGACTACCACATACGTTCCCTAAGAAAAAAGCTAAAAGACGATGCGCAAAACCCGCGCTTTATAAAAACCGTGCACGGCAGCGGCTACAGCCTTATAAAAAATGATTAAAAGACTACGCCGCGCCTTTATACTGGGGAGCGCACTTATATTTCTGTTTACGGTTATATTTACCCTAACGCTCATATGGCACAGCATAGAGGCGGACAAGGGTAATTTGACGGCAATTTTAAATGCGGCATCCGGTTGGACGGGAGAATCCGGCAGCAACCTACCAAGCCTTGCCAACAAAATAGCCGACAGCAGCCCGACGCTTGAGGTAAGCTTTCTTTTACCAAACGGCATAGTATTAGCAAGCAGCGCCGAACCTATACCCGACGGCCAAAAAATACTAAACACAAAGGCCGTAAAAGAAGCGCTCTTAAATGGCATAGGAGGCGAAGTTAATTTTAATCGCGGGCTTTTTTCGCCCACAATTTTGGGAGCTTCACTCCTTGGCGAGGGCAGAATGATACTGTTCCTTGTAAACACCGATAGGCATATAGCCTCCACCATAAGCGTTGCAAGCGCAGGGTTTTTGGCGCTTACACTCGCCCTAATTATTGTAAGCAGCCGCATGTTAAACCCCATAACAAGGGACTTAATAAGACAGCTAAACCGCGTAAGAGCTTTACTTGAAGGAAGTCTTAACACAACAGAGGTAAGCCCTAAAGACTTTTTCCCTGAGCTTCGCGATAACATGGTAAACATAATACACCTTATAGATAAAATGCACTACGATTTACAACAGATACAGGGCACTTTAAACATGCAGAAAGATTTTGTGGACAACAGCTCCCACGAGTTAAAAAGCCCGCTCACATCTATATACGGTTTTGCCCAGCTTTTAAACGAAGAAGATCTAAGTGCAGACGAGCAGAAGGAATATATTGGCTTTATATTAAAAGATGCCGAGCGCATGATGGCGGTTATAAAAGATATTTTGCTGCTACAAAAGGAAGAAACAGAAAGCCCTAAAAATCTTAATGCTATAAATGTTAAAGAAATTGCGCTTGAAGTCGCCCAATCCTTAGCGCCCCAATGCCTTGAAAAAAACATAACGATCGAAGTTTCCGGCGAATGTGAAATTAAAATTTTAGAACAGGATTTGTGGGACTTACTCAGAAATCTCATGTCAAACGCCGTGCGCTACGGCAAGCAAGACGGGAATGTATGGGTTGTGTTGAGCGAAAACACCATCACCGTGCGAGATAACGGCATAGGCATAGCAGAGGAACATCACGACAGGCTTTTTGAAAAATTCTACCGTGTAGATAAAGGTCGCAGCCGCAACATGGGCGGTACGGGGCTTGGGCTTGCCATAGTCGCAGGGCTTGTAGGCAAATACAATGCTAATATACAGCTTGACAGCAAGGAAGGAGAAGGAACTTGCTTTACCGTAAAGTTCTAACAGGGCTTTTGTGCCTGCTAATTTTAATATCTCCTGCGGGCTATTCCGAGGAGTTATCCTTGGCGTGGCGCGAAGCCGTAAAATATGTACCCGCAAGCGCCATGCCTACCGATATGAACGAAAACAACGGCACAAAAGAATTTATATTTGACGATTTAAACAAACACGAAAGCTACACCGTAATTCTGGGCTTAGATTTAAAACCCATCAAAATAAAAATGCAGAAAAACGGAGAATTAGAAAATGGCGACAACATAGGTTTAGAATCTGCGCTTGAGCTGTTTTTAAGCAAATTCCCAGATGCCGAAGAGAGTTTTTTACTCCCCTATGCTGATGGCTACATAGCAAGTGCCCAAAACGTAGATAAACAATGCCTGTACTCCGCAAACATTAAAAGTGCGGGCGGAGTTATTGCAAGCTTTGAAATAAGCTACGCTTATGGGGCAAACATAGAAACGCTTGTAGCATCTGTTTTTAGCACAGGCGCAGTCCCGCTTAGCCTTGAAACAGAAAACGAAAGCATAAGCGTTACAAGCTTTTATGCAGGCAATATAACAAACATTATCCTTAGCGCAAACGGCGAAAAGATTCTTCAGCCGCCGGCGCTTGAAATAACGGAAGATAGCAAGCAAACACGGCAAAACGCCACTAATAAAGAAAGCAAGGCCGCCACCGGCGAAAACAGCATTTCGTATAACAAAGAAAACGCCACAGTAGTCCCCGACAATCAGGTTTCTACGCCTTTGGCAACAACGACCGTAAAACCGGTGCCCACACCTTCACCCACCATAATTGTAGACGATGACGAAGCAGACGACTATGATGAACCTGATGATGAAATAATCCACGATGAACCTGATGATGAGCCAGACGGCAATGAGCCTGACGACGAAACAATCCACGATGAACCTAATAATGAAACAGACGACACTGAGATTGATGATGAAACAGGCAACAATGAACCTGACGACGAAACAATCTACGATGATCCTCAGGATGATCTTGACGATGACGATGAATCTGATAACGACGACGATGATGATGACGAAGAATATGACGACGAC
>JAUNLY010000016.1 GCA_030532025.1 Eubacteriales bacterium
AGCAAAATCAAAAAAGACAAGTTTATCGAAGCATTAAGGTGCGGGATTAGTATTAATCGTCCTGCGTATCGCAGAAGGAAATACCCATGCTGCGGGCGGTTTTTACCATGTAATTTGATGGGGTTACGGGTTTTGCTACACCCGCCACCTCCGACAGGCTGTTATGTACAATGCGGTCGCCATGGAGTGCAACCGTTACGCCATAGGTACCGTTGCTTATAAGCTGTGCTGCATGGACGCCAAACTGGGTTGATAAAATCCTATCGTATGCACAGGGAGTGCCACCACGCAGAATGTGCCCCGGTATTACGGTTCTTGAGTCCACGTTTAGCATTTCCGTAAGCTGTTTTGCTATGCGGACGGAAACGAAGCTCGTGCCCTCCTCCGCCCTTTTAGCTTCACGCTCCTTGCGCTTCATGCGGGATTCCTTTATATCCATAGCACCTTCTGCCACGGCTATTATAGTGAAATTCTTATTATCCATGGCGCGTTTTTCTATTACCTTGGCAACCTCGTTTATATCGTAGGGAAGCTCCGGGATCAATATAGCATCGGCACCGCCTGCAAGCCCTGCATAAAGCGTTAGCCAACCCGCCTTATTGCCCATTATTTCAACCACCATTACACGGTTGTGGCTTGCGGCGGTTGTGTGTATGCGGTCTATTACGTCTGTCGCCGTTTCCACCGCCGTGTGGAAGCCGAATGTGAAGTCCGTCCCGAAGATGTCGTTATCTATGGTTTTGGGAAGACCTATTACGTTTAAGCCTTCCTGCGATAAGAGATTGGCTGTTTTATGCGTACCGTTGCCACCTAAAGTTACAAGACAGTCTAAGCCCATTTTTTTGTAGTTCTCTTTCATGGCGGCTACCTTGTCTATATTGTCTTCCCCTACCATGCGCATTTCCCTAAAAGGTGTTCTGCTGGTGCCGAGTATTGTGCCGCCTACTGTTAATATGTTTGAAAACTGGGATTTGGTCATCTCTTGGTAGTCGCCCTCTATAAGGCCCTTATAACCGCCGCGTATGCCTATTATTTCTGCATCAAACAGAGCATAGGAAGCACGTGCAACGCCGCGTATTGCAGCATTTAAACCGGGGCAGTCGCCACCGCTTGTTAGTATGCCTATTCTTCTTTTCATATCTGTCTCCTATAATAGCTTAGAGTTGTTTGGTGTTTTATACTAATCCAAATCGTTAATGCTAAGACAAGTTTATAAAAGCATTAAGGTTTGGGGTTAGTATTATTTTATTCCGAATACGCCCATTATACCACGGCTTATGGTTCTGCCGACGTTATAGCCTGCACCCCTTGCCGTTGATGTGGTAAATGTGTCGAGCATTTTTTCGCCCAATGACTTGGTCTTCCTTGTGGTCTTTTCTTTTGTCCCCTTTTTGGGAGCAGCCTTTGCTATTTGTTGCTCTTTAAATTGCTGCTGAGGTTCGTACTGGCCAGTCTGAGGGTTATACACAAGCACGGGCGGCGGAGCATCCGCCTTTTGTATTGCTGTTTGAGGTTCGGTAGTATATACGGTTTGGTTTACGTATTCCTTAGCTTCCTGCTGTGGTGACGTTTGCGCCTGCGCTTCTTGCTCATTAACGACATAGCCGCCTGTTGTGGGGTCAAAAACCTTGAAAGACTGCTGTGCATACTGTTTTTTAGGAACAGAGGGTGTTTCTTTTGGAGTTGCAACCTGACGCATAACACTTGTTGAAGCTATACCCTGCGCCATAAACTTTGCGTTTAGAACCTCGTAAGCGCTTTCGCGGTCAAAAGGCGTGTCGTATTTGCCGGCTATTTCACCCGTATCTATAATGGTTGTGCGTAGGGTGTCTGATATTGTGCCTATTGCCGACTGCGGTGGTAAAATAATTGCGTTTTCGGTTATTGAGGGCGTGCCGTTTTCCTGAAGAAAAGATAACAGGGCTTCGCCGGTACCAAGGGACAATATGGTCTGCTCCATATCAAACTGGGGGTTGGGGCGGAAAGTCTCCGCAACGGATTTTACTATACGGGTTTCCTTAGGGGTAAAGGCACGAAGTGCGTGTTGCACACGGGCGCCGAGCTGGCTTAATATTTCGCCCGGAACGTCTGCCGGGTTTTGGGTTATGAAGAAAACACCTACACCCTTTGAACGTATAAGGCGTATTGTAAGCTCTATCTGATCCATTAAAGCCTTGGGGCAGTTGTTGAAAAGCAGATGCGCTTCATCAAAGAAGAATACTATGCTCGGAAGACCGTTGTCGCCTTTTTCGGGAAGGTACTCGTAAAGTTCGCCCAACATCCAAAGCATGAAGCTTGCATAAAGGTCCGGCCTCAAGAAAAGCTTGTGAGCGGCTAAAATATTAATCATACCTTCGCCCGTATCCGACTGCTTAAGCCAATCGCCTATCTGAAGTGCAGGTTCACCGAAGAAGCTGTTGCCGCCTTGGTCTTCCAATATTGCAATAGCCCTTTGTATTGCACCTATTGAGGACTTTGATATATTTCCATAGCGAATGGTATAGTCTGCACTGTGTTCGCCTACGTATGAGAGCATGGCACGCAGATCCTTAAGGTCTATAAGCAGCATGCCGGTATCGTCTGCTATGCGGAACACAAGGTGCAACACACCCGTTTGGGTATCGTTTAACTGGAGCATACGTCCTAAAAGAAGCGGGCCCATTTCTGACACCGTGGAGCGCACAGGGTGGCCGCTTTCTCCAAACACATCCCAAAATGTTACAGGGAAAGCATGGTTTCTATACCCTTCCACACCGGATTTTTGCAGGCGTTCTTGTATACCGGCGCTCATCTCCCCGGGCTTTGAAAGACCCGCAAGGTCGCCCTTTACATCGGATAAAAATACAGGTACGCCAAGCTGAGAAAAAGCTTCCGCAAGTACCTGTAATGTAACCGTTTTGCCCGTACCCGTAGCCCCTGAAATAAGACCGTGACGGTTAGCCATTTCGGGAAGCATATAAACAGGGCCGTTTTGTGATGTACCGAGCCAGATTTTGTTATTGCTAAGCATTTAGTGTACCTCCGAAAATATTTTTATCTGCAAACGCTTGCAACGGCATAAGCGGCTATGCCCTCTCCCCGCCCTTCAAAGCCAAGACGCTCTGTGGTGGTAGCTTTTACAGAAACAAATTCTTCTTTTATGTTAAGCGCATCTGCTATGTTTTTTCGCATTGCAGGTATGAAGGGAAAAAGTTTTGGCATCTGTGCCGCAATCGTTACATCAATATTATACGGCATAAGGCCATGTTCCGCAAGAATATTATTTACCTTTATTAAAAGGCTTAAAGAATTTATGTCTTTAAATTCTTTAGAACTGTCTGGGAATAAGCTGCCAATATCGCCTAATGCAGAGGCTCCAAGCAGTGCATCTATTACCGCATGGGTAGCAACATCAAAGGGTATTTCAACACCGCCGAGTATTAATTTTCTTCCTTCTGTGAGCTTATGCACATCGTAGCCAAAGCCCACGGTGGGGAATGAAAAACCCGATATTTTTTCAGCCAAAGCGATATCCTCCTTGTATGTGAGCTTTATGTTTTCTCGCTCGCCCTGCACCATTTTTATTTTTTTGCCGAGCTTTTCTATAAGCGCAGCATCGTCTGTTGTGCTGTCAGAAAAACTAAAGTAAGCTTCCTTAAGCCAGTCCGCACGGAAAGCCTGCGGGGTTTGCACGGTGTACAGTTCACTTCTATCTACGGTTGCGCCTATGTAATTTCCATCTAAAGAGCGTTTTATTGTATCTGTTATTTTTACTGCGGGTACCGCCGTACCAAACTCCTTTGCAGTGGCTATTATATTTTTAATTAGAGTTTTGCTTATAAGCGGCCTTGCGCCGTCGTGTATAAGCACAATGGAGTTTAAATCTTCTATTTTATTTAGGGCGTTTTGGACGGATTCCCGCCTTGTGGCACCGCCTTTAACAAATTCTACAGGAAGTCCTTTAAGTGTTTCGCTAAAGCTTTTTTGCTCTTCTTCTCGTATTACCACAAAAACCTTATCGGAAAAATCGCAAAGTTTTTTTACCGCCATATAAATTGCGGGGATACCCTTAATTGGTATAAGTGTTTTGCTTTGTAGAGCCTGCATTCTTTCGCCGGAACCCGCCGCCGGAATTATGCTGTATATTTTCATTTTTGCTCCTCTTCCGAAAGTGTTTTTATTATTGTTTCATAAATAAACTGCGCCTTTTTAGGCCAATTCTTGGCATACGCGTTGGCTAACTCTGATGTGGGGAGACTTATATCCAACTTTAAAAGTGGCATGTACTGCTCGTTTAGGCTGAGCACCACATGGTATTCCCTGTCTTTTTCGTGGATTATATCGTGGGTTATCTCCCTTTCTCTTTTATATTTATCTTTTAATGTATTGGTTAAATAATTTATTTTATCCACAGCAGAATCCATACCGTGGCTTATGAACAAGGAAAGAGCCTGTTCTCCCGCCGGAGTTGTGCGGTAGATTTCGTCGTTGTCGAATTTTGTTGCGTAAATCTGCCCGCCGTTTTTAAGGCGCACAAGCCCCTGACATAGGCTAAAGTAGTTCATAATACCGCTATAAGACATAAAGTCTATTAGCTGGAAATGGCTTATCTCCCCGAAGTTATGCACAGTTTTTAATATTAATATCTGCGTTTCGGTGTCTGTAAGCACATGCTTAGGGTATTCGGACATTGTGCTCCTCCTGTAGGTCTTTTGGCGAATAGTTTACCTTTGTAAGCTCCAGCCCTTTGGCGGGTGCGGTAGCGCCCAAGAGGCGCCTGTCGTTTGTTATAAAGGCCTGCTCTACGATATTTGGAGAAATTTTATCAAGGCCTGCCGCAATCAGCGTGCCTGCTATTATACGTACCATATTATAAAGAAATCCGCTACCGAACACACTTATTAATATATCGTCCCCGTCTTTTACTATATCTATCGAATAGACCTTGCGCACGGGGCTTTTGTGCGTACCGCCGGCTGCAGAAAACGCCGTAAAGTCGTGTTCGCCTACTATAAAGTCTGCACAAAGTCGCATCTTATCTATATCCAAAGGCATAGGCACATGGTGAAAAAAGCGACTTTTTAAGGCGTTTGGCTGCCTTCTGTTGTATATGCGGTATGTATATATTTTGGATTCGGCGCAAAACCTTGCACTAAAGCCCAAAGGAACCTCTAAAGCCTTGGAAACGCTTATATCGTGAGGCAAAAGAGCATTTAAAACAAAGGGGTATTTTTCAACGGGTATTTTGCTTTCTGTATCAAAGTTTGCGCACTGGCCACGTGCATGCACGCCGGCGTCCGTTCTACCGGCACCTGTAATGCTTATAGTGCGTTTTTCGGCCTTAAATAGAGCTTTTTCTATTTCCTCCTGAATGCTTGGGCCGTTTTCCTGCACCTGCCAGCCGGAATAATTTGTACCGTCGTATTCTATTGTTATAAGTATACGGCGGGTCATAAAAGAATCGGGATTTTTTGAACAATTATAATAAGCGCAAACAGCACGGCAAAGCTTAAAGCGGCATACATATCTGCTTTTTTAAACTTAAGCACATGCAGCCTTGTGCGCCCCTCTCCACCGTGGTAGCACCTTGACTCCATAGCCATGGCAAGATCTCCAGCACGCCTAAATGCGCTTATAAAAAGCGGGACAAGCAATGGCACCATGGCTTTTGCACGCTGGCGCAGGTTACCGCTTGAAAAGTCCGCTCCGCGCGCCGTCTGTGCTTTCATTATTTTGTCTGCTTCCTCAATAAGTGTAGGTATAAAGCGTAGGGCTATGGTCATCATCATCGCCATTTCATGCGAGGGGAAACCTATTTTTTTAAGGGGTGATGTAAGCGTTTCAAGCCCGTCTGTTAACACCACGGGCGGTGTTGTAAGGGTAAGTATGCTGGTACCCATAACCAACAGCACCAAACGGCTTGTAAAATGCACGGCATTCATCAAACCTTCGTATTTTATTTGAACTGAGCCTATTTCAAATAGCACACGCTCCCCCGCCCCAAAGAACATATTTAACACAAATGTAAACAAAAGAAGTATTCTTATAGGTTTTATTCCACGGAGCAGCATTTTTATAGGTATGCGGCTCTTATTTGACACAAAGAGTAAAAAAGCTACTATCGGCAGATAGGCTAAAAGGTTTTTAACCATAAAGACGGCTACTATATAGGCTATTGTAAGCAGTATCTTAGCACGTGGGTCCAAGCGGTGCACCGGCGAATCCACTGCATAGTATTGGCCTATAGTAATATCACGCACCATGCTTTTCACCGCCTTCTTTTATAATTCTTTCGATTTCGTCTGCTATATCGTCCAGCATATAGCAGTCTTTTATGTTTAGGCCGCTGTTTTGAAGCTCAAAGCACAGCTCGCTCGCCTGCGGAACATCAAGCCCCAATTCCTTCAAAAACTCGTTATGGCTGAATATTTCTTTGGGAGTTCCGCTCTTAACTAAACGGCCTTTTTGCATTACCGCAACGCGTGTTGCAAGCTCTGCCACATCGTCCATGCTGTGGGAAATCATAATTATTGTGGTTCCTTCTTCGTGCAGACGCTTTATGTCCTGAAGCAAAAATTTGCGCGCTCTTGGATCAAGACCTGCGGTAGGTTCGTCCAGCACCAAAAAGCGGGGTTTCATGGCAAGTATGCCGGCAAGCGCCACACGGCGCATCTGCCCGCCACTTAATTCAAAGGGGGATTTTTCGCCAGTTTTTTCAGGATCCAAGCCGACTATTTCCATAGCTTTAAGCACACGTGTTTCTATTTCTTCTTCTGAAAGGCCCATGTTTTTAGGGCCAAAGGCTATGTCTTTTTTGACGGTTTCTTCAAACAGCTGGTATTCTGGATACTGGAACACAAGCCCTACCTGAAAACGCAGTTCTTTTTTGTTTTCGGGATTGTTTATATCCTTACCGTCTATAAGCACCTCTCCGGAACTTGGCTTTAAAAGCCCGTTTAGGTGCTGTGCCAAGGTGCTTTTGCCGGAGCCTGTATGGCCTATTAAGGCGAGAAGCTCGCCGTCTTCTATGGTGAAATTTATGTTATCAAGCGCTACGGTGCTGCCGTCCCCCTGCTCCTGATATCTATGCGACACTTGCTTTAATTCTACCGGCAAAGCTTCAGCACCTCCTCTTTCATTTCTGCAACTGTTAATATACCGTCTGGCAAGGCTATACCTCTAAGCTTTAATTTTTCTGCAAGCCCAGCCATCGGAGGTACGTCAAGCCCTAACTGTCTTAAAGTTTCCGCATGCGAAAAGACTTCCTTTGGAGTACCGTCTAAGCTTAGCTTACCTTCGCTTATTACGACTATTCTGTCTGCCTGCGCAGCCTCCAACATGAAATGCGTAATCCATATTACGGTTATGCCACGGTTTTTGTTTAAAAATTTTACTGCTTCTAATACTTCTTTGCGTCCCTGTGGGTCTAACATAGCGGTTGATTCGTCTAAAATAAGCGCCTTGGGTTGCATTGCCAATATGCCGGCAATTGCCACGCGTTGCTTTTGTCCGCCACTTAACATATGCGGAGCTTTGTCTATAAATTCCGACATATGCACGGCTTCAAGCGCCTTGTCTATGCGCTCCGGCATTTCTTCGGTAGGAACACCTATGTTTTCAAGCCCAAAAGCCACATCGTCCCGAACGACGGTTGCTACTATTTGGTTGTCCGGGTTTTGAAACACCATGCCCGCTTTTTTGCGTATATCCCATGTATGATTTTGATCCTGTGTATCCATGCCATCAACCGTTACGGTTCCGGCACTTGGCAAAAACAGGCCGTTTAACAGCTTTGCTAAAGTGCTCTTACCAGAGCCGTTATGGCCTAAGACGGCAACAAATTCCCCTTCGAATATATCCAAGTCGAGGGAATCGACTGCTTTATTGTTTTCGTCATCATAATAATAGCTTACGTTTCGTAAAGAAAAAAGCGGTTTTTTCATTTAGCGTCTTCACCTCTGTTAAAAGCGGCACCCATGTCAAATACTGCGTAAAACTCTTCTCTTAAATCCAAAAGAGCGTCTTGGCTTATGGCTTCACGTATTTTTTTCATAAAAGAAAGTAGGTAATGCAGGTTGTGTATGCTTACGAGCCTTGCTCCTGTAATCTCGCCCGCCTTTATAAGGTGCCTTATATAGGCCCTGCTGTGGTTGCGGCAGGTGAAGCATTCGCAGCCCTCCTGTATGGGCCTTAGGTCTTCTGCGTATTTAGCATTCCTTACTACAAGCCTGCCTTCCGGCACCAAGGCGGTACCGTTCCTGCCGACCCTTGTTGGAAGAACGCAATCAAACATATCAACACCACGCATAACAGCCTCTAAAAAACAGTCCGGAGTTCCGACACCCATAAGGTAACGTGGCTTATGTTCTGGCATTATAGGCATTATTGCATCTAACATATCGTACATAACAGGTTTTGGTTCACCTACCGATAGACCCCCTATGCCAAAGCCCGGAAGGTCAAAACCGGTAACATATTTTGCACTTTGTATGCGTAAATCTCTTGAAAAGCCGCCCTGCACTATGCCAAACAGGGCTTGGTCTTCCCTTGTGTGCGCTTCCATGCAACGTTTAAGCCAGCGGTGAGTCGTATGCATTTGTTCTTCAGCCTGTTTTTCTTCGCAAGGGTAAGGTGTACATATATCAAATGCCATAGCTATATCCGCACCCAATTTTTGCTGTATTTGCATGGATTTTTCGGGTGACATAAAAAGCCTGCTGCCATCTAAGTGGCTGGTAAAATATACGCCTTCCTCGGAAATATCCTTTTGCTTTGCAAGAGAAAACACCTGAAAACCGCCGGAATCCGTAAGAAGAGGCTTTTGCCAGTTAGTAAAACCATGCAGTCCTCCAGCCTTTTCTATTATATCTTCCCCCGGCCTTAGATGCAGGTGGTATGTGTTACCAAGCAGTATTTCTGCACCCAAAAGCTCCATCTCTTTCATGGTCATGGTTTTGACGGTAGCCTGAGTGCCTACCGGCATAAAAACCGGCGTATGTATATCCCCATGCGGGGTGTGCAACACGCCAAGCCGCGCGCCTGTATATTTACATTGTTTAATTACTTCGTAAGAAAAATACTTGTTCACTTTTTACCTCTCATAGGGTATCTGCGGGCTTATGTTTGGCCAATCGGCATTTAGAACTTCTATCTCGTTTTTGTAGTTTTGCCAGTTGCCCTCTATAGGCGGAGGGCTTACAAAAACCATATTTTGACCGCTTATAGGATGCGCAAATGTAAGCCGCATACCCCACAGAGCTATCTGACCCGAGGCGTTTTTGTTATAGCGACGGTCCCCTAAAAGAGGAAAACCGTTTGATGTAAACTGTGCGCGTATCTGGTGTGCCCGTCCCGTTTCAAGCTGTACTGCACAAAGCGACGTATTGTTCTGACTCTTAACGGTATACGCGTGCAGTATAGCTTCCTTGCCTATCCTTAAATAAGACGGAACGGCACGCACTATATTGTTTTCACTGTCTTTTGCTAAATAGTCTTTTAATGTAAAGCGTGCGGGCGGTTCCCCCTCGCATATACAGACGTATTCTCTTACCATGCTGTTGTCTTTTACCTGCTTATTGAGCCTTGCGGCCGCTTTTGAGGTACGTGCAAACACAAGCACACCGCCTACGGGCCTGTCCATGCGGTGCACCATGCCTAAGTATACATTACCGGGTTTTTCATATTTATCTTTAATATAATTTTTAAGATAATCCAACAGACTTACGTCGCCCGTTATATCGCCCTGTGTAAGCATATTCGGCGGCTTAAGCGCTACAATTACATGGTTGTCCTCAAAAAGTATTTTAGGTTCAAACGGCATAGGCTCTCCTTAAATAAGCAAAAAATCACAGCAATGCTGTTGTAATATCATAGCATGTATTGTCAAAAGGCTCAATCAGGTTTTGTGCCATGTTTTTCGAGACAGCAAAATTATAACCGGCCATATTTCAAGCCTTCCGGCTATCATACCTAAAGATAACACTAATTTTATTATAGGTGTGAAATGAGAGAAATTGCCGTCAGGGCCTACCTGCCCTATGCCGGGGCCTATGTTGTTAAAGCTTGCCACAACCGCAGAAAAAGCCGTACCGAAATCTTGAGAATCTAAGGATACAAGCATAAGCAGCAGCATAAATATGCCCAAATATATCGTTAGATATGTAAGCATGGACCTTATTACATCAGCAGATACAGTCTTGCCGTTTATTGTAACAGGAGCAATTCTACCTGGTTCTCTTTGCCGTTTTTGTTCCGCTCTGGCAGATTTTGAATATATCAAAACCCTTAATACCTTTAAGCCGCCCGCGGTAGAACCAGCCATACCGCCTATAAACATAAGTATTATTAAAACAGCTTTTGAAAAAACAGGCCATGTATTGAAATTGACAGTCGAATATCCCGTTGTGGTAATAAGCGAAGACACGGTAAAAAACACGTCTCTGATTAAAATACCTATATTTTTATATTGATTATATAAATTTAATGATATTAAAACCACCGCAACAAGCACTATTGCAAAATAAGTTTTTAATTCCTCGTCCGAGAAAAACTGTTTAACCTTTTTAAGTAGCAATATATAATAAAGGTTGAAGTTTATACCAAACAACAGCATAGCTACAGCTAAAACGATATGTATGGCGGAAGAGTTATAATAGGCTATGGAGTTATTTTTTATGCCGAAGCCTCCCGTACCCGCAGCACCAAAAGCGTGGCACACCGCATCAAAAAACGGCATTCCCAAAAGCGCCAATACCACAATTAAAACAGCCGTCATAACTAAATATATAATATAAAGCAAACGGGCGGTTGAAACTATGCTGCTTTTAAGTTTACCAAATACGGGGCCAGGGACTTCCGCTTTCATGATATGTACAGCTTCTGCGTCTACCTTTGGCATAAGGGTCAAGGCAAACACCAACACCCCCATGCCGCCTATAAGGTGTGAAAAAGAGCGCCAAAACAATATGGAATGCGGTAGATTTTCAACTTGCTGCATAATTGAAGCGCCTGTAGTCGTAAAGCCAGATGACATTTCAAAAAAACCGTCTACAAGGCTCGATACAGTTTTGCTAAACACCAGTGGGAGTGCACCAATAAAGCTCATCAAAATCCATATGAGTGCACATATTACTAGGCCCTCCCTTGCAAAAAGCCCTTCTTCTTTAGGTTTTTTATATGATAGCGCAAGACCAAGCCCTAAACTTATTGCAGAAGATACAAGAAAGTTTAGCGCAAGGCCAATACCTTCTGCATACAGTATAGAGACGACAAGCGGTATTAAAAGCAGTGCCGCAAACAGCAAAAGAAATCTGCCCGTAACATAGACTATTATGGAGCGGTTCATGCTTCCTCCAATATATCATCAAGGTCGTATAGTTCGCCCTCAACCGTGGCAATAAGCACCTGATCGCCAGGATAAATAGCATCGGCACCGGAAGGTATTTTAACTTTGCCGTCCGTGATAAGCGCTGCAATTATTATGCCTTTTTTAATAGGCAAAAGCCTTATAGGCTTGCCCACAGCTCTTGACTGCTCTGTCACCTTAAACTGGAGCACTTCAGCGCTTGAATTGTCCACACGGTATAAGGCTTCTACAAGGCTTCCTTCGGAGTTTGATATACCCCTTATAAGGCGCAATACGTTTGTAGCAACGATGTTCGGAGGCGTTATAGCACTTTGAAGCCCCATGCCGCTTAACATTTTTATTAGATTATTCCTGTTTATCTTGGTAATTCTGCGCGGCACCTTGCGCATTGCCGCAAACATGCTGAGTATTATGTTTTCTTCGTCTATGCCTGTAAGGGTTATAACGCAGTCATATCCTGTGATGTGCTGGTTATCAAGAAGGCTTTGATCCGTACCGTCCCCGTATATTACGGAAACGTCCTGAAAATCCTCCGCCAAGGAATTTGCAGTTTCTTCATCGCTTTCTATTACTTTTATGTCAAACTTCATGCCTCTAAGCATTTCAAGCAGGTAACGGCATATGCGTCCGCCGCCTATTATCATGACGGAACGTATTTTATCCACCGTTCCCATGGAGCGGTATAGTGCCCCAAGGTCTGAAGGCGCGCCTGTAATAAAGAGCCTATCCCCTTCTTTTAATACCGTATCGCCCCTTGGGATAATGGTTTTTTCGTCCCTTACCAATATACATACAAGCAGGTGATTGTATTCTTTACGGATTTTTATAAGGTTTAGCCCTTTTAGCTGTGATTCTTCTGTAATCGCAAGCTCTACAAGGTTTATTTTATTATATGCAAAAGGAACTACCGATAGCGCTGACGGGTAGCGTATCATTCTGTATATTTCTTGGGCAGCTTCAAGCTCCGGGTTTATCATTCTGCTTATTCCCAAGTTTTCCTGCACGAAGCCCACATGACTTGCGTATTCCGGCATTCTTACCCTTGCTATTGTGTATTTAGCTCCAAGTTTTTTTGCCACAACGCAGGCCATAATGTTTATCTCGTCCTGCGGCGTTACCGCAATAAAAAGATCGCAGCTTGGTACGCCCGCTTCCATTTGCACATCGTAAAACGCGCCGTTGCCGCTTATGCCCATTATTTGGTATTGGTCTACAACGGCGTTTAGCTTGGCTTCGTTGCGCTCTATAAGGGTAACCTCATGCTCTTCACGGCTTAAATCTCTGCATATAGCAGTCCCCACCTTGCCGGCGCCTACTACAATTACTTGCATAACTCCTCCTTGCTTTATACAAGGGCATTATACTACACAGACCTTGTTTTGCAAACAGATGTGGATTTCGCTAATACTAATCCAAATCGTTAATGCATAGAGTTACGCAGGATTTTTTTTGCAAAGCCGAATGAGGGAGGCGTAGCGGCGCTACGCTGACTGAATGAGGTGAAGCAAAAATGGAAAAAGACAAGTTTATCGAAGCATTAAGGTGCGGGATTAGTATAAACAAAAAAATTAAATTTTTTATTTGCATTTGTCTTTTGTTTGTGATAGAATCCTTCGGCAAGTGATTTTTGCAGTGATATGTATTTCTGCCTCAGGAGGTGTCGATATGGCTAAATTTTGCGAAGTATGCAACAAAGGTGCGTTGAACGGCCACAAGGTGAGCCACTCAAACCGCAAATCAAACAAAAAATGGTATCCCAACATCCAAAACGTGCGTGCTACGGTTGACGGCAAAGCACAGCGTTTGAACGTTTGCACACGCTGCCTTCGCAGCGGCAAGGTTGAGCGTGCTCTTCCTAAGTTTTCCGTAAAAGAAATGCTTGCAGAGCAAGCACAACAGGAAGCTTAATTACTTCTTAAAAAATCTTTTTTCGCTGTTTTTAACAGCGTTTTTTATTTGCACTTTATCCAACTAAAACCAGCATGGTTTTAAGAGATTTAAATCCGGTTAGGCGTTGCCCGTTTTGCGGCGTTCGTTTAATATCATGGAGTAGTTTTGCGGGCTTTCCAGCACATAGCCGCAGCCTACCGCAACGGTTTCCTGCGGGTGGTCGGCTATAATACACCTTGCGTTAAGGCTTTCTTCCATTATGCGCCTTAAGCCCTTTAGGTTTGCTCCGCCGCCTGTAACTGTTATGCCGTTATCAAACACATCGTTTGCAAGCTGTGCCGGCAAGCGCTCTATAAAGGTTATGAGGGAATTTATAAAGCTTTGCTTGGGTTCTTCCATAGCCTCTTTTATTTCTGCGGCCTTTACAGCGATCTGCTTGGGAAGTCCACTTACAAGGCTTCTTCCGGCTAATGGGAAGCTCACTTCGCTGTCGCCCAAGTCCGTAAGAGAGCCCATTGAGCACTTTATGTCTTCCGCCGTGTCAAAACCTATGAGTAGATTATATTTAACCCTTATATAGCGTATTATAGCTTCGGTAAAAGCGTCTCCACCCGTTATGTCGGTGCTTTCAGACATTATTTCGCCTGAAGCTATGGCAGCGGCGTGGGCGTTTGCTCCCCCTATATCTATAACCATATGCCCTACATGCGGAGCTATATTTATGCCATAGCCTATGGCTGCCGCCATGGGCCTTGGAAGAAGAGTAGTGCGCCTGGTGCCAGCCTCAAGCATGCCCAATACCAACTGCCTTTTTTCAAGCTCGTTTGCGACACAGGATATTGAAAGCACGGCACGCGGCCTTGAAAAAAGGCGTCTGCCTATAACTAAGCCCACAAAATGGTTTAGCATTATGCTTAGCATATCAAAATCGCGTATTACGGCAGATTGTAGCGGCCTTACCACCTCTATATGGTTAGGCTCACGTCCTAACATTTTTCTAGCATCAGTGCCTATAGCTATTACGTTGCCCGCATCGTGATCCACAGCCAACATTGCGGGCTCGTTTAACACAATGCCCCTGTCCTTTGCGTATATCAATACATTGCTCGAACCTAAATCTATGCCTATATCTTCAATATTTGCCATATGTAACCTCCAAAATAATCAAATCTGCCCCGTGGAAACCCAAAGGCTTCTGTTGCCAAATATGTCCACTATTAGTATTGCCACAGTACCTTTTAATATGGGCACCTTTAGGTTGCGCTCTAAATCTGGCTTAAGTTTAGTGCGAACGGCAGCCGCATATACATTAAATATATCGTCTTTTAATATGCCAGCATACCACTGATCCACCTTGTCCAAGGGAGATAGCAAGTCGTCCTCAAAGTTCGTATCATACTCTCTTGCATCATGCGCTATACTATAGAAATTTATTGAAACATCAAAGAAACCTACGCCCGCTATTACTGAAGCGTCAAGCATAGCGCTTTCTTCAGAGAGCGGAGCCAACACACGCACCCTTTTGTTTTTTAGGCGCTTCCTTGAAACCGCAATGGCATGCTTAGAATTGTCTATGCCTATAAACTGACAGTTGTTTTCCGCAGCAGCCACCAAGCTGCTCCCCGATCCGCACATGGGGTCAAGCACATAGTCGCCGTTTTTTGTGCTACAGCGTATTATGCGCTCAAGCAGGGCTTTTGGCTTTTGCCCTTCGTAACCGTAAAACTCCCTATCTCTTTTATTTAGGTATGGAATATCGCTCCAAACATCGTCCGGATAGTTTGGGGCATCGTCGTAATATATATATTTCTTACCGCCGGAATTTATATATCTATAAGGCCTTCCCTTGGAATCGGAAAGCTTTTTCATGTGGTTTTCGTTTTCTTTTTTCTTCCCACAGGGAATGCGTTCTATATTGAAATATCGCTTGTCCTTGTTTTTGGCATAATAGAGTATGGTATCGTGCCTTACGCCAAAATATTTTTTTGCCTTACCGGAAAGCTTATAGTTCCATATGATTTCGTTTATAAAATTATCAGTACCGAACACTTCGTCCGCCGCAATCCTTGCGTGGTAAGAGAGATTAGCACTCAGATGAAAAAAAAGAACGCCTTCTTCACTTAGCAAATCAAAGGAACGACGGAGCGTTTTATACAAAAACTCCTTATAGTTTTTTATGTCCTGCTGATTAAAATTATCGTATGCCTTTATTTTAAGGCTTTTGCCCTCGCCACTTCCCACTGTGTTTTCAAAATAAGCGGGTTCCATACCTATTGCCGGAGGGTCCAGATATATACACTGTATGCTGTTTAAGTAGCTGTCTAGATTTACATCAAAAAAACTCCCCTGAACAAGCAAGCCGCCGGAACCCGAAAAGCTTGCGGTTTCGTATCTACAGCTCGCTCTCTGCCATATCATAGCGAATTACCCGCTTCCGAAAAGTTTTGGTATGTGTTTATTAAATTAGTCAAATTAATAATGTATCTTAAGTTTTCTTCCGAGCTTAGCAAAACAGAAGTCGCCTCCTTGGCGCTATCTACAAAGCTACGTGAAAGGCCTGTAATTCCGCTTGGGTTAAGAGGGCATATAGGCCAAGCACGCCTATCTAAGCGTATTCCGCTTATAATTTTGCCGTTTTTTTCTTCCGCAAACGGAATCAGCGGAAAAAACCTGCACGCAAGCGGGCGCAAGGCTCTGTCGCAAGTTCCATCGCATGTAATATAGAAAGAGAAAAACGGTTCTTTTATTTTGCTTATTGAAAACATTTTGGATTTTTTGGGATAAAGCGTTTCCTCGCCCGGAAACAAAAGCATGCCATCCCCTGCGTCGCTACTTTGGCAGCATTTCGCTCCGCATATGTTTCCACAGTTTTTGTTAAGCGGCGTAACGCTTTCTAATATCCTTCTGGCAGCGCGCACGGCACTGACATTGTCCATAAAATCCCCCCATCAAATCCGTGTCATTTTACCATGCTTTGGGTAGCTTGACAAGATTTGGCGGCTCTTGTATGATTTTCCAAGACTAACAGAAGGAGGTAAGATATGCGTTTTCCCGTCCCAGAGCCTGTCCTTGGTGCAATAGGACGTTTAAACAGCGCAGGCCATGAAGCGTACTTGGTTGGCGGCTGCGTTAGGGACGATTACCTTGGCATACCTCCGCACGATTATGATATATGCACAAGCGCCTATCCCGACGAAATTTTAAATATATTTTCTCAAGAAAAAACGCTTACCGTAGGCAAGGCACACGGAACTATTACCGTTATATTAAACAGCTTGCCTATTGAAATTACAACCTATAGGGCAGATGGACCTTACCGCGACGGAAGACACCCGGACTATGTTAGCTTTACAAACAACCTTGCAGAGGACCTTAAGCGCCGCGATTTTACTATGAATGCCCTTGTCTGGCACCCAAAGACAGGCATAAAAGACCTGTTTGGCGGCAGAGAAGACTGCGACAAGCAGATAATAAGGTGCATAGGCTCCCCCGCCAAGCGTTTTACGGAAGATGCACTCAGGATACTGCGCGCACTTCGCTTTGCGAGCACTTTTTCGTTTACGGTAGAAAAAACCGCCGTATTTGCAATGCTCGACAAAAAAGACATGCTTAAAAACATAAGCGTAGAAAGAGTCGCTTTAGAGCTAAATAAACTTATGACGGGCGCAAGACCGGCTGAGGTATTTTCTCAGCACCCAAGAATACTTTTTACAGTACTACCACTGCTTGAGCCTTCGTACCATTGCGCACAACGCAGTGTATTCCACAGCTATGACGTGTGGGAACATACATTGCGTGCGCTAAGCCTTACACCGCCCGATTTGGCCGTGCGCTGGGCTACGCTATTTCACGACAGCGGCAAGCCGCACACCGTAACATATGACCCCGATGGCACCACGCATTTTAGGGGGCATCAAACCGTAAGTGTGCGCCTAGTGCGTGAAACCATGCAAGCTTTAAAACAAAGCAATTCGCTTACTAAAACCGTTTCGCTACTTGTTGCACACCACGACGACCGCATAGGCCCTGATAATTTGCAAGTATGGTTAAGCAAGCTTGGCCCTGATCTTTTCTTTAAGCTTATGCATGTACAGAGGGCAGACCTTTTGGCCCACGCCCCGCATGTAGCAAAGCGTGTGGATAGCCACGATGCACTCGTTAAAAAGGCCGAGGAGCTTATCGCAAACGGCGCGTGCCTATCGCTTGGCGACCTTGCCATAGACGGTAAAACGCTTATTGAAAACGGCTTTGACTCAGGGCCTTTCCTTGGCGAAACTTTAAACTTTTTGCTTGAAAGAGTAATAAACGGTTTTGAACAAAACGACAGGCAGAGCCTTTTAGCTTCCGCGCTTAAACGCCTTGAAGAAAGAAAAAAGCAGCTGAAGCTGCAATAATTATTAATCTAAAAAATACTTTACTTCGCTTTCCGTAAGGTGGCGCCATTTGCCAAGCGGTGTTTTCCCAAGCCTTACAACGCCGCACTGTATTCTCTTTAATGTTAAAACACGGCTGCCCACGGCTTCTATCATTCTGCGTATCTGCCTGTTTTTGCCTTCGCCTATTGTTATAAGAAGGCTTTGCGTGTTAGCGCCCGTGCTTATAACGCGTACCATAGCGGGCCTTGTTTTTTCACCCATAACAAACACACCCTGCCTTAGGCGGTTTATGTTTTCTTTAGAAAGCACGCTGTTTATTTTTGCTATATATGTTTTTTTAACGCCATAGCGTGGGTGGGTAACCCTTTTTGCAAATTCCCCATCGTTTGTAAGAAAGATAAGGCCTTCGCTGTCAAAGTCGAGCCTTCCCACAGGATATAGCCTTACAGAAAAATCCTTAAAGCGGTCAAGCACCGTAGTACGCCCCTCAGGATCAGACGCGGTACTTACCTCTCCCCTTGGTTTGTTATACATAATATAATATTTAACGCTTTCGGGCTTTACTCTTTCGCCACGGACATGCACTATATCCTGAGCGCCTACCTTTATGCCCATTTCACGGACGGTCTGTCCGTTTACCTGTACAGCGCCTGAAGCGATAAGTTCTTCCGCTTTTCTTCTGCCTGCGACGCCGCAATGCGCCAAATATTTCTGTAGTCGCATTAATTCTTCCATAGTTCTCCCCCTTTACTGCCATACTATAATAACATAAGCCCTTTTTGCAATAGCACCATATAAAATACTTGTTTATTTTTTTTGTGACTGATAGTATATAAACAATCTAACAGCCTATCCCGTTAGATGAATAAAGTTTTTAGGAGAAATATGGATAACTTTTTTCAATCGATTATAAAAGTTTTTCAGGAAGCAACAGCGGATACCATATTAAACATAGCAGGGACTGTAATACTGTATTTTTTAATATGGCAGCTTTCTAAAAAGTTACTTGGGTTTGCAAGAAACAGCCTGTCAAGGAGCAAGATAGACAAGGGTGTCGTCTCTTTTATAAGCAGCTTTTTATCCATAGCGGTAAAAATTATATTAATAGTTTCTGTACTAATAAAGCTTGGAGTTCCGAGCACATCTTTTGTTACACTGCTTGGTTCTGCAGGTATAGCAATAGGTTTAGCGCTTCAAGGCAGTCTTAGCAACCTTGCGGGCGGGCTTATGATACTCGTCTACCAACCCTTTAAGGTAGGGCATTTTATAAAGAGCCCCGATGCAGACTCCGGCACGGTTACGGAGATAGGCATTTTCTACACCAAGCTTTTAACGCCAGACAACCGTGTTGTAGTACTGCCAAACGGCACCTTAAGCAACGGCAACATAATAAACATGAGCGCCATGCCTATACGCAGGATAGATATACCGCTTACTTTCCCCCTAAATGCCGATGTCGAAAAAATTAAATCCATATTGGTAAACGTAGCCAAATCCCACCCGGACACATTGGAGGATCCCCCGCTTGAAGCGAGGCTCAGCCAAATTGCAGATGGCACTATGCAGTTTACATTGCGTGTGTTTGCGCCGCAAAGCAAATGGTGGAACGCTAAACACGATTTAAACGAAACGCTTATGGCGGAGTTTAGAAAAGAAAACATAGCCTTTGCCGCTCCACAAATTCATATATCTAGCGAAAAATAATCAAAAAGCTCAGCCTTTATGCTTTGTTTTGAAGTTTTTCTATTATGGGCTTAGCTTCTTCGCTCTGTAAAAATTCGTAGCTTGTTTTTGGGAGAAGCAATTCTGTACCATTTATATTGCCCTCCGCTATATATTTCCTAACAAGAGATGCACTTATTGTGCCTATGCTCTCTTCTTTTTTTCTTGGAATTACTGTTACTTCTATTCCGTGCTTTGGAAGCTCTTTTTGCATGGCTTGGTTATAGAGTGCAGTTGCCGGAGAAAACGGCTCCTCCCCCACAAAACGCTTTGTTATATTGAGCTTTTTTGCTATCTTAACAAATACATTTGAATCAAGTGTTGCGTGCGCCGATGTTACTTTAGAAGATTCTTTAATAAAATAAGACGGGAAAGTAGCGCTTGAAACAAGGTAGTCTTCGGTAGGGTGATAATATATGTTTTCTAAATCCGCAGTGCCTTTCTTTACCAGCGTTTCGCGCACAGCCCTTGGGAAGGCGGAAATATCTTCTGATACTATAAACAAGTGCAAATTGTCGCAATGGCTAAGGGCATATTCCACCAAATACCTGTGACCCAATGTAAATGGGTTTGCGTTCATAACAATCGCACCGTTTACATTTGACTTGCTTTCCCCCAAAGAATTTAGGTAATCGTTAAAGGCATTGCGCCTGTTTTCAAGAAAAACAACGTCCTGCAATGCGGCTATCTCATAAAACCCAAGCGGTAGAAATTTCTTTGCCGCATCTTTTTTGGTGTATATAAAAACGTGGTTTACCTGCCTTCTAAAAAGCTCCGCAGTGAGTTCACTTACTATAAGGCTCATAAGCCCTTCACCCGCATATTCTGAGCTTACCGCAAGGCAGCGCAATGTGTTTTTGTAGAAAGAGCCCGTTGCCGCCATATTGTCGCCATCCATAACGGCAAACGTATATTCTACATTTTGGTCAAACTCTAAACCTTCTTGAGCTAAAAGTTTATGCACCATTTCCATGCCTATGCGGTCGCTTTTATATATGCGTGTAGTGTTCAATGTGTACCCCCTTGAGTAGCGCTTTATAGTCTTGTGTATTATAATCAAAAAAATTATATTTTTCAATTCTTGACAGCAGTATCCGCAAGTGATATAGTGTCTTTGTTGAAAAACATTGTGTGTATCTTCAGGGCGGGGTGCAAGTCCCCACCGGCGGTATAGTCCGCGAGCCTCACGGCTGATACGGTGAAACTCCGTAACCGACAGTATAGTCTGGATGGAAGAAGATAGGTTTATTGCCTTTGTTTCGTCCTGTATGTACACGGACGATTTTTTTGGAGGTAAAAAATGAAACAACGCTTTAACACCGCTTACATGACCTATGTAGCACTTATGGTCGCACTGGCTACAATACTTAGCTACTTCCCGGAAATCCCGCTCGCATTTTTCGCTCCTTGGCTTAAATTGGATTTTTCCTTCGTACCTATGTTGCTTATAGGTTTTTCGTTTGGGCCGGGAGCTTCTATATTGGCTCTTATAATAACCAACCTTATACATATGCTTGGCACCCAAACAGCCGGTGTAGGCGAATTGGCAAACATACTCGTAGGCGCCGCCTACCTTTTGCCCCCTACCATTATGTACCAGAAAAACCGCAGCAAGAAAACCGCCGTTTTAGGTTCCTGCATAGGTGTTATATTACAGGTGGTTATGGGTGTAGTTACAAACAAATTCCTGCTTATACCGGCATTACTTGGAGAACAGGCAGCACAGTTTGACATGGTAAATTACCTTATCACCGGCATAGTACCTTTCAACATAGTCAAAGGAAGCGTAAACAGCCTTATTACATTCTTGCTCTATAAACATTTGTCGGTGTTTATCAAAAAACTCGGAAGAAAAGCGTGTGGCAACGTTGAATATTGACAGCAACCTCAAAATGCAGGCTTTAGGCACAGCATTTTCTAAAGTTTTACGCAAGGGAGACGTTGTTCTCTTAAGCGGCGAAATGGGCTCCGGCAAAAGCGAATTTGCAAGGGGCGTAGCACGGGGCTTGGGCATAACAGGCTCCGTGCCAAGCCCTACATTTACCCTGCTTAACGTTTACGATGAAGGCCGCGTACCGCTATACCATTTTGACTGGTATAGGATTCAAGACCCTGAAGAGCTGTTGCAAAGCGGTCTTGACGAGTTTATCGGCACTGACGGCATAACGCTTATAGAATGGCATGAGCGTGCAAGCGATATGCTCCCCTTAGATTGCGTAGAAATAAGCATTTCTATAAACAGCGACCTTACAAGGACGGTAAGCTTAACCCGCCACGGCGATTTCCGCCAAATAAATTTAGAAGAGGTACCATGAAAATACTATGCGTTGACACTTCGGGCCCTACATGCTCTTTAGCTATTGCGGACGAGCAGCGACTTTTATATGAATCTTTTGTGCTAAATAAGCTTACGCATTCCGTAAATTTGATGCCCATGATAGAAGAAGCTTTTGAAAAAAGCAGCCTTTCAGTTTCTGATGTGGATTATTTTGCCGCCGTCACAGGCCCCGGTTCCTTTACGGGGGTGCGCATAGGCGTATCGGCAGTAAAAGCCATGGCTCACGCTAAAAATAAGCCGTGCATAGCCGTAAATGCGCTTGACGCCTACGCATACGGTTTTTTATCCTCCGACAAAATAATATGTTCGATACGAGATGCAAGAAACAAACAGGTCTACACCGCACTTTATAAAGACGGGCAAAGGCTTACAGACTATAAGGCACTTACGCTCAAAGAACTGTTTTCGCTTATAGAAAGCTATAATGAAGACTGTATATTCGTTGGCGACGGCACGGCACCTTATAGGGAAGATATTATAAACAACTTTAAAGACAAAGCCTTAATCGCACCTTTACAGTTAAATGCACTTAGAGCTTCCTACGCTGCGGCAATTGCGTTAAAACACACAGACGAAGCCGTTTCACCGGAAGAACTTTTGCCCTTCTACTTAAGAAAACCACAGGCGGAGAGAGAACTACAAAAACGTGGATAATATAACAATCAGGCGTATGACATCTTCTGATATAGAAGCCGTGCAAAAAATAGACGGCATTGTAAATAAAGCGCCTTGGTCTTTAGAATCCTATACATTCGAAATCACCCAAAACCCCGTCGCAAGGTATTTTGTGGCAGAATTTAACAACGATCTAATAGGCTTTTGCGGTATGCAAGTTATAATAGACGAAGGGCATATAACCAATATAGCCGTTTTAGAAGAACACCGCGGGAAAGGCATAGGTTCGTCTCTTTTTTACAATATGCTGAGCTACGCTTCAAACTTAGGCGCTGTATATATGACACTTGAAGTGCGTAAAAGCAACGCACCCGCCATTGCATTATATAAAAAATTCGGTTTTTTCACCGTAAGCACCCGCAAAAATTATTACCCCGACACGGGTGAAGACGCATATATTATGGTGCTGTATAAATTACCGGAAGCCTCCCCGGATTTTACTGAACCCGAAACACTTTTTGAGGATTAAGGCTAATGTCAGCCCAAGTCCTCCAATTCGTTTTACGATTGTCCTTTTTAAGTATTGCCTTTTAAGGCTTTAGATGTTATAATCCCGAATGTTCGTTAAACCGTAGCAGATAAACATGGTTTAAGAACGCAAAATATTTTTGGGGCATTAGCACAGTTGGTAGCGCGCTACATTCGCATTGTAGAGGTCAGGAGTTCGACTCTCCTATGCTCCACCA
>JAUNLY010000126.1 GCA_030532025.1 Eubacteriales bacterium
ATAAATGCTTTTGTTTTCGCGAATACAAGTGCAACCTGTAAATGTTTTACTTACTTAAATTAAGTACATTTTATAAAAAATGCTTTGTGTTGCTCAAACAAGTATGGCTTGCAAGAACGCTTGGTTTTTCTTATAATAATACCAATAATTGCCATAGGGAGGTAACATTATGGACGTAATGCAATCTTATAAAAAATGGCTTGAGAACTTCAAAGACGATGCCGCATTGGTTGAAGAACTCAATTCAATAGCGGACGACCCAAAGGAAATAGAGGACAGGTTTTATCAGGAGTTGAGCTTTGGCACCGCCGGCATGCGCGGTGTTATGGGCTATGGCACAAACCGCATGAACGACTACAATGTACGCCGTGCCACGGCAGGCTTTGCAGAGTTTTTAAAGTCCTCCGACCCGGATTCTTCAAAGCGTGGCGTTGTTATAGGCTACGACAGCCGTATAAACAGCGCAGAATACGCAAAACAAACAGCACTTGTGCTTTGTGCCCGCGGTATAAAAGCTTATCTTTTTGAAAGCCTGCGTCCGGTGCCCGTGTTAAGCTATGCGGTACGCCACCTGAATTGCTCTGCTGGCGTTGCTATAACTGCATCACACAACCCCAAAGCATATAACGGCTACAAGGTCTACGGTGAGGACGGCGCACAGTTGGGTCCAGAAGCCGCCGCACTCGTTACAAAAGCTATACAGGAAACTCAATATAAAGATGCTGTAGCTATGCCAGAAGATGAGGCGCTTGAAAAAGGTCTTCTTAAATACATAGGCGAAGACGAAGTAGACAGGGACTATATAGATATGGTTCTTTCCCTGCAAGTTAGGGAAGGTCTTCTTAAAAAATTAGGGAGCGAACTTTCCATAGTCTACACTCCCCTGCATGGTTCCGGCAACGTGCCGGTAAGGCGTGTATTGCGCGAAGCGGGCATTAAAAACGTTACTGTAGTAGAAGAACAGGAAAATCCCGACGGCAACTTCCCGACAGTTACCGCCCCAAACCCAGAGGACCCAGCGGCATTTGAGCTTGCGATACCCCTTGCAGAAAAAGTAGGCGCAACGGTTATAATAGGTACCGACCCCGACTGCGACCGCATGGGGCTATGTGTGCGCGACGGCAGTGGCGTATACCGCACTCTAAACGGCAACCAGATTGCGGCCTTGCTTTTGCACCATATATTAAGCTCGCTTAAAAAGAGCGATAAGCTACCCAAAAACGGCGCAGCCTGTAAATCCATAGTATCCACACAGCTTGCAAAATCCATATGCGACGCATACGGTGTAAGCCTTTTTGATACGTTGACGGGCTTTAAATTCATAGGCGAGAAAATACAGGAGTTTGAGGATAATATGTCCCACACATTCCTGTTTGGCTTTGAAGAAAGCTACGGATATCTATCCTCCACCGCAGTTAGGGACAAGGACGCCGTAAACGCTTCTCTTCTTGCAGCAGAAGCCGCCTGTGCCTGCATGGAAAAGGGCATCACCCTATACGAACAGCTTATAAACATATACGAGGAATACGGCTATTGGGCGGAAAAAACCATATCCGTAACGCTACCCGGCAAGGACGGTCAAGCTAAAATAGCCTCTATTATGGATAATCTGCGCAAAAACACCCCCGAAAAAATAGGAGATTACGAGGTTCTTGCACTACGCGATTACCAGACGGGGCTTCGCAAAGAGGGAGAAAAGCAAACACCCCTTGGCACAACGCCAAGCAATGTGCTCTACTTTGAACTTCAGGGCGGGCACTGGGTATGCGTGCGCCCAAGCGGTACTGAGCCAAAGATAAAGCTGTATGTAAATACCTGCGCCAAAACCCAAGACGAAGCACAAGCGCTTTATGACGCTCTGCTCGAAGCTTCAAAGCAGATGCTTAAGTAATTATCCATATAATTCTTGATTTAAATAAATCAACATAATATAAACGCATTGTTTTCTCCCGTGCTTTGAAAGAGAACAATGCGTTTTATACTAATCCAAATATATTCAAAAATCTATATTTTATGCTGTTTGCTTATTGTTTTAATTTTTCTGATAGGAAAATAGATTAGCAAATTGAGCAAAGAAAAATCAAGCAGTCTATTTTTAAGTATATTAATATAGCTTATTAGAGTAAGCTTTAGTATAATCTATATCAATACTCCTCGTAGCTGCCTGAGAAAGCGTATTTGCCGGAGGCGAAATGATGCTCCATGGCGTCCACAAAGTCTTCATAGCTGTTACGCTCCAAGGCTTCCACTATTGCAAAATGCTTGGGTATGGTGGACTCTAAATGCAGGCGTTTTTTCTCCATATCAAAGCCGTCGTCAACGCTCCATATAGCATTTAAAAGGGATATAAGCACGCCGTTATTTAGCGGACGGTATATGGTTAGGTGGAATTCTCTGTCTATGTCGCTGAAAAGCTCATTTTTATCCCAGTGCATTTTCATATCCTCTGCGCATTGGCGTATATAGGCTATATCCTCCGCCTTTAACAGATTAAAAGCATCGTGCATGTAGTTAAGCTCTAGCATACGGCGCAGGTCAAGCATCTCCTGTGTGGCCTTTTTTTCCGCATCGCCCACGGAAAAAAACAAAACGTTTTGGAATATAAAATCTAAATTAAATTCCTGTACCATGGTACCGCGACCCGGAATTGCTTTTACCAAGCCCATTATTTCAAGGCTTTTTATGGCTTCCCTCAATATGTTGCGGCTTATGCCCAAGGCGTCGCAAAGGGATTGCTCTGTTGGCAAAAGGTCTCCCGCCTGCAGATTATTTTGTATAATATAACGCCTTATTTCACGAAAAGCCTGTGAGGACAGCTTTTCTTTTCTCCTTAGGGAACGCATAAATACCTCCAAATATAGGTTGTAGTACAAAACTCATGTAAGAATCATAATATGAAAGCCCTAAAATGTCAATCTTGACAAGGGCTTACATGAATGCTTATCTGTTTATAAAATTAATTGCAATATTTGCTTAGTGTACATATGTAGCAGTATTGATGCTACCTCTATGACGGCATGGCTTATTATAAGTTTAACC
>JAUNLY010000127.1:0-1558 GCA_030532025.1 Eubacteriales bacterium
ATTTTACGGCACAACGGACACATTTTTGTGCTATAAATATCTATAAATCTAAACATACTTGGGTCTGTTTTGTTGCCGGTACCCATGCATGCATACATGGGTATGTTTTTATTTTGCGCTAACTTTGCAATAAGCACTTTGGCTTTTGTGTCGTCTATTGCGTCGATTATAACATCACACTTATCAAAAGGCAGCGTGCTTATATTGTTTTCGTTTACCATAATAGGATAAGACTCTATCTCTACATCGGGGTTTATATCCTTCAACCTGTCAAATGCCGCGTCTGTCTTTTTATGTCCCAATGTAGAGTGTAGTGCAAATAACTGCCTGTTTAAGTTGCTTGGTTTTATTGTATCTCCGTCTACAATTATAATCTTACCTATGCCTCCACGTACCAGGGCTTCCGCACAGGCGGCTCCTACACCACCAAGCCCTATAAGCATTATCGTTTTAGTCTGTATTTTTTTAACCGCTTCTTCCCCTAAAACCGCAGCGGTTCTTATAAATTGTTCCTTCATTTATTTTTCCCTCGGTGGAGCAATTGCAGCTGTCAGCAAAGAAACACTAGCGGCACCGTTTTCTATAAGCTCTTTAGCACAGGCTCTTGCGGTGCTTCCAGTAGTTCGTACATCATCAACAAGCAATAAATTTAAGCCTTTTGCCTCATGACAAATTCTATATACGTCCTGCACATTTTTCTCTCTTTTATCATTTTTATGTAAAGATGACTGTCTTTTAGTTTTCTTTGTTTTTTCAAGCGCATTTAACACAGGTATGTTGTTGTTAACAGAAATAAGCTCTGCCAGTTTTTCCGCTTGGTTAACGCCTCTCTCCAAAAGCCTTTCTTTATGCAGTGGCACAGGTACCATGGCGTCAAAAGTCATGCCGTAAATACATTGATACATGCCTTTTGCGAGTGGAATTGCGGCATCGTCAACAAAGCCAAATTTAAGCTGTACGACAAGTCTTTGTACAATACCATGGTAATGGTAAGGGGCAAAGGCTTGATATATGTTATTCATACCGCCGCCTTTACAATATAGGCAGGTGCTGTTTGATGCAAGCGGGGATAAACAATTTGTGCATACGTACTCACTTAGTTTTTGCTTTTCAAGTTCCGCTTCACATTTTTTACAAAGCGGAGAACCGAAATCTATATTTCTTGGCTCCTCACAGCCTAAACATATGGTGGGCGGCAATAACAAAGCCGTTATTTTATCAAATATCCCCATACTGCACCTGTGTTTGGAATAGTTGCTCTTTTAAAGATGTAAACCTGTTGTCTATGTAGGTGTTTTGTACCATGTCTTCAACAGCTTTTGGGAAACCCGCCAAAACGACCATTTTTCTCGCCCGCGTCATAGCAGTATAAAAAAGGTTTCTCGTTATAAGTATGGGAGGGCCGCCTATCACAGGCATAACAACCACAGGAAATTCGCTGCCTTGGCTTTTATGTACGGATAGGCAATAGGCCAAATCCAAATCTTCAATCTGTTTATAATCGTATTCGACCAATCTATTATCATCATAACAAACTATAAGGCTGTCTTCATCTACT
>JAUNLY010000127.1:1570-2969 GCA_030532025.1 Eubacteriales bacterium
ACCTATGTCCCCATTAAACACTCCAAGCCCTTTTTCGCCGCCTTTGGCTTCCCATTCCAATTGGTAGTTATTGCGGGTATGTATCACTTTATCGCCTAACCTAAATACAGTTTCGTTATATATTATCTCATCCTCATTTGAAGTTTTTGGGTTTAAAACTCCTTGCAAAAGACGATTTAAGTTTTCAACGCCACAGGCGCCTTTTTTGGTGGGGGAAAGCACTTGTATATTTTGCGTAGGATCCTTAAACCCCAAGTATTTTGGTAGCCTTTTTGAACAAAGAGATAGTATTGTCCTTGCAGTTTCCTCGGCAGAACGGCATTTTATCATAAAAAAATCGCCGTTTTTTTCGTTCATAATAGGGTTCTCGCCACGGTTTATCCTGTGAGCGTTTACGACTATATTGCTTCCTTCCTCCTGTCTGAATATTTCAGACAGCCTAACGGTTGGTATAACGCTACTTTGAAGCATATCCTTTAAAACGTTACCGGCACCTACGCTTGGCAATTGATCTGCGTCTCCCACCAAAATCAACTGTGTATCTGCATTTACAGCTCTTAGCAGGCTGCGCATAAGAAATACGTCCATCATAGAAACTTCGTCAACTATAAGGCAATCGCATTCAAGTGCATTATCTTCATCGTATTCAAAGCGAGACTCCTCGCCGTTAAAGGATAACAGCCTATGTATGGTTTTTGCTTCGTGGGCTGTGGCCTCCTCCATGCGCTTAGCCGCACGCCCAGTTGGAGCCGCTAAATATGTAGTTTCTGAATCATCAGATAATTTAACTATACAGTTAATTATAGTTGTTTTCCCTGTACCAGGGCCCCCAGTAATAATTAAAACACCTTCCTGTCTAGCGCGGATAATGGCGTTTTTTTGCGATTCACTAAACGAAATATTGTGAAGTTCTTCAAATTTGGCAATATTGGCCGATTCAAGCTCTATGTCTATTGTTCTTTTTGCAGAAAAAATTTGCCTTTGAAGTCGTAAAGCGATTTCTTTTTCAGCTGCATAATACCATGTTAGAAATATGGCTTCTGTATCGCCTATAAAGGTCGCAGTTAGCTCTTTCTCCAAAAGTAATGTTTGAAGTTGCACGGACAAAAGATCCTCGCTTATTTGTAGCAAAGAAATAGCTTTTTCAACTAACAATTCTCTTGGTAAAAAAGTATGCCCGTGCGTTATGGCCGCTTCGCTTAACACGTGTTTTATTCCGTACTGTATGCGGAAAGCGCTGTTTTTTTCTATGCCCATAGAAACTGCAATTCTGTCCGCCGTTAAAAACCCTATACCCTTTATATCATCAATAATTTTATATGGGTTTGTGCGTATGACCTTTTCTGTATCATCGCCATAATATTTTGTTATTCTAAGTGCCATAGAAGGGGAAATGTCG
>JAUNLY010000017.1 GCA_030532025.1 Eubacteriales bacterium
GTTTAGCTTTTGTTCAGCCTCTTTAATTTCTTCTAAAAGCTGGTCTTTTTCTTTTAGAAGCGCATTTATTTCTGCCTGCTTTCTCTCTTTTTCTTGGCCGCTCTCCTGCAAAGCTTCGCTTATCTGCATCTGCGCTTTCCTGTGGCGGCTTTCCGTGTTATCCAGCGCTTCCTGCATTAAATCTAAATCGTTGCGCTGCTGGGATAGCTTTTCTATATTCTGTTTAGCATTTTCTATAGCTTGTGCATGCAATTCCATTTTTTCTTTTACGGATTGCATGCGCTGCTTTAACCTATCCTGCCTTATAATAAAAATATTAAGCTCAAGCTGTTTTAAACGCTCCGCCTGACTTAAATATTCGTTTGCGTCTTGCGCTTGCTGTTTAAGTGGCTCAAGCCGCATGGAGATTTCTTCTATAAGGTCGTTAACGCGCACAAGGTTCTCTGCGGTTTTTTTGAGGTTTCGCTCCGCCTCTTCCTTGCGTACACGGTATGTTACAATGCCAGCAGCTTCCTCAAAAACTTGGCGGCGCTGTTCGCTCTTGGCGGAAAGTATATCGTCTATCCTACCTTGACCTATAATAGAGTAACCCTCTTTGCCAACACCCGTGTCCCTAAAAAGTTCCAATATATCCTTTAGACGGCAAGCGTTTTTATTTAAATAATATTCGCCTTCCCCATTGCGGTAAACACGCCGTGTAACCATGACTTCCGTATAATCGCTTTTAAGAAATCCGTCTTCGTTATCAAACACGAGCGAAACTTCGCAGTAAGGCAAGGGTTTTTTGTTTTCCGTACCGTTAAATATTACGTCTTCCATTTTGGAGCCGCGCAGAGCTTTAGGGCTTTGTTCGCCCAAAACCCAACGCACTGCATCCCCAATATTGCTTTTACCGGAACCATTAGGCCCAACTATGCCCGTAATGCCTTTGTCAAAAAAAAGCTCTGTGCGCTGGGCGAAGGATTTAAATCCGTATATGTCAAGGCTCTTTAGTTTCATTTAAAGACTCCTTCACATATAGAGATTGTATAGCGCGCTTTGCAGCCTCCTGCTCAGCCTGTTTTATGGAGCCGGAAGTTCCTTCTGCAAAGCCCCCGTCCGCAAAATGTACTCCACAGGTAAATGTGGGGGCGTGATCCGGCCCATCTTCTTTTATAAGCTTATAAACGGGCAAGGCAAAACCCATGCTTTGCAGTTTTTCCTGCAACACGGTCTTATAGTCCTTTTGTTTGCCGCTTTTTTTGATGCTGTCGCTAAAAAGGCTTCTTATAGTGCGCTCCGCCGTTTCTATACCGCCGTCTAAAAAAACAGCTCCGAGCACAGCTTCAAGCGCATCACTTGAAACGCTCTTTACTTGGCGACCGCCCTTTTGTTCAAAAGATTTCTGCATTTTTATAAAACGGCCTAAGCTTATTTTTTTTGAAACCTCAAAAAGCCCGTCTTCGCAGACAATTTTTGCGCGCATACGGGTCATATCCCCCTCGGACATGGGGGGATTTATTTCGTATATCATTTTGCTTATAACAAGCTCAAGCACAGCATCGCCCAAAAACTCAAGCCTTTGGTTGTTTTTGCCGTCTAAACTTGCGTGTGTAAGTGCTAAACTAAGCAAGCCCTTGTCTTTAAATGTGTAACCGAGCTTGCTTTCTAATGTAACTGTATTTCTATGCATTATTAAAAGTCGCCGCTTAGGGCAGGTAATATATTATGCCTGAGTTGCTTCTTCGATATATTTAACAACATCTCCAACGGTTTTAAGCTCTGTTATTGCGCTATCGTCCACTTGCAAATCAAACTCGTCTTCAAGGTCCATAATAAGAACCATTATGTTTGCGCTGTCTGCGCCAAGGTCCTCCACAAGGCGGGCATCTTCTACCATGCGGCTCTCGTCCACCTTAAGTTGATTAGCTATCATTTTTTTAACTGTTTCTAAAACCATATTTACACCTCTTTAATGCTTTGTATATTATCAGCAATGGCTTGGGCGATATCACCTTTTACCATGTTGACACATTGTCCTATAGCATTTTTAAATGCTCTTTCGTCGCTTGAGCCGTGGGCTTTTACAACAGAACCGGATACCCCCAAAAGCGGCGCGCCACCTACTTCTTTATAGTCCATAAGTTTTTTAACGCGTGAAAATGCGGGCTTTGCCATAAGCGCACCTATTTTAGAAAGAGTATCGGCAAGTAATTCTTTTTTTATAATTCCAAGCAGAGTTTTTGCAACGCCCTCCATAAACTTGAGTATTATGTTGCCCACAAAGCCGTCGCAGACTATGACGTCGGCCTTATCCGCTGTTATATAACGTGCTTCTACGTTGCCTACAAAGTTAAACGGGGAGTTTTTAAGCAACGGGTATGCTTCCTTAGTTAAGGCATTGCCTTTTTCAGCTTCTTCCCCTATGTTGGCAAGACCTATGCGGGGGTTTTTAACTCCCTTTACTATTTTCATGTAGGCTTCACCCATTGCCGCAAACTGTAGAAGGTATTCCGGCTTACAGTCTACATTTGCGCCGCAATCTATAAGAAGAAACTGTCCTTTACCGTTTGGAATAAGCGGAGCAAGCGCAGGCCTGTCTATGCCTTGTATTCTCCCAAGGCGAAGCATTCCGCCTAAAAGTACGGCACCTGTTGAGCCGGATGAAACAAAGCCGTCAACATTTTTTTCGCGTAAGCTTAACATGCCTTTTACAATGGCGGAGTCTTTTTTTTGCCTTATCGCAAGCGCAGGAGACTCGTGGTTTGAAATGCTTTCCGTACAATGCTCTATTTGAATTCGGCTTGAATTTATTTTATCCCCAACTAAAGCTTTGATGCTTGGCTCATCGCCTGCTAAAACAAGCTCTAAATCGGGGTATTCGTCTAGCGCCGCAAGGGCACCTAAAACCTGAGCTTTCGGGGCATTGTCGCCGCCTTGGCAGTCAACGTAAATGCGCACTTTCTCACTCCTTCCAACGAAGCATAGTTTAACACACAAAACACATAAGCACAAGAACAGACACACTGTTGTTTTCCCTTGCTTTTTTACGGTTTGTTTTTATGTAGCTTTGCCTATCTCCAATAGACAAAATGCTTTGTTTTGGCTATAATAAGCCTATCAACTATATGGAGGTTTTTATATGGATAAAATAAGAGCTGGCATAATAGGTTGCGGCGGTATAGCTAATGGAAAGCATATGCCCGCAGCAAAAGAGCTGGGTCAGGTGGATATGGTCGCTTTTTGCGATATTATTAAAGAAAGAGCTGAAAAGGCCAAAGAAGAATACGGCACAAAAGACGCACTTGTATTTGAAGACTATAAAGAACTTTTAAAGTTAGACCTTGATGCCGTTTACGTCTGCACACCAAACCGCAGCCACTCTCAAATAACGGTGGACGCACTGCATGCAGGCAAACACGTAATGTGCGAAAAGCCCATGGCGATAAACCCGCAAGAAGCACTCCTTATGTGCGAAGCCGCTAAGGAAAGTGGCAAAATACTAACAATAGGCTACCAAAACCGTTTCCGTCCGGACAGCCTTTATTTAAAGCGCGCTTGCGACGCAGGCGAACTTGGCGAAGTATATTTTGCAAAGGCAAACGCTATAAGGCGCAGGGCAGTGCCTACATGGGGCGTGTTTTTAAACGAATACGAGCAGGGCGGCGGTCCTCTTATAGATATAGGCACGCACGCGCTTGACCTTACACTTTGGACCATGAACAACTACAAGCCAAAATACGTAGTGGGCACCGTGTACCACAAGCTTAACAACGACAGGGATACCGCCAACGCATGGGGCGACTGGGATCCTGAACTTTTCACCGTGGAAGACAGCGCATTTGGATTTATTGTTATGGAAAACGGTGCAACAATTATGTTGAGCGCAAGCTGGGCGCTTAACACACTTGAAGTCGAGGAAGCAGCTACGGTTCTTTCTGGTACAAAAGGCGGTGCGGATATGCATGACGGTCTCCGCATAAACGGCGTAAAATACAACCGCCAATATATGGAAAAGCCCGACCTTTCTGCCAACAATGTAGACTATTACGAGGGCAATAACGACTCTGCCCAAGTGCTTGAACAGCGCACGTTTGTAAACGCTGTACTAAACAAAGGTCAAATAACAGTAAAACCCGAAGAAGCACTCGTTGTAACAAGGATACTTGACGCCGTTTACGAATCCGCAAAGAGCGGCAAGCCTGTATATTTCTCGGACAAATACGGAGGTAAATAATGCAAAACATTAAAATAGGTTACCAGCTTTACTCTGCAAGGGAGCTTGTAGAAAAAAGCATGCGCAATGTATTAAAGGAGTTATCCGCCCTTGGCTACGAAGGCGTTGAATTTGCAGGCTTTTTTGGACACAGCAGCGAAGAAATAAACGCTATGCTAAAGGAATTTAACCTTGAAGCCGCATCAAGCCATGTACCGGTAAAAGATCTGCGCGAAAACTTAGATAGTATAATACAATTCCATAAAGAAATAGGCTGTAAACACATAGTAGTACCCTATATAGAAAAAGGCGAACGCCCCGGCGAAGAAGGCTTTGCAGGCATTTTGCGTCTTATATTCGAAGTAGGCCAAAAATGCCGCGAAAACGGTATTCAACTTCTATATCATAACCACGATTTTGAGTTTAAAAAAGTTTCTCAGATGTACGGGCTGGACTTTATATATACAGCAGTTCCGGAAGATTTACTAAAGACCGAAATTGATACCTGCTGGGTGCATTACGCAGGCCTTGACCCCGTAGAATATGTAAAAAAATACGCAGGCAGAGCGCCCGTCGTGCACCTTAAGGATTACAACGGTGTCAAAATTTCAGGCGATCCTTATGCGCTTATAGGCTTAGATGAAGAAAGCGACAAGGATGAATCCTTTGCCTATGCCCCCTTTGGCCACGGAGTCCAAAACGTAAAAGAGCTTTTAAATGCAGGTAAGGTTGCCGGCGCTGAGTGGTTTGTAGTTGAACAGGACGAACCCACAGAAAACGGCCCCATGGCAGACGCCAAGCTAAGCATTGAGTCTATTATCAATGCAAGATAAGTGGCGGGTCGCCATTATAGGCGCAACCGGCATGGTGGGACAGCGCTTTGTTGAAATTTTGCAGCAGCACCCTTGGTTTAAAATAAGCTGCCTTTTAGCAAGCAGTCGCAGTGCCGGGAAACGCTACGGCGATATAATAAAAAACAGCCATATCAAAGAAGATATTTTAAATATAACGGTGGAGGATTCCGCCGACATTAAAAATGTCGTAAAACAGGCTGACCTTGCATTTTGTGCTATATCTTTAAGTAAAGAAGAGACACGTGCATTGGAAGAAGCCTACGCCTCCGCCGGCTTACCTATTATAAGCAACAACAGTGCGTGCAGGCTTGTGCCTGACGTCCCTATGGTTATACCGGAAATAAATGCCGACCACTTTAATGTAATCAAGGCTCAACAAAAGCGTTTGAACACTAAAACCGGTTTTATTGCGGTGAAACCCAACTGCTCCATACAAAGCTTTGTTCCGCCGCTTACTCCCCTGCTTATCTACGGCATTGAACAAATTTCCGTCTGCACATACCAAGCTATAAGCGGCGCCGGTAAAACTTTTGAAACATGGCCCGAAATTATAGACAATGTAATACCATTTATATCAGGTGAGGAAGAAAAAAGCCAAGTTGAGCCGCTTAAGGTATGGGGAAAATTAAGCGACGACGGAAGCCAAATTATAGCTTCAAACAAGCCTGTAATAAGTGCGCAATGCCTGCGCGTTCCTGTTTCGGACGGGCATATGGCAGCGGTTTCTGTTAAGTTTTCTAAAAAACCGTCAATCGAAGAGATAAAAGCCGCATGGCTTAAGCCTTCGCCTATAGAAAAGCTTGCTCTGCCAAGCAGTCCAACACCTTACCTTAAATATTTTGAGGAAGAAAACCGTCCCCAGACAAAGCTTGACAGAATGTTAGGAAACGGCATGGGCATTGCTATGGGCAGATTAAGGCCTGACCCCCTGCTTGACTGGCGCTTTGTATGCCTTTCACACAACACATTGCGCGGCGCAGCAGGCGGTGCTGTGCTTTGTGCCGAATACCTCTGCAAGAAAGGCTTTATACAAAAGGAGGTTCTATGAAACAAGTAATTTTTAAGGGCTGTGCTACAGCCCTTATAACCCCTTTTAAAGACAACAAATTAGACGAAAAAGCACTAAAAAAAATAGTCACTCACCAGTTGGATAACGGTGTATCATCCCTTGTAGCCTGCGGTACAACGGGCGAGCCACCAACTTTGAGCCAAGAAGAATGGGAAAAAGTTATAAGCATATGCGTTAAGGAAGTTGCGGGTGCCGTTCCCGTAATCGCCGGCACAGGCAGCAACAACACCTTAAGCGTTGTAGAAAAAGCTAAAAAAGCCGAAAAACTCGGCGCTCAAGCTCAACTTGTCGTAACCCCTTATTATAACAAGACCACACAGGAAGGACTTGTTAAACACTTTAGCTATATAGCCAAAAACAGCGATTTACCTATAATAGTATACAATGTCCCTTCTCGCACGGGAATGACAATTGACCCCCAAACTATAGCAGAACTTTCACAGATAGATAATATAGTAGCAGTAAAGGAAGCCACATCGGATTTGGCTTTGCTTGCCGATATGTTAAACGCCTGCAATGGCGAACTTAGCTTTTATTCAGGCTCCGACGAAAGCATAATGCCCTTTATGGCACTTGGCGGGCTTGGAGTTATATCCGTCTTAAGCAATGCAGCGCCTAAGTTTGTAAGCGTTCTTACAGACTTGGTGCTAAAAGGCGAATACAAAAGAGCAGCTGAAATGCAGGTTAAAGCAATGCCGCTTATAAGAATGCTGTTTTCAAAAACGAGTCCCATACCAATAAAAGCGGCAATGAGCCTTATGGGTCTTTGCGAAAACGAGTTACGCCTGCCGCTTGTACCAATGCAAGACACGTCTAAGCTAAAACAGCTTATGGAGGAATTAAATCTACTATGAAAAAAGCCATACTCTGCGGTGCTTGTGGCAGAATGGGAAAATGGGTCGCAAATGACGCAGAAAAGCAGGGTTTTAAAATAGTTTGCGGTATAAACCCAAACGGCAAACAATATGCAGATTTCCCTGTATACGACAGTTTTTCACAGGTTTCAGAAGAAGCGGACGTAGTTATAGATTTTTCTCTGCCTGAAGCCCTTACAGAATTATTAGACTTTATAACGGCAAAAAAAATGCCCGCCGTACTATGCGTAACGGGCTATAGCGAGGAGCAAATAAGCGCAATAGAAAAAGCCGCAGAAAAAACACCTATATTTAGAAGTCACAATATGTCTATGGGCGTTTATGTATTAAACCGCCTAGCGCTACAGGCAAAAAAACTGTTGCCCGACTTTGATATAGAAATTATAGAACGCCATCACCGCAACAAAGCGGACGCTCCAAGCGGTACTGCTTTAACGCTTTATGAAGCCCTTAAAACAGAAAACAGCAAGCCTATAATAGGCCGCAACGAAAAAAGCGGCAAAAGAGAGTCTTTAGACATAGGCATATCCGCCGTGCGCGGTGGAAGTATAAACGGCATACATGAAGTATGCTTTTTAGGTGAAGGCGAAAACATAACCATAGAGCATGTTGCCGAAAGTCGCAGCATATTTGCAACAGGCGCTTTAAAAGCCGCCGCGTTTATTATTAATAAGCCTCCTAAGATATACGGTATGGAGGACTATTTTAATAATCTTCTTAAACTTTAAGGACATGACAGGATATAGCACCGTCGGCATAGTAGCCGAGTACGACCCTTTCCACAACGGCCACGAAAGGCAGATACTTTTGGCCAAGGAAAAAACAGGCGCAAAATATGTAGCGGCCGTTATAAGCTGTTCTTTTTCGCAGCGCGGAAGCCTACATACATTTTCCAATAAAGACAGGGCCGAGATGGCTTTGCTTTCCGGTGCGGATATTGTGCTTGGGCTTCCTTTTAGTTTTGGTACAGCTCAAGCTAATCGCTTTGCTTTGGGAGGCGTTTATGCGCTTTCACAGCTTAAAGCGATAGATACGCTCTGCTTTGGCGTTGAGGAAAAGCTTCTCCCCTATTTTAATAAAGCAGAAAAGGCTATTCAAAACCCTTTATATTTAAAGCTTTTAGAACAGTATTTAAAACAGGGACATTCCGTCGCAAAAGCACAGGGCTTAGCACTAACAAAAATGCTCAACATAAAAGACAGCTCTATATTAAACGCACCCAACTTTATTTTGGGGCTTTGCTATATTGAGGCTTTAAAAAAATTAAAAAGCGATATTAAACCCCTTGCTGTTCCGCGGCCTGAAAGCTATATAAAATCAAAAAACCCAAAAGCTCCGTCCGCCTCCGTAATAAGGCGACAAATGCTTCAAGGCGATTGGAGGCATTCAGCTTTGGCATTACCCGAAACAAGCCTTAAAATAGCCAAACAGGCCTTTTTAAAAGGGAATTATGCTAAACCTCAAGCGCTTGATAACTTTGTTTTGGGGAAAATACTGTCTCTTGATTTGGACAGCCTTTTAAACACACCGGAAATATCCGAAGGGCTTGAAAACAGATTTTTAAGCGGTGCTAAAAGCACAAACAATATAAAAGAACTTATTATACACATCAAAACAAAGCGTTACACATACAGCCGTTTGCAAAGAGCTTTAGCGTATATTGCAGTAGGCACAAAAAAACAGGAGCTACCCGAAGTACCTCAGTTTGTACGGCTCTTGGGCTTTAGAAAATCCTCCGAGGAGCTTTTTAAAAGCTTCTCTAAAAACATTAAAATTATAGGTAGACCCGCAAAGGAATCCCTCCCAAGGGAAGACATATATGCGGATATGCTTTGGCAATTGGCGGCAGGACAAGAAGCCGCTAAAATATATACTGAACCCATTGTAATTATATAGAAAGGCGAAAGAAAATGAGAGAAATTACTGTGCAGCAAATCGAAGAAAAGGTGAAAAGCCTGTTCCTTGCGGCAGGAACCGACATAGGCGAAGACATAAGCGCTTGTTTAAAACATTCGCGAGATAACGAACCTTCACCCGTCGGCAAAAACGTATTGGAGCAAATAATCAAAAACAACCAAATAGCCGCAGACGAAAAACTACCCATATGCCAAGATACGGGCATGGCGGTAGTGTTTGCAGAAATAGGACAGGACGTGCATATTGCTGGAGGCAGCTTTGAAGACGCTGTAAACCGCGGCGTTAAAAGCGCATACCAAGATGGATATTTCAGGAAATCCATAGTGTCAGAACCCCTGTTCAACAGAAAAAACACTCAAGACAACACACCTGCCGTAATACACGTAAAGCTGGTTGATGGCAGCAGTATAAAGTTAAGCGCTGTAGCCAAAGGCTTTGGCAGCGAAAACATGAGCGCCATTAAAATGCTCGTTCCGGCAGACGGTGTTGAAGGCGTTAAAAAATTTGTTTTGGATACCGTGAGAAACGCAGGCCCTAACCCCTGCCCTCCCATAATAGTCGGCATAGGTATTGGTGGAAGCTTTGAAAAGGCCGCCATAATGGCAAAAAAATGCACGGCAAAACCGCTTGACCAAAACAACCCTGACGAAAGATACGCGCGTCTTGAAGAAGAGTTGCTTAAAGATATCAACCGTTTAGGCATAGGGCCTGGAGGCCTTGGAGGCAAAACCACAGCACTTAAGGTACACATAGAATATGCACCTACGCATATAGCGGGAATGCCCGTCGCAATAAACATTTGCTGCCATGCGGCAAGGCACAAAACGGCAACCATATAACAGGAGGATAAAATGCAACAGTATTCTATACAACTGCCCTTAACACAGGAAGATGTTCTTAAGCTCCGCGCGGGCGACAGCGTGCTTTTATCAGGCGAACTGTACACCGCAAGAGACGCGGCGCACAAGCGCCTTGTTGAGCTTGCCGAGCAAAATAAAGAACTTCCGTTTGACATACTCAACCAAACAATTTACTATGTAGGTCCCGCTCCGGCGCCAAAAGGGCATGCGGTGGGCTCCGCGGGCCCTACCACAAGTTACCGTATGGACGCCTACACGCCAAAGCTTTTGGAGCTTGGGCTTAAAGGCATGATAGGCAAAGGCAAAAGGAATGATGCCGTCATAGAAGCCATGAAAAAACACAAAGCCGTATACTTTGGTGCAACAGGTGGAGCGGCGGCTCTTATTTCAAAAGGCATAGAAAAGGCTGAGGTAATAGCCTACCCGGATTTAGGCGCCGAAGCCATACACCGCTTTACCGTTAAAAATTTCCCCGTTATAGTGCTTATAGACTCCCTTGGGAACAACCTATACGAAACGGGCCCCGAACAATACAGAGAAATTTAACAAGTTCTCGATAAAACACAGATATATTTTACCAAAACATAAAATATATTTAATATGAAACTTAATTAGGCTTAGTATAAGGAGGCAGGCATTGAAAAAAGCGATATCAATAATATTATGTTGCATGTTTTGCTTTTTATTTGCCTTGCCTGCCTTTGCTTCCGAGTACAACAGTAAAAAACCTGAGGAGCTGCGCACCGAGCATTTAAAAAGCGAGTCTGCAATACTGATAAACGCAGATACCGGCGAAGTGCTTTTTGAAAAAAACTCCGATGTATTGCGCTACCCCGCTTCTACTACTAAGATTATGACGGTTCTTCTTGCTCTTACCATGGGCGGCGATTTAAACAGAACGGTTACCGCTAGCCAAAGCTCAGTAGATATACAGGAAGAAAACGTGTCCATGATACCGCTTACTGCAGGGCAGGAAATAAAATTCTGGGATCTAATATGTGCAACCAAGGTAGCCTCTGGTAATGACGGTGCACAGCTTATAGCGGAAACAATATCAGGCTCTCAGGAAAACTTTGCCGCTCTTATGAACGAAGCCGCACGTAACTACGGCTGCACAAGCACTAACTTTACAAACGCTCATGGTCTTCATAATGAGTATCATGTAAGCACCGCAAGGGATTTGGCGATAATAGCAAGGGAAGCCATGAAAAACGAACGCTTCCGCGAAATCGCCGCTATGACAAGCTTTACCGTTCCACAAAACAACATAAACTCCGGCAAAACCGTAACCGGTCGGGATAATATATTCATGCGCGCCTCATCAAACGAGGAGGATTTAGCCTATTATTATCCGGACGCCATAGGCATAAAAACCGGTTATCATTCAAACGCAGGCTACTGCTATGTCGGCGCTGCCAAAAGGGACGGTATCTCGCTTATATCCGTAGTGCTTAAAACAAGCAGCTACAAGCGTTGTTTTTCTGATACTATAAAGCTTTTTGACTACGGTTTCTCGCAATACGTTTCAACAAGCATAGAGAAAATATACGCACAAAACCCCATGGCAATAGATATTTCCTCATTTGCGCTTGACGATCCTTCGCTCGGTAAATTGGAACTTTCTTTGCATAAGCTTGACCCGCTTGCGGACGATCATATAGTCTTCCAAAAGGGTAAAGAAGACACTTCTTTGCAAAGCTACCACAACCACACAAGCTTTGAATTTATACGTGCGCTTGAAGCACCTATTGCCGCAGGCGAAGTTGTAGGTATGTTAAGCTATACCCCAAAAGAGGGCGAAGAACCTATAATGTACGAGCTGCTTGCAACACGCTCTGTAAACCGCCGTCCCATGATTGCGCCTTCTATAGAAGAAATAAAGCAGTACGCGGAAACCGACCCCAACCCCTTCCCGCCTATAAGCGTGGAACTTGTCTTAATGTTGCTGATCCCTGTGGTCGCGGTAATACTTTTATCGCACATATTCTATAAACTTTTTACACGCAAAAAGAAACCAAAGTACAAACAAAAAAAGCGCTACACTACCCGCTATTACAGGTAGGAGCGCCAAAAGAAACGATTTTAATTATTCTTTTCGTATATAAGGCGAAGGCCAGACAGTGTTAAAGTATTGTCTATATGGTCTATCGCCTTTGTTTCTGCCGCAATAAGGTGAGATACACCGCCTGTTGCTATAACCTTGGCATTAGGTTCGTTAAGCTCTTCCTTCATTCTTGCGACTAAATATTCTATCTGCCCGACATAGCCGAATATAATGCCTGACTGCAGATTGGCTATTGTGTTTTTGCCTATTACTTTAGGCGGCTTTACAAGCTCGTAATGGGGGAGCTTTGCGGTTTTGCTTACAAGCGCCTCCGCTGCGACCTTAATGCCGGGGCATATGCAACCACCTAAAAAGTTTGCGTTTTTATCTATAACGCCAAATGTTGTTGCGGTGCCGAAGTCTATATACACACAAGGTCCACCATATAGTGTGTATGCAGCGACAGCATTACAAATCCTGTCGCTGCCAAGCTCCTTTGTGTTGTCGTACTTTAAGTTTATACCGGTCTTTATGCCCGGCTGTACAAAGATTGGGTTTATATCAAAAAAATCCCTGCACATATGGTCTATGGTGTAGTTTACGGTAGGAACAACTGAGGAGATTATAATGCCCTCAACCTTGTCCTTAGGCTCTTTTACATGATGGAACATATCTTCCATGGTAACGCCATATTCATCGCTTGTGTATTGCCTGTTTGTGGCAACACGCCAGTAATGCTTTAATGTATTGCCCTCATAAAGGCCGGATTTTATATTGGTATTACCAATATCCATCACCATTATCATTTTGTTACACCTTTTTGTAAAAATTTATTTAACGCCTTTGTTACAGGGGGAACTATAAGAAAAGCAACCAAGGCTTCTGCTCCCCCGGCTAAAAAGCCGGTACCGAGTATTAAACCTACTATTGGTGCCGTATTAAGCCCTGCCAAGGCATAAAACGCCCACATAAGGCCTAAATACAACACAGTGTTGGTAAATGATGCAGCCGGCGCCGCAAACTTTATGCGGCTTTCTTTAGAATTATAAACGAGCCAAGCTACAACAGGCACCGTAAGACGCGGAATATAGCACATAAGAATTGCACCCAACGGTAGGCTTGCAAATAGGTTTGAAGCCAGAGTGCTCGGCGGCGTCATACCAAAGCCAAGCATACTCATAAGGCTTACCGTGCCAAACATGAAGCCAAAAAGCAAGCCTGCTTTTAACCCCATGATTAATGTGCCTATAATTACCGGCAAGCACAACGTGGTTACGTTTATAAAGCCGAGCGGTATTAAACCTACGGGCGTCAGACCGAAAAGCAAAATAAGCCCGCTTAAGAGTGCGCTAACTGTGAGTCTACGTGTTTTGTTCATTTTGTCCTCCGTTCAAGTTCCTCAGGATACCTGACGAAAATTTTTTAATACTAATCCAAATCGTTAATGCATAGAGAAACGCCGGATTTTTTCTTTTTTGCAAAGCCGAATGAAGGAGGCGTAGTGGCGCTACGCTGACTGAATGAGACAAAGCAAAAATGGAAAAAGACAAGTTTATCAAAGCATTAAGGTGCGGGATTAGTATAACTTAGTTCGACCCTAAAAGGTATCGACAAAAAAATTATAACAAGCCACAGTGTAAGTGTCAACGCCGGCAAGTGAAATTTATTGTTTTCTCGCTTGACATAATCTACGCCTATGGTATAATAAAAACGAAGGTCAGAGAAGGTCAGTTTGTTTATAGTAACAGTCTCGGGCTTTCAATGCTTAAAGTAAAAAAGGAGGACAAATGAGTAATTTACAATATACACAAAAAAGCTTGGAAGCCTTGCAAAATGCGCAGAATTTAGCTTCGGAGCACGGCAACCAAACGCTCGAAAGTTGCCATATATTATATGCGCTACTTAAAAACGATGAGGAGCTTATACCCCAGCTGCTTAAAAAATCCGGCAAAAACGCGGACACTTTGCGTGAAGCCGTTTTACGGGAGATAGAAAAACTCCCCAAGGTGCGCGTAAGCTCACAGGAAAAAGACAAGGTATATGTTTCACAAAGCTTGGACAAGGTTTTAAGAGAAGCGCAGAATACCGCAACACAGATGAAAGACGAATATGTATCCGTAGAACATATATTTTTATCGCTTTTAGACAATGCGGATACAAACATAAAAAACCTGTTCAACCGTTTTAACATAACTAAGGACGCCTTTTTAGCAGCCCTTTCTTCCGTGCGCGGACAGACAAGGGTAACAAGCGACAGCCCGGAGGATACCTATGATTCTCTTACCAAATACGGTACAGATTTAACTAAGCTTGCAAAAACCCAAAAGCTTGATCCCGTAATAGGCAGGGACGACGAGATACGAGACGTAATACGCATATTGAGCCGTAAAACCAAAAACAACCCCGTTTTAATAGGCGAACCCGGCGTAGGTAAAACCGCAATAGCAGAAGGCTTGGCACAGCGTATTGTGCGAGGCGACGTACCAGAAGCCCTTAAAAACAAGACCATATATTCTTTAGACATGGGGGCTTTAATTGCCGGTGCTAAATTCCGTGGCGAATTTGAGGAGCGCCTTAAAGCAGTATTGTCCGAGGTTAAAAACAGCAACGGACAGATTTTGATGTTTATAGACGAACTGCACACAATTGTTGGCGCCGGCAAAACCGAAGGCAGCATGGACGCAGGCAACCTGCTAAAGCCCATGCTTGCTCGTGGCGAGCTACACTGCATAGGCGCTACAACATTAAACGAATACCGCCAATATATAGAAAAGGACGCGGCACTGGAGAGGCGTTTCCAGCCTGTTATGGTTGATGAGCCTACGGTTGAAGATACAATATCCATACTGCGCGGCATACGTGAACGCTATGAGGTATTCCACGGCGTCAAAATACAGGATAATGCTCTCATAGCCGCTGCAACGCTTTCAAACCGCTATATTACAGACCGCTTTTTACCCGACAAGGCCATAGACCTTGTAGACGAAGCATGTGCTCTGGTTAGGACCGAGATGGACTCCATGCCCACAGAGCTTGACAGCATACGCCGCAAAACTATGCAGCTTGAAATAGAAGAAGCGGCCTTAAAAAAAGAAGATGACAATCTTTCTAAGGCAAGGCTTAAGGAATTACAAGAAGAGCTTAACAACTTAAAGAGCGAATATAAGCAAATGCACGCAAAATGGGAAAACGAAAAACAGGATATAGGCAAGGTGCAGAAGCTTCGCGAAGATATAGAAAATGTAAACGCACAGATAGCCGCCGCAGAGAGAAATTACGACCTTAACAAAGCTGCGGAGCTTAAATACGGCGAACTTCCCAAATTAAAGCAGGAGCTTGAGCGCCTTGAAGAAGACCCTACCGCACGAGAAAAAGCCACATACCTGCGCAACAAGGTAACGGAAGAAGAAATAGCAGGCATAGTTGCGCGCTGGACAGGTATACCGGTAGCTAAGCTTGTAGAAAGCGAGAGGGAAAAACTGCTTGAGCTTCCCAAACATTTGCACAGACGTGTAATCGGCCAAGACGAAGCTGTAAAGCTTGTATCGGACGCTATTTTGCGTTCACGTGCAGGCATAGCAGACGAGCACAGGCCTATAGGTAGCTTCCTGTTTTTAGGCCCCACGGGTGTAGGTAAGACAGAGCTTGCAAAAACGCTTGCGGAATCTCTTTTTGATGATGAACGTATGATGGTGCGTATAGACATGAGCGAATACATGGAGAAATTCTCCGTAAGCCGCTTGATAGGCGCACCTCCCGGCTATGTAGGTTACGAAGAGGGCGGCCAGCTTACGGAGGCCGTCAGAAGAAAACCCTATTCCGTAGTGCTGTTTGACGAGATAGAAAAGGCACACCCCGATGTATTCAACGTGCTTTTGCAGGTGCTTGACGACGGTCGCATTACAGACAGCCAAGGCAGAACCGTAGACTTTACAAATACTATACTCATTATGACCAGCAACATAGGGTCCTCTAATATTTTGGACGGCATTCAAGCCGACGGCAACATCTCCAAAGAAGCAAGAGACGGCGTACAAAGACAGCTTAGAGCAACATTCCGTCCGGAATTTTTAAACCGCATAGACGATATGATTTTCTTTACGCCTCTTAGCAAAGAAAATATACGCCAAATTATAAACCTCTTGATAGATAAGCTAAGAGAACGCTTGGACGAGAAGGAGCTAAAGCTCTCCGTATCAGAAAATGCTGTAAACCGCCTTATGGAACAAGGCTATAATGTAAGCTACGGCGCAAGACCCATGAAACGCCTTATACAGAGCGAAATAGAGACGCTTGTCGCAAGAAAAATTATAGAGGGTCAGATTTCGCCCGGTGATACACTGTTTGTGGATACAGGCCTTGAAAGCGGCTTTACTGTACAGGCAAGTCACGAATAATCAAAAAAATACAGCCTCGAGGTAATTTCCTCGGGGTTTTTTATTGTAGTATACTCTATGCTTGTGATATAATCCCCTGCAGATGGGAGGTATTTATGGAAGAAAGATGGAAAGGACTCGTAAATGCACCTAACGTGCTTACGATAATCCGTCTGTTGCTCATACCGGTAATGTGGCATTTTTTAAACCAAGACTGCATGATGTGCGCCTTGGCGGTATTTTGTTTGGCCGGTTTTACAGATGTGGTGGACGGCTACCTTGCAAGGAAGAACAGCCAAATTACATGGTTCGGAAAGCTTGCCGACCCGCTTGCGGATAAGCTTATGACGCTTACCCTTATGGTAGGCCTATACAAAAAAGGCATTCTGCCTGTAACGCCTTTTATAATATTGTTTATAAAAGAACTGTTAATGCTTATAGGCGCAGTTTTTCTTCTTAAACAAAAACAGGTTGTGTACAGCAAAGCCATAGGCAAGCTTGCTCAGTTTACTATTTTCTTGTCTCTTGTGTTGTCATTTTTCTATGAATATTTTAACAGTATAGATTTCCCCTTGCATATAATAATGCTCTGGGCGGGGGTTTCACTTGCTTTGGCGGCGCTTTTATATTATGCGCACCAGAATATATTTTCGTATTTTAAAAATAAGTAGGAGGTTTCAATGCTTAACAAAAATCTACGCGAAGGTCTTACGTTTGACGATGTGCTGCTTGTACCGCAAAAAAGCTCGGTTCTCCCCAAAGAGGTGGATATTTCCGTACAACTCACCAAAAATATTAAGCTTAACGTTCCTATAATGTCCGCCGCCATGGACACTGTAACAGAGTCTGAGATGGCGATAGCCTTAGCACGCGAGGGCGGGGTTGGCATAATACACAAAAATATGAGTATAGAAAATCAGGCTTCTCAGGTAGACAAAGTAAAAAGAAGCGAGCACGGCGTCATAACAGACCCTTTTTATTTATCTCCAGATAACTTGGTACAGGACGCCAAAGAGCTTATGAGCCGCTACCATATAAGCGGTGTGCCTATTACAGACGAGAGCAACAAGCTTGTGGGCATCATAACCAACAGAGATCTCCGCTTTGAAACCGACGACCTTAAACGCATAGGCGATGTTATGACGAGCAAAAACTTGGTTACTGCAAAGGAAGGCATAACACTTAGCAAAGCCAAAGAAATGCTTGCCGCTCACCGCATAGAAAAGCTACCGCTGGTGGACGATAATTTCCATCTTTGTGGCCTTATAACCATAAAAGATATAGAAAAAACCCGCAAATACCCAAACAGCGCAAAGGATATGAATGGACGCCTGCTCTGCGGTGCCGCAGTAGGCATAGCTAAAGATACACTTGAGCGCGTTAAAGCCCTTGTAAACGCCAAGGTTGACCTTATATGCATAGACACCGCTCACGGCCACAGTGCAGGGGTATTAAACATGGTGGAAGCGGTTCGCAAGGCTTACCCTGAATTAACCATAGTAGCAGGCAATGTTGCAACAGCCGCCGCCACACACGATTTGATATCCGCAGGAGCGGACTGCATAAAGGTTGGCATAGGCCCCGGCTCCATATGTACGACAAGGGTTGTAGCAGGCATAGGTGTCCCGCAGATAACAGCCGTTTCGGATTGCTCGGAGGAAGCCGCAAAGCACGGCATAAACATAATAGCAGACGGCGGCATTAAATACTCCGGCGATATTGCCAAAGCCCTTGCTGCAGGTGCTTCCTGTGTAATGTTAGGCAGCCTTTTTGCAGGTACGCAGGAAAGCCCCGGCGAAACAGAACTATATCAAGGCCGTTCGTTCAAGGTCTACAGGGGTATGGGCTCCATTGCCGCCATGTCCCAATCAAATGGCTCAAGCGACAGGTATTTCCAAGAGGGCAACAAAAAGTTGGTTCCTGAGGGCGTTGAAGGCAGAGTACCTTACAAAGGCCCGCTCTCTGAAACTATATACCAACTTGTGGGTGGCCTGCGCTCCGCCATGGGCTATTGCGGTACCAAAAACATATACGAACTGCAACATGATAGCGAATTTATACGCATAACAAACGCCGGTCTTCTGGAAAGCCACCCGCATGACATATACATAACCAAGGAAGCCCCGAACTATTCTTCGGGAATGAGACAATAATATTATACATTAATCCCCCGAACGAAGCGTTTGGGGGATTAATTATTTACTGTTAGACTTTTTATTAAAGGTTTGTGTGTTTAATCAAATTTTCATTTGCTTTCAGCATTTTTTTGTAATACTCGTCATAGCTTGGGCTGAATTTTCTTATTAAAGGTATGGCAGTTGCGTAGTAGTTGTTTTCTTGCATAAATGCTTTTATCTTTCCCTGTATCTTTATAACAGGGTTGTTTTTATATTCATCACTTTTTTTATATTCTATGTATTTTTCTATTGTTTCTTTGTTGTCTTTAAGCCATTTATCATAATCTTCCACGGCTTTTATTTTATCCGCATTTACTTGTTTAAGGGTGGACACGGAAATCCCCTGCGCAGCTTTTTCTATAATTTCCGCTTCTTCTTCAGATATAGGAAGTGCGGGAAGATTATCCAAAAAGTCTATAAATAAATCAAAGTATTTTTGGTTTTCAGGCTTTAACTTCTCATCAAGAAAATCTTTATAGGCAATGAAAAGCGCCTGTCCTGTATAGCCTGGGAATATCCTACAAAGGCTTTCGTATATATTTTCTCGCCTGTCTATATGTTCAAGTTCTTCTTTTAGAGTTTCGGCGTTTTCCCCGCTTAGCAAGGATTTTAAAATTTTTGTTTTTTTGTATTCGATTTCGTCTTTTATTTCTCTTTCCCTTATAATTGCCGCAAGCTTTGAATTCCCTTCGTCTTCTAAAATGCCTTTTATTTCCTCAATAGAGCACCCGAGCTTTCTGTACAGGGAGATTCTATTAAGCCTATTTAGGGCTTCTTCCGAATATAGCCTGTAGTTGTTAGCATCTCTTTTGGGGCTTATAAGCCCTTTTTCTTCGTAATATTCTATTGCCTTTCTGCTTAATGCTGTTTTTTCTCTTAATTCGTTCATCAACATGGTTTTCACCCTCCTTGAATTAAGCATAGCCCTCCCCCTTGGGTGCATGTCAAGCAGTTTATTATAATTTTTATGTTTATTTAGTATAGTAAATCATATAAGTAATGCGAGGTTTTATTTTATTGTAACTTAAAGCCAATTATTTCTTGCCACAAGTGCTTTGCCGAGAGAATTTACAACGTCAAGCGAAGTCGGTGAATATTCGCCCTGAATTTTAGTTTCGTACCGCCCTGCCGCATTTAGCCACATAATAGCCGTCTGCATAGCAACCATAGGGGCAAATACCTCTTGCTGGGCACAAATTGCTGCTAAAATACCAACAAGCGCATCGCCACTTCCACCCTTTGCAAGGGCCGGTATTCTTCCAGGTTGCAAGGCATAGTTATGTCCATCATACATTACGGTGCTTACACCTTTTAGCATGACATTACAGCCATATTTATCGTGCAATTCTTTGACTGCTGCAAACATATTATCACTAATTTCTTTGCGACTTTTGTTTAAAAGCCTTGCAGCCTCCCCTATATGTGGGGTTATTATGGCGTTTTTACCTAATTTAGCGGGATTTTTTGCAAGCAGGTTTAGAGCACCCGCATCCCAAATTGAGGGTATATCTTTATTAAAAAGGTCGAATATTGTAAGCTGCGATTTTTTATTTTCCTTTATGCCACAACCTAAAGCCAACACGTCTATATCTTGCGGAGCTTTTTTTGTGCATATAGCATTTGGAACGGCAACTTGAAGTATTCTTGCGGTTTTTTTGTCGCACATAATATATGTAATACCAGCACCGCTTTTAACAGCGGCCTGAGCCGCAACAATAGCGGCTCCCGCCATACCAAAGCTGCCAGCATAAAGCAGTACCTTGCCAAAATCCCCCTTGTGACCATATGGCTTTCTATAAGGCAAATGCATTTTTAAGTCGCCCGCCTGCATTACGGGCACAAAATCTATATTTCCACCTGTCGCATTGACAATGGGATTTTCTAAGCCTATATCTACCCTTGTTATTTCCCCCGCAGCGCCATCGCTATTTAAATATATACCGTGTTTAGGCACGCCTATGCTAATAGTATTGGTAGCCCTTACAAAAAGCCCTTCGGTTTTGCCGGTAAAACCGTCAACTCCCGAAGGGATATCTATAGAAACTACAGGTACACCTATATTGTTTATTTTTTCTATGGCTTCTGCGGCATTGCCTTTAGGCTCGCCATGGAAACCCGTACCAAAAACAGCATCTACTACAAGGTCAAAAATCCCGTCTATGGACGAAAAATCTTCAAGTATTTTTACATCGGTTTCCTTAAGGCGTTCTAAGTTTTTCTGTGATTCTGGCGTTTTGGGTTCTCCCGTTAAATATACATAGCTGTCTATATTTTCTTTAGATAGCAACCTTGCAAGTGCCAAACCGTCCCCGCCGTTGTTGCCGGTTCCGCAAACCAAAAGTATTTTTGGGTTTGATATATGTTTAATATAATAATCCTTTAAAAATTCTTGGCATGCCTTGGCAGCGTTTTCCATAAGTATTTCGGCGGATATGCCCTTATCTATTGCAGTTTGTTCTAAAGCTTTCATTCCCTTTGGGCTCACGCTGAAATACATATTATCCCTCCAAAACAACCGCAGCTACGGCATTGTCTTTCTCGTGGCTTATGCTTATAAAAACTTGCTTCACACCCATAGTTTTTGCCGTTTTTTCTGCAGCTCTGTACAAGGCTATGCTCGGTCTGCCGTTTATTTCATGTAATACCTCTATATCTAAGAAGGTAATACCTCCGATGCCCGTGCCAACAGCCTTTGAAAACGCTTCCTTTGCGGCAAACATACCGGCATAAGATGAAAACTTAAACATTCCCCTGTTTTCCGCGTACTGCTGTTCCGTAGTTGTGAACACCCTATCTTTAAAGCGTGGATTTTGGCAAAACTTCTCCATACGGCCTATGTTGCATATATCTATGCCTATGCCTTTAACCAAAGCTTATACCTCTTTAATATTATCTTTAGAGATATACTTATCTATCCACATTATAAGATCATCCGTAACGCTGTCGCGGTTAAGCTCGTTAAACAGTTCATGCCTGGCTTCGGCGTAGAGTTTCACTGTAATATCTTTATAGCCCGCCGTGCGGAAATTATCCGCCACTTTTTGTACACCGTTGTTTTTGCCTATTGGATCTTTTTCGCCCGCTATAAAATATACCGGCATTTTAGGCTTTGCAGGGCTTATTCTTTCTTCGTGTGTAAGCATGAGAACTCCCTTAAAAAAGTCCTGATAAGCGCCGGCGCTTAAGGGGAAGCCACATAATGGGTCTTTTATGTATTTTTCGACTTCCTTGCTGTCTCTCGTAAGCCAATCAAATGGCGTTTGTGCTTGCTTATCCTGCGGGAAAACAATTTTTGAAATTGTGTTTGACGGCGAATTCCTTTTACCGAAGGAGCCTAAAAGCCCCGCCAAAAACACGCCCGCCTGCAAAACGGGTGCACCATAATAGCCGGTGCCGCATAAAACAAGCATGTCAGGAAGCCCATCTGTATATTTTTGTATATAGCAGCGAAGAAGAAAGCTACCCATGCTGTGCCCAAGCATTATAAGCGGTATGTCGGGATATTTTTTTATAAGTATCTCCCTTGCATTATAAACGTCTTTAAGCATATGGTTCCAGCCGTCTTTTTTATCAAACACACCGAGGCGTTCCTTGGGGCATTCTTCCCCATGCCCGGCCAAGTTAAAGCCCGCCGTTATAATACCCGCTTCTTCAAGGCGTTTTGCAAGGCGCTCATAACGCTCTATATGCTCCG
>JAUNLY010000128.1 GCA_030532025.1 Eubacteriales bacterium
ACGAGCTCTTCAAGCGTATCAGCTGTATAGATATAGCCCTGTTCTTCAAGGAAGCTTAAGTCAAAGCCGTCTGCTGATTTGCCGTTCTTAAGGTCAGGAGCATCGCCGTCACCTGATTCTAAGAAGTAGAACATACCATCAGTTTGCTCAAGAGACGCAAGACAAATCTGGTCGCGGCGTCCGTCTTCTTGTACGAAGCGTTTGCCTTCTTTGTTGATAAATATAAGCTGATCTGTGCCGTTTACGCAACGAGGAGGATATTTTGTCAGCTGACCGTCTTTAAGATTGCCAAGATAAAGTAGCTGTATTTGCTCCATCTGTGTCAAGTCTGCGCCGGCCTCTTTTGCCATAACTATACCATCACCCTGTGAGCAATGGTACCTGTTGGTGGTTTTTACTTTGCTAAGGTCGTTCCACTTGCCGGAGGTATTATATTCCTGAGCCATTTTGCCGTTTGCTGAGAAACCGCCTGTAGCTAATATAACTCCTTTGTTTGCGTTTAATGTATAGGTGTTGCCGTTTGTATCTTCGGCTTTTGCGCCTACAATGCGTCCTTCGTCGTTTTTAACGATGCTTTTGGCTGTAGTGGACGTCAACACTTTAACTTTATCGCCCAATTTATCTAATTGCTCTACATAGGTTGTTATAAATCCAGTTCCCATCGGCATAACGGATGTGTGTGTTCTTTGCCACAGCGATCCTGCGCCCTGTGCAATCTTGTCATGGAACTGCATTCCAAGGTCTAATATCCAGTCATACCCAGCTTTGGCTTGGTATGTAAGCACTTTTATAAGATCAAGAAGACCTACATGGTCACCACCGTCAAATGTCTGCAATGCGTACCAAACTTCGGAATCAAATATGTCTTTGCGATCTGCTTTTTTATATTCTTCAAATTCCTTAGCTAATTCTTCCTGAAGTGCCTTATGTTCTTCTGATACGGGCTCTGCCGCTATGGCGCTTTCTATAGTTGCACGTTTTGCATCTGTCATTGTTTCTTTGGATTGGAGTTCTTTATCAGGAGTATTGTAAATTGCACCACAAACCAATGTGTCACCGCCGACTGCGCCGCATTTTTCAACTATTATTACACTGTTTACGCCGTTTTCAACTGCGGATATGGCAGCCGCAAGGCCTGCACCGCCGCCACCGAGCACTACGACGTCCGCCGTCATTTCTCTTTCTTCTGGTTCGGGTTTTGCAGGAGCAGCTTTCCATTCGTCGGTGTTTGCGCCTGCTTGTTTAAGTGCGTCTTTAACTGCCATTTTAATGGCACGGCTCGTCAATGTTGCACCGGCGACGGAATCTACGCCGTAGGACTGTGCATCAACTATGCGTTGCGGTAACACTGCGATGGGCGTGTCGCCTTCTAAGCATTTTTCAGTTAAGGGTGCGCCTATGCCTGCTGTTTCTTGGTGCGAAAGTATTTCAACAGACTCTATGGCGTTTTCGCTAACCGTTACTGCAACTTTCACCAAGTCGTTTTGTCCGAGTTCTGTGGCTTCATATGTGCCAGGTTTAAGTGCTTTTTTGTCGCTTTCTGCGACAACCGCCAAGCTTGCCAAACTTAACACCATAACGACGGCAAGCAACATGCTCAATAGTCTTTTCATATTTCCTCCTTTTTATTTATGGCTTGCTTCTTTCCTACAAGCCAGTCTGAAACAAGTATATAGGGAAGGAAACCTGTTTTCAAGCAAAAGTGGGCGAAAAGTGTCCCGATTATAAATGTTTTGATTGAAATAAAGTTTTTTACACGCTTATTTCGAGTGATCATAGAATTTTTCTAAAAATTAAAAACAAAAAATCCGAGCTGCTTTTTAGAACAGCTCGGATTTTTGTGTAAGATAATTAATATATCGATATTTTTTCTTCTATTATTATATTGCTGTCCGCAGCTATGCGGTTGAGTATAGCTTGCTTGGCTTCACCCTGTGCCAACACGGGTTTAAAGTCGTTATATTCGAAGCTGCTGCTAGTGTGTATCGGTATAAGCTCCAAAGAGGTGCCTTTTAACACATAGTTTTTAAAATCAAGCCTAAGCTTTGCTATAACAGCATCAAATTCTGTTAAATTATGGTTACCACCGAATACAAGGTTGCCCAAGGAATAGAGTATTATGCCGTTGTTGTATTTTTCAACACCTTGTACCACGTGCGTATGCGTGCCTACAACAAGGTTTGCGCCTGCGTCTATTGCTGTGTGAGCCATCTGCTCTTGCAGTTCGTTGTGCTTTTTATCGTACTCCTTGCCAAAGTGTAGGCTGTATACAATATAATTGCAGCCCTGATCCTTTAGATGTTGTATCTCTTTTTTTATTTGGCTTTTGTTCTGCAGGTATGTGGTTTCCCTTATACCGCCAAATCCTATCTTGATGCCTTTTTTCTCAAATATGTCAAAGTGTGTATAACCGCTGTAACGTATTCCTGCGTTTGTAAGCGCCTCTATTGTAGATTTTTTGCCCGCACCCGTATAGTCTATGTGGTGATTGTTGGCGACGTTTACGGCTTCTATACTGCCTTGGTGCAATATTTCTGTGTACTCCGGAAGTCCGCGGAAGTTATGCTGTCTTTTTTTATAACCCGTGCTGTCGTCAGCTAACACACATTCGAGGTTTACCATGGAAAGGTCATCGCCTTCAAACACTTCTTTAACGCCGCTAAAAAACCAATCCATTCCCTTTTGCTTAACATATGCGTGCAGGGAATTTGGGTCGTCAATGTCCTTCCTATCGCTGGCTAACACGCAGTCCCCGCCAAATGTAAGCACTATCTCGGCATTGCCTTGGCTCAGTATGTATTCATCGTAGGTTACGGTATACATCATATCTTCCACAGAAGCCTGTGATGTAAAAAGACAGAGTATAAAAATTGTAAGC
>JAUNLY010000129.1 GCA_030532025.1 Eubacteriales bacterium
CTTTTTTGCAAAGCCGAATGAAGGAGGCGTAGCGGCGCTACGCTGACTGAATGAGGCAAAGCAAAAATGGAAAAAGACAAGTTTATCAAAGCATTAAGGTGCGGGATTAGTATAAATAGCAAATCCAATAAAAAAACATAAACCTATATATCAGTTTATGCTCAAGATTTATGAATCCAGCGAATAAATTAGTTAACGGCAAAGCGTACTAAATTTATATAATATGCGCTACTAAAAGCGAAAGTTTTTTAAACTAAATCATATTTTGTATAGGTTGGCAATGGCAATATCCACTTTTATCGATAGGCTGTAATCGCATAACGCCCCATCAAATTTCTATAACATCTACATTATTAACCGCTTCTTGTATAAGGGTTTCTACATCTAAACCTTTTTCTGCAAGCTCCGCTTTTTCAAGTTTGGGTTTGGTAACGGGGTGGCGCGGTGTAAACACGGTGCAGCAGTCTTCATAAGGCAGGCATGAGGTTTCGTATGTGTCTATTTCTTTTGCGATTTTTATAATATGTTCCTTATCAAAACCTATAAGCGGGCGGAATACCGGCCTTTGCGCAACGGCATCTGTACACGCAAGCGCTTCCATAGTTTGACTTGCCACCTGCCCTATTGATTCGCCGGTAATCAAAGCCGTAGCTCCATCTTTTTCAGCTATACGATCTGCTATTCTCATCATAAAACGACGCATTATAAGCGTTGTGTATTCATCCGGACAATGTTGGTGTATTTCCATTTGTATATTTGTAAATGGTACAATATATAGCTTAAAAGCTCCACAGTAATTGCGCAGTTGTTTGGCTAATGTAAGCACTTTTTCTTTGGAGCGTTCACCTGTATAAGGGAAAGAATAATAGTGTACCGCACAAAGTGACACTCCTCTTCTTGCCAACATATAACCCGCAACAGGACTGTCTATACCACCGGATAAGAGCAAACAGGCTTTACCGTTGCTACCCACCGGCATACCGCCTACTGCAGGTATTACCTTTACATACATATAAGCTTTTTTTCTTATTTCTACATTTAATATATGATCTGGGTTCTTAACATCGACGCTTAAATCAGGACATTGTTTGAGTATGGCTGCACCTATACGAGCATTTATAGCAGGCGATTCTAAGGGATAATTTTTATCCGAGCGCCTTGCATTCACTTTAAATGTGCCTTTTATATCTTTCATAAGCGATACAGCTTCTTTTTCTAAAAGTGAAAAATCGTCCTTTTCCATTTCTATGGCGGGGCATACGGAATGAACGCCGAACACCTTTACAAGCTTTTCTATAACAGCAGCTTCGTCCGTGTAGCCACTTACATATACCCTGCTATCGCTAAGCCAAGCTTTGGCTTCAAGCCCTTTTACAGCTTCGCGTATTCTTGTTAAAAGTAGGTTTAAAAACCACGGGCGGTTAAGCCCTTTAAGAAAAATCTCGGAATATTTTACAAGTAAAAGCTTTTCCATATTTTCTCCTATCTCCGAACAAATTTTTTTAATATATTATAGTGTATGGCACATCTTTCTGCGGCATAGAGCACTTCTTCTGCAGTTGTGTCAGGACTTAGGCTGAAGCGCACGGCAGACTCCGCGCGTGTTACGCTCACCCCCATGGCCTTTAGAACATGGCTTATGCTTTTCCTTTTTGAAGAACACGCCGAGCCGTTGCCCACATATATTTTGTCTCCCTCTAAGGCGTGAAGCATTGTTTCCGCGCGCACAGGTTCAAATGAAATATTTATTATATGGTCGCAAGCCTTTGGACTTGTAGGGTCCGGGCCATTAACAGTAGCTGTAGGGATTTGTTCTTTTATTTTATCAAATAATAATAATTTATTGCTTCTCATTTGATTTTCCATAGCGTAGTTTTTTACTGCCGCTTGCAAGGAAAATATGCCAAAAGTATTTTCGGTGCCTGCCCTTATGCCACTTTCCTGCTCACCGCCATATACAAGCGGTTTTATTCTATTTCTCTTTGATACAGCAAGCGCACCTATACCCTTTAAAGCTTGGATTTTATGTCCTGAAAGCGTATAGGAGTCGATTTTCAGAAGCCTTAAATCAATCGGGACACGCATAAACGCCTGCACGCCATCAACATGTAGCAATGCATTTGGAGCTAAACTGTCTCTCAAGGCAGATATTTCCCGCAAGGGCTGTATAGAGCCAACCTCGTTATTGACATGCATAACGCAAATAAGTCTTACATTATCGCTAAGCAAGTCTTTAAATTTATCGAGATTTATAACACCCTCGCTGTCTACAGGTATGGTTTTAACTGTAAAACCCAATTCCTCCGCTCTTTTACAAGCGTTTAACACGGAGGGATGTTCTATTTGGCTACAAAGCACCACGCCTTTGTCCCTCATGCCTTGCAAGGCACCTATAATAGCGATGTTGTTACTCTCCGTACCTCCTGATGTGAAATATAAATTATCCGCATTTAAAAGTGCTTTAATATCTTCCCTGCATTTTTCTATTTCCTTGCTTACGAAAACCGCGGGAGCATATAAGGACGAGGGGTTATAAAAGCCTGCTTCAAAAGAATTGAGCAGGGCTTCTTTTACTTTTTGCGAAACCTGAGTAGTCGCGCTGTTATCCAAATAACAAAACATCAGTTTACCTGATATTTCCCTGAAGGGACTACTTTTTTAATAAGTTCGATAAGAGTATCGCTCGGCTCTATTACTATCATGCTTTTTTCGCTGTTTTTAACAAAATAAAAGTAAAACAGATTAGCATCGCGATTTAAAAACCAGTTTGTTATTTTAATGCTCGGCATTTGGCTGTATCTTTTGAAAG
>JAUNLY010000130.1 GCA_030532025.1 Eubacteriales bacterium
TTCACTTTCAAATTCCGGCACAGGTGCCGGAATTTGTAAGTACATATAGAAAATTTATAGCAACCTTATTTAACTAAACCTATCTCTTATGTTTTTATCTATCTGTCTTATTACTCTTAAAAACTCTTCATCGCTTTTGCCGGTGGGGTCTAAAAGGCCCCAGTCTTCACAGTGTTTGCACGGAAGTGTTGGGCACTGCACATTGCAACCCATGGTAATTAGTATATCAACAGGCGGGAGCGTATCGAGCAATTTGGGTTTTTGGCTCTCTTGCATATCTATGCCGTAATGCTCTTTTATGAGCCTTACTGCGTCTTGATTTATGCGGTCTTTAATTTCCGTTCCGGCAGAATAAAAGCGGTATTTGGAGGAGCCTAATTTTTTGGCTAAAGCCTCCGCTATTTGACTGCGGCAAGAGTTGTGCACGCAGACGAATGCGACGTTTATGGGGTTTTGCATCAATATTTCTCCGTAATTTTTTGCATATCGCCCATTTTGTGTTCCATATCCTCAACCAATTTAAACTGCGTGCGGCAACGTATAAGGTTGTGGTCGGGGCGGTGTATTCTGAAATAGGTATCGCCTTCAAGGTAGTCTGTCAAAAAGCGCATTCCGCATTCATGCGTCATAAGCAGTGCCCCCATGGGGAGTGTTTCGATCTCTCTTTCGTTTAAAGCCTGCTTGCACTCCTGTAAAAAACCCTTGGTGTAGCTTTCATAAAGCTCTAAGGACATGTTTACCTTGCTTAAATCCTCCTCGTCTTCCTTGGCGGTTGATGCGCCAAAGCGTATGGAATCCCCAAAATCGTTTGCGGCAAGGCCCGGCATAACGGTATCAAGGTCTATAACGCAGAGCGGTTCGCGGGTCTTGCTGTCTAACATTACGTTGTTTAATTTAGTATCGTTATGTGTTACACGGAGCTTTAATTCGCCTTTATCGAGCAAGTCCGTCATAAAGGAGCATATTTCTTCGCGTTGCATGCAGAAATCTATCTCCCTTTGGCAGGTTTTGGCGCGACCTAATTTATCTTCTTCTATGGCTTTTTTTAGGTTCAAAAAACGCCTTGGTGTGTTATGGAAATCCTTTATAGTTTCGTTAAGGCTTGCGGCGTCAAAGCCTGACAGCTGGTTTTGGAACGCACCGAATGCCACAGCGCTCGAAAAAAAGTCCTTCGGGCTTTCGGGCCGTTCAAGGCAAATGCTGTCTGTTACAAAGACGTACATGCGCCAATAGCCCTCGGAATCCTGTATATATGTGCCACCGCTTTTAGGCTCCACAATGGTAAGCACGCGCCTTGGGTCTGGCGTCTGGCTGTAAAGGTGTTTGGTTACCGAGGATATGTTGTGCATAAGACCCGCAACGTCCTTAAAGACATTGTGGTTTATCTTCTGCAGAATATACCAAGTGCCCGTATCCGTAATTACGAGATAGGTTTCGTTTATATGGCCGTTGCCGTAGCGTTCGCAGCTTACGGGCGTTCCATGAGTTTTAAATTCAAAACATGCGTTTTTCAAAACAAAATCCCCCTGTATACTGATATTTGCATTATAACGATTTGCAAATGTTTTCTCAATCTTATTCCTATTATTTTGTGTGAAAAAAGTCCGACTTTGTCCCTATATGCACTTTAATATAGGGGTAAGGAGGTTATTATATGATTAGGGCAAGCAAAAATTTGAGTTTTACGAGCTCTCTAAACGAAGCATTGGAGAAATTTCGTGCAGAGTCTAAAAGGCTTCACAGGCTCGGCAACTATTACGAGGGTAGGCACGATATATTGACACGCACAAGGCGGGGGAACCTGCCAAACGCAAGGCTTCCACACGGTTTCCCAAAATATATTGCAGAGGTAAGCGCAGGTTTTATGCTAAGCGAGGAGCCAAAATACAGGGGTAACTGCGACAAGCAAGCGCTTAAAAACTTGCTTGAATTTCAGGAAAAATGCTCAGACCCGGCACTTAATATGTCCCTTGCCGTGGCGCAGAGCGTGTACGGCCTTGGGCTTTCGCTTTGCTTTTACACGGATAGACTACACACAGTGCCCCTTGACCCAAGAAGCGCATTTATGGTTTTTGACGATACGGCGGAGCAAAAACCCGTTTTCGGCGTGTTATTATCCAAAAACAAGATGCGCGTTTACACGGACGAGCACGTCTATGTGTTTGACGGCGCTGACTCAAAAAAAATAAAGGCGCGCAAGCTACACGGCTTTGAAAATCTGCCCATGGTCTTATACCCAAACGGCACTTCAATGCAGGGGGATTTTGAGCATGTTCTGCCACTCATTGACGCTTACGACCTGCTTGCGTCCGACCGTATAAACGACCGCGCCCAGTTTGCAGATGCCATGTTGGTATTAACGGGCATTATGGGTTTAAGCGAGGAAGAAGGTGATATAGCCGGCAAATTACGTCAGGAACGCACTTTAACGCTACCCGACAGCGATGCAAAAGCGGAATGGCTAATTAAAAACGCCAACGAAAAAGACGTGGAAGTGCTAAGAAAATCCATCGCAGACGATATACACAAGTTCTCCATGACACCTGAGATGGAAATTACAAACGCCTTCGGATCATCATCCGGCGTTGCACTCCAGCACAAGCTTTTCTGCTTGCGCCGCCGCACGGCTATTAAGGAACGCTTTTTTATAAAAGGCCTTAAAGAGCGTCTGCCGCTGTTGTGCGAAGCCCTCAAAAAAGAAGGCAAAGTCGCCCCAAACCCTGAAGACATAGAAATATATTTCCCCGAGCGCCGCATGGGTGAAGGCCTAAAAATTAATTAAAAATAT